>JADJWT010000002.1 GCA_016716225.1 Ignavibacteriota bacterium | reverse complement strand
ATAGCAGCTATAAGGATAGGTGCTTTTACCTGGATCAGCTTGAACATAATTGACCCATTTGTTTGTAGGTAAATTATATTGTCGGTTTGCTCCTAAAATCAAATACCCTTCTTTATCCAAAAATCTTGCATTTGAATGATATCCGCCTAAAACAAAACCTATATCACTCCAAGCTAATCCATCAGGTACATTTGGGATTCCGGAATTTAATGTATAATCAACTTGTGAACCCACTTTTTTGTGTGCTGATAATATTGGGTAAACTGGTGGATTTCCATCGCTTATTTTTTGTATTTTATATGGGTGACCTGATTGTTTCCAATCATTATGTTGTGCGGAATGACAAGTTTTACAAGCTTCACTTCCGGCATATTCTTGCGCAATTAAAGCAAATGGTAAAACCACTATTATGTAAAAAAAGGTAAAGAATTTTTTCATATTTTCTCCCAAAAAAGTGAAATGAAATTTCTGTAAGTAAAAGTAACGTTTATGTCCTATTTAGTCACCAAAACAATTATTAATAATTTTTCATAATTTCCAAAAAGGATTCTCTATTGAAAAACAGTAATTTTAGGTATAATAATTTGAGATACTATGAAAATTCTAATTGTGGAAGATGAAGAAAGCATTGCAAAATCACTTGTTAAAAACTTTTTAGATGAGGGTTTTGAAACTTCTCTTGCGATTGATGGCGAAGAGGCTTTAGATGTAATTTCTAAAAATAATTTTGACACGATATTACTCGATTGGAGAATTCCAAAAATTAGCGGTATTCAAGTATGTAAAACTTTAAGAGAAAGCGGATTTAATAAACCAATAATTTTAGTTACGGCACTTACGGATATTTCTAATAAAGTTGAAGCTTTAAATTTAGGTGCAGATGATTATATTACTAAACCATTTTCTTTTGATGAAGTTTTGGCAAGAATATTAGCCGTTAATCGAAGATATAACTCAGCGATAAAATCTGTTTTTATTGATGATATTGAATTTGATTTACTTAACAGAGAATTGAAAACTGATAAAAATATAATTAAGCTTTCAGATAAAGAATTCGAACTGTTAAAATATTTTATGGATAATAAAGGAAAAATTCTAAATAAGGAAATTTTATGTAAGGATGTTTGGGAACTTCCATTTATTCCCGAAACAAATATTGTTGAAGTAACAGTAAAAAATTTAAGAAAGAAATTAGAATCTAATTCAGATAAAAAAATTATTCAAACAATTTACGGCGAAGGTTATATTTTTCTAATTGATTAAAATGAAAAAAATCGTACTTACAAAAACTGTTAAACGCACTGCTGTTTGGTATGGTGTTGTTTTAATTTCCTTTTATTTACTTTTTAGTTTATTCACACTTTTTGAACTAGATTATATTTTGGTTGAAGATTTAGATTCAAGATTAACTCATGAACTTGAACATATTTTAAATACAATTTCTGTTGAAAACGATTCTATAAAAATTTTACATAGAAGAGAATTAGAAGAACCGGACTTAAAATTCAAAACCGATAATCCATATTTTCTGCAAGTTTATAATTTGAAAGGTGTACTTTTTCTTAAAAGCGAAAATGTAAATCTTTTAGGAAATATTGATTTAGGTTTTCCTAATAAATTTACACCATATTACTTTGAAGATTTAAAATTTGGGAATGAGCAATTAAGAACAATTTACAAGCAGCTTATAAATCAAAATGGTAAAAGTATTGGTGTTATTCAGTTATCGGCATTTCAATCAAGTTTTAACTCTGTTGTAAAAAGTGTAATTATAGTAAACTTAATTTCATTCCCGGTAATTGTTATAATTGTAACATTGTTAAGTATATTTCTTGCTCAAAAAAGTTACAAACCGATTAACAAAATAATTGAAACTGCAAATTCTATTTCTGCAACAAATCTAAGTGGAAGATTAGATTATTCAGCAGATTCAGAGGATGAACTTGGCAAATTAAAAAATACTCTAAATTCACTTTTTGAAAGATTAGAAAATCAAATTAAAGAAATATCACAATTTACTGATAACGCATCTCATCAACTTATGACACCGCTAACTTCAATTAAAACCGAATTGGATTATATTTTAAAAAGAGATCATGAAATAAATGAGTATAAAGAAACATGTAAAATATTAAAAGATCAAACAGATAGAATGATTGAAATGATTAGAACAATGCTCATTATGTCAAGAGATTGTAATTCTTGTGAAGATAACCAAAGTGTTTTTAATATATCAAGTTTGCTTAAAAATGATATTGCAAAAATTTTTGATTTACCAAGAGTTAATTTTAACATTCAAGAAAATATTTATGTTAGAGGCAAATCCGAATATTTTTCTATTGCCGTTCAGAATCTTATTAATAACGCAATTAAATATTCACCGCAGAATTCAATTGTTGAAGTAGTTTTGCATAAGGAAAACAATAAAATTATTTTGAAAATTATTGATGATGGAATTGGAATAAAAGGTGAAGAAAAAAATAAAGTTTTCCAAAGGTTTTATAGAATTGAATCAGTGAATTCCACTAAAATTAGTGGTTATGGTTTAGGATTAAGTTTAGTGAAATCCGTTATTGAAAGAATGTCCGGTGAAATTGAAATTCTGGATAATAAACCCAAGGGTTCAATTTTTAAAATTAGCTTACCAATGTTAAATATGGACTAATATCATCTATAATACTCTTCCTCTCTCATCCAAAATTGAGGATCTACAATTTTTACTTCTTCATAGGTAAGGTTGTAAAGTTTGTAAACCATTACATCTATTTCATTATCTGTTTTGGTTATTTCTTCTTGAAGCTGATTTATTTTAGTTTTGTACTCGTTAAAATATTCTTCCCATTCGTCCTGTTGTTTTAAAGAAATCTCTACTTTTTGTTTTTTAAGTTCAGTTCGGAATTTCCTAAAATCATAGTCATAAAATGATTGAAGATTTTGACTGATTTTCTCTAAAATAAATGTGTCTTTAATTCTATGAGCAAATTTATTTACTGCTTCTTGAAATTGAATATTAAGTAATAACATTTTGTCAGTTTTATAAATAAATGGCTTTTGGTTTTCTGAGCTAATTAATTTTATTGGGAACAAACGTAAATCATTTAAAATGATTTTTGGGAATAATTTTCTAACTGACTTTGCGGTATTTTTCATGAAATAATAGGAAAGTAAAAAACTATTCAACAAAGCTAAAACATATTTTAATTCAACTTTTTTTTCATCCCTTTCAACTATTGCAATATTGCTCATATTAAATAAATATTCTTCACTTGTAAATGTTGCTATAATTGAATGGGGATATTTTCCCGTAATTTCTCTAATAATTATTTTTTGTCCAGAAAACTTTCTTGGTTCGGCTAAATGTTCGCCAAATCTTAAATATGTGCCAGACCAATTAATACAAAATCTTAATAGATCCTTTCCTTCTAAATATTTGAATGTGTTATTATCATATTTATATTTATAATCAAAGGGTCTATTTTTAACATCTTCTATAGTCTGCTTTGGTTTTCCTTTTCCAGTTTGATAAGCCTTTAATCCAGCTTTAACTTGCAATAATGAGTCAAGAGGAAAAGAGTTATGTTTAATTTTATTTATAATTTTTGAACTTTCTTCATCTGCAAAAACATTGAATTCATAAGCTTCATTTTGTAAAAAACTTTTTTGGTTTTTTGAATGAGAGTATTTAAACTCAGCATTAACACTTATAAACACTTTAAACTCATTTTCAAAACACATTTGTTTATTTGCAATTAGGATAATAGTTTCAACACCAATTCCTTCAAATGAAAAGCCTTCAAGATTTATTATTTGATTTAGTTTACAATTTTCTATTATATATTTTCTTAATCCTTCACCCGAAAAAACCATTAACCAAGAATTTGGTATAATTAAACCATAAGTTCCATTTTTATGAATTAAATCAATTGTCTTTTCAATAAATAACAAATATGTATTTACTTGGTATTTCGCAGAATTATATTTTTGATTAAAGAAATCTTTGTCGGATTGAGAAATTTTTTCTCGAGCAAAAACATAAGGCGGATTTCCAATTACAACATCAAAACCGCCATTGCTCATTATTTCCTTAAATTCTTCATTCCAATTAAATGCTTTATTTCCGGCAACTTTCGGATCATCAATTAATGAATTTCCGCATTTTATATTATTGCTTAGTGTAGAAAGTTTTCTTCCTTTTTTTGCAGTTCTCAGCCACAAAGAAAGTTTTGCAATTTCAACGGCTTCCTCATTTATATCAACACCATAAATATTATTTTCAACAATATCTTTTTCATATTCGGAAATTGTAAACGCTTCTTTCAGCAAAGAGCTTTTATGTTCATCAATCCATTTATGCTCTTTTATTAAAAATTCCAGCGCTTGATTTAAGAATGCTCCGCTTCCGCAAGCCGGATCAAGTATTTTCAGCGATAAAATATATTCTCTGTATTTATCAAGATTATCAAATAATATTTTTGCTTTCTGGTTTAACTTCCCTTTTTGCGTTCTGCTGCTTTCTAAAATTGTTTCGTCAATTTCATCAAGATTTAATTCTTTTTTCTTTTCGGTACACAAAGAGCCAATCGTATTATCAACAATATATTTTGTAATGTATTTTGGAGTGTAAAAAATTCCATCTTTTTTGCGTTTGGATTTTTCACGCTCAACTAAATTGCCTTCCAGTTCTGCGGTTAGTTCTTCAATTTCCGATAAGCTGTGTTCAAAAATATGTCCTAAAATATTTACATCAACTTCACTGCTGAAATCATAAGAAGAAAGTTTTATAATATCGGTAAGTAAAATTTCATCATCGATTTTTACATTATCCAGAATTTCATCTTCTTGAAATAATCCGCCGTTATATGCCGGAAGCGAATATTCTTCGTAAGTATGCCCAACATTTAAATGATTGAAAAATTTTACAAATCTTGTGTAAAGCGGTTTCGCTTCATCCAGAGATTTTAATTGTTTCCATTGATCAACTATTCTGGTTATTGAGTTTGGCGGAACTAATAAACTATCTTCTGCAAAGAGTATGAATAAAATTCTATCTAATAATTTTTGCGAACTTTTGAACAAGCTAAGTTTATCAAATTGCGGATTATTTTTTACAAGGTTATTATAGATTTTATGTTTGAATTGCGAGTAATCTTTGTATAGTTTATCGGAAATATTTTCTTCATGTAATCTTGATTCTTCTTTTACTTTTAACGGAATTCCGTTAAGAATATTTTTACTGTTTAGCAGAAAGTAAAAAAGTTTGAAATCATTTTCTGTTAATGTAAATAGATTGAATTCTTCCCACTCAGTTGCATTATCAATATAAAAATTGAGTTTTTCAAAGTTTGATGTTATTACAAATCTGCATTTGTTTTGATGATTTTTATAATTAAATGCTTGTGTTGTGATTGATTCCAGATTAACCGTTTTTGTTGATTTAAGCTCGATTACGCCGATTGCATTTCCATCTTGAAGAATTGCACCATCCGCTTTTTTAGAATCAGTTTCGTTCTTAAATTCAGTTGTAAGATTGTAATTTTTATCGGGATTTATCGTATATCCCAAAACTTGAACGAATATTTCCCGTAAAAAATCCTTCTTGATAGTTTTCTTCCTTTAAGAGTTTAATGTTTTCTATTCGTTCGGAATCACCGTAAAATTCTCTGAATTTATTATAAGCAGAAGTAACTTCTTTGGAATCTAAATTGGAAAGGTATTTCTTAATTACAGATTTTTGAAAAAGGGACATAAACAAATCTCAAGTTTAACATCAAACTATTTAATAATCAAAAATAAAAAATAGCATTAGAAAAATCATTTACTTCTAAAAGTACACAAATAATTTTTTCAATAATATTCTATATTTTTATTTCACTGTAGCTGTCCCAAAAGTAACCGGTCTGCCATCGGATTCATAACATATTAAAATGTTATAACTTTTTCACTATCAAGAGTCAATCGAACAAGTTCTTTCATATCACTTCTCGCAACACCGTCAAGTAATTTTAATTCAGCAAAACCTCTTGCATCCATGCACGTTCCGCATGCTTTAATTTTCCCTCCTTTTAGAACAACGGCTTTCATCATTCTCTCAATATTATAATATCCTTGAGGAGTTATCTGGTTTGGAATTCCGCAACCAACAGCATCTGCCATTAAAAATATTGCAACTTCTGTTTCAGGACTTTCTTTTTGAATGTTCATTGCAAGACGTAAGGCATTATAAGCTTTTTCGGTTCCGTATGGTGCATCGTTAATAATGATTAGTATTTTCATAAAAACCTTTTTTGTTTTATAAGTTAATTGTAAAAATAGTAAATACATTTTTATAATTGTGAATAAATAAGCTTTTAATTATAGAAGATTAGCTTGAATTTCTAACTTAGAGGATAGTTAAGATTACCTAGTAAAAGTAAAATTAAAATATTAATGGGAAAATTAAATTGATATACGCTTGAAAAAATAAATAAAACTTGTTATCTTTTTTATTTAACATATAGAAAGGAGTAATATGAAATATTTGATACAATATTCTTTTTTCTTCTTAAGTTCTTCATTTCTATTTTCACAAATTACTATTACTCAAAATGATTATACATCATTATATCAAATTGGAAAAACAAATACCGTTTTTGTTGATACACTTTCGGAATCTATTAATATTGGTCAGACTGGCGGAAACAATCAGTGGGATTATTCAAACTTAACCCCTCATTCATTTCGTGAACTTAGCAATATATTAACATCAACCACTCCCTATGCAGATTCTTTTGCTAATTCCGATATAGCAACATATTTCACGATGGATATTAATTTGGGACAAGGACAAACGGGGAAAAGTGAATCATGGACATTTTATGATTTGACAAATGCCGCTGAATTAGGAAGTGTATCTTTAAATACTTTTACTGAAGATGGAAATACTTCAGTAAACGAGTCTGTTTCAAGAAATTTTCCTCCGTTCAAGCAATATGACTTTCCACTCACTTTTGATAAAACTTGGTCTGTAACTGACTCAGTTGTCGACAAATCCTTTTCAGATGGTGAACAATATTTAACTGGTGAGAGTGTTACAACTTATAATATACACATAGATGCATGGGGAACTATGAAATTGCCAAGTGGTAAGGAAGTTGATGCTTTGAGATCAAGGGAGCAAGAAATAAAAACTTCTTTCATTTTTGGTATCCCAATGGGGACAGATATAACTGTTACTTACTTCTTTATAGCAAAGACGGGTGAATCACTATCAATCTTAGCTGATGTTGAGGATCCTCCACATTCAGGTGTAATTAGCGGAAGTATAGGTTGGGGTAATGATGATTTAACAAGTGTCGAAAAATTAGAGTCAATTTCGAATGAATTTTATTTGAAGCAAAATTATCCCAATCCATTTAATCCTTCAACTAAAATAGAATACAGTATATCAAGTCCTTCTTATGTTAAATTAATAGTATATGATGTTCTTGGAAACGAAGTTGCAAGATTAGTTAATGAATTTCAAACATCTGGAAATTACAAATCAGAATTTGACGGATCTAGTTTATCGAGTGGAATATATTTTGCAAAATTAAGTACAGATGTTTTTTTTGATGTAAAAAAAATGACTTTAATAAAGTAGCTATATAAGAAAAATGCTGTCTCAGAAGTGTCATTCTGAACTTGTTTCAGAATCAAGACCTTCGAAATTTTAACAAAAACAGATGCTGAAATAAATTCCATGACAATTTTTTACTTTTGAGACAGCTTCTTTAAAATTTTGGTTTGATTAGAATTTTATAAATTCAACTCTTCTATTATTAGCTTTACCTTCAGGCGTTGAGTTATTATCTACCGGAACTGATTCACCAAAACCTTTGGATTTTAATCTGTCTTCACTAATATTTAATTCGATAATTGCTTTTTTTACAGCTTCAGCTCTTTCTTCAGAAAGTTTTTGATTTGAAAAATCATCACCATCGCTATCCGTATGTCCTTCAATACTAAAATTTAGATATTGATGTTCATTCATCATTTCAACAATTGCATTAATTATTCCCATTGATTCTGGTTTAATTAAGGATTTGTTCACATCGAATAAAATTCCTCTAGTTAAAAATTTACCTTCGGAAATTACTCTGTTATACAGTTTTTTCCCACCTTCCGCTAAACGAATATTTTTAATTGCGGTAACATCAATATTTTTTTTATCATAAAAAGCTTCAATTGAAAACATTTTTGGTTTATAATCTGAGTTTGGAATGTTTAATAGTCTTGATTCATTCAGATACAATTTTAAAGATCTTTTATTAAATGCTAAAGCAATATGTTTCCATTGTCCTTTCCAATTACTACGTACCTCAGATGTTTCTTCTTCAATTTTGCCATTATACTTATACATATTTGCAGAATTCCAATCAATAATAATCGGATCAATTAACCTAGAATCCTTATCTCTTTCTCTTGTTCGTGGTTGTGTCCAAAATTTAATCAAATATCTTTGTTGTCTCGTACTAGCCTTATCGTGAAAGAATGCATCAAATTCTAGGGTAAAAACTTCGGGTAGATATTCATCTTTATCCATTATTGGAGTAATAGTTGTACTTGGTTGTGCAAAATTAATAACTTTATCATTTCCATATTCTGCATTTTCTGCATTACCCGAAATAAGATCCCATCTTGACGGGAATTCACCATTTTCTTCATTAAAAAGATTATCTTCAAATATTATATTATCACCCGATACAAAATCATATTTTGACCATAATTTTAACTTCTTATCATTTTCATTCTTTGTATTAGAGGTTGTTTCCGTATTTAAAGTGATTTTTTCCTCTTTTACACTTTCATTTCCAGCGTCACTTTTTTCATTATTATTTGTTGAACCTTCTTTTATTTCCTTTTCTGTGTTGTCCAGTGTTTTATCAATTGATTCGTTAACATTTTTATCAATTTTCTTTTCCACTTTCTTTTTAACTTTTTCGAGTACATTAAATTGGGCTTGAGTTTTGATTGCAAATGTGAATATTAAAAGTAGAGTAATTATTTGATAATTCAATTTCATTTTTCTTACTCCTATAAATATTAGTTAAAGAATTTTTTTTACAATAATCAATTAAGTTCAATTTTTATAAAAGTTTGGACAAATAACAAAATAATTATTTTGTTAAAACATTGGCACATTCTTACATCGGATAAATATTTGTCAATGGATCATTCTCAAACAAAGTTATAATTATATCTTCACGAAAATTTGGTATCTATCAAAATAAATTGAGAAATACAATTTGTATTGCATATATATGATTAACTTATACAGTGAGTTGAAACCCTCTTCAATTTGGTTAACTGTGTAATTAAATGATTATTTGTCATTTCAATTATTTCATATTCATTTTCAGTACCTATTAAACAATAAAAATGCTATTCGACAAATGTTATTTGATTTTGGGAATAGAATTTAAATAAGACCAAATAGCATTTATTTCTGAATCTGTTAATAGGTTATATGCACTCATCGGATATTTGAATTTAGAACCATTTAAATTATTTCCACTCTTTAAAACTTTTGTAAATAATTCTAAATTCCAATTGCCTAAACCAGATTCATCCATTGTTAAATTTTTGGAATAACTTATTGTTCCATCTTCTGGATTGATAAATTGATTACCTCCGCCAAAGTATCCTTCGGATTTTTCTGGTTCTAAAATATTAACTGTTGAAAAATCTTTACTGTGACAACCAAAACACTCATATTTTGCTGTGGCAAGATATTTACCGTAAGCAATAATATTATCTATTGATGGTGCGATAATTTTTTCTTTGGGATATGGTATGGGTTTAAATGCGACATTCATCAATATTTTAAATAATAGAGTCGGTTCACTTTCACCTGGCGTAGACTTAACAGCATCAACCAATGAATCATCAGATTTCAAAAATGCAACTATAGAAAAAATATCTTCATCTGAGAGATTTGGAAAACGAGACATCCATGGAGGAGTAAGTTTCCCTTCTTTTGTTATTCCGGTTCTTAATAAATAGATAAGTTCGCCATCAGTATAGCGCCCAATACCATTTTTAAAATCCTTTGTGATATTTGGGGCGTAATGTGTTCCTACTGGACTATCTTTATCAAGGATTTTACCACTTAATTTTCCATCCTCAGATTTATGACATAAAGCACAAGTCATTGAAACAATTTTTTTCCCTTCAGCAATTCTTTCACTATTTAATTCTACTGTAATATTTGGGGCTTTGTTTTCATAATGAGGAGGAAAGCTTGCATTAAAATAAACAATTGCGATGATTACTAATGAGACAATTAATCCAATAATGAGAGCCAGTATTTTCAATATTTTCATTTTTATCTCCTTAAAAAAATTTGAAAATTCTTTAAAAAATAGTTAACCGGAATGAAGAAAAATTGTATGTATCGGACATATTAATAATAAAAATGACCCTTTGTGCCATTAAATTCTTGTATTTTCTTCCTAAAAAAAAATGGTGTAATTCCTGCAAATTCAGTAAAATCCTTTGTAAAATGTGATTGATCAAAATAATTACAGGAATATGCAATTTCAGTCAATGTGTATTGATTTTGATAAATTAGTTTAATGGACTTTAAAAATCTCTGATACTTAATAAAAAATTCCGGATTAGTACCAAGAAAGTCTAATGCCTTTCTATGTAATTGTCTTGAAGAAATATTAAGCATCTTATTCATTTCCAGAATTGTAAGATTTTCAAAATAAAGTGATTCGAGAGCCTTAATAAAACACAGTATTTCATTTTTCTTCTTATTATTTTCCATTAAACATAATAATTCAAAAAGTATAATTTGTTTTCTTTCATTAAAATTATTTGCTTCCATCAGCTTGTACCATACATATTCTGAATTTGGAAAAATTTCACTTAACTCAATAGCTTCATTTGTTAGTTTGTATGCCGGTATGTTAAATAAACACTTTACAGCCATAGGTGAAAGTTGAATCCCCAAAAAAGTATGATGTCCTTGTGGAATTATACATACCGTATGTGTATTTATTCCATTTATAAAGAATTTTGGTAATAGAGATATTTTTTCAGTTTTTCTATTGATAAATTTGACATCGTCAGATAAATTGAAAATTATTTCTACATAACCACTAGGAAGTATTATTTCTTTTTGATAAAAAGGAATGCCATTAACTTGCCAAATTGTATTGCAAATTTTACTAAGTTCAATATTACATGGGCGAGATATTTCTGTTTTCATATCTAATTATTATTTTACAAATGTAAAATTTTATGAAAAATTAAGACATGATATCATAAAAAGCAAATTATATTTTATTCGAAAAATTATTTTCTCTTTCCTTACGATCAAATGGAGAGGAAAATTAGGTGAGATTTTATTACACACTTTCTTCTACAATCTTTATTTCTTCTTTGGTCAAACTAAGAAGTTTATAATCAAGTTGATCTATTTTATTGTCTCTCACATTAATTTCTCTATTGAAGTTCTTCTTTTATTAAATGAGATTTGGATTTGACTATGATTTGCCTTTAATGAGAAAATTAATTTCACTTTCTAGCCGATCAAATGTTTTGTTGGGATTGCCCAAATAATCATCATTTGTAATGCGTATAAATTTAACGCCGAATGATTCTAAATATTTTTGACGTACTTCATCATGCAATTTTACATCTTGAAGTTCGTGAATATCACCATCCAATTCAATTGCAATTTTGTATACCGGGCAATAAAAATCAATTATAAAATTATCAATTGAATATTGTCTTTTAAATTTTAAACCAAGAAATTTTCTGTTCCGGAGTTGAGCCCACATATTTTGTTCTGCAAAGGTTTGATCGCGACGTAGTTTTCGACGGATTTCTTTTAGCTGGGGTTTGTTATAATGTTTTGTCATTTCTCTTTTCGACCTCTCCCATAATCCCTCTCCTTACTAAAGGAGAGGGAAATAGGGTGAGGATTTATTTCACACTTTCTTCTACAATTTTTATTTCTTCTTCTGTTAAACCGTAAAGCTCATAAACCAATTGGTCTATTTGTTTATCCGTTGCATCTATTTGTCTTTGAAGTGCAGTTTTTTCTTGGGGAGTTTTGGAAGCATTAAATAATAAAATGAGCTCTTGGATTTTTTCAACTTTTTCTCTTATAAGAATTTTTTCATTTTTAATAATATCTACAATTGGTAGTTTATTTAATTGCCACATAAGTATTTGCGGATAACCTTGTGCGTTTGTCAGCAATCCATTTCTTAGGAAAAAAGTAAATAGTTTAGAATTAAGAATGCCGGTTAATGAAAGTAAATCCATTTCATTTGACCATAACAAATAAACTGTACTTTCAATTAATGCTTTGGTCTCTGAATAACAACAACATAGTTTATTCCCAGTTCTCCTAATTAAAATTCTAGGAACTTTTAAATGTTTATTTAAATCTCTTGTTCCCCCGATTATTTTCAATTCATCATAATTTGTAAACTGTTTCGTCTCTACAAAATATCTATCAAGATTTTTTCCCAACAGGAAAGGTAAATCATGTTGTTGTTTATCCAATCTTAAATGATCTATTCTATTCTGCACAACCATACCTTTTGACATGACAGCTATCTGACTAAGTAATTTATTTTTACTAATAATTTTTGAAATAATTTTAAGATTTGGATTGTATCTTAAAACCCACTCGTTTTCACATAAACTTAAATCAATTTTTCCTTTTTTCTTACATTCTCTAATTTCATTAATAGTTTTTAATTCATAATTGTTATTTTGTGATTGACTACTCAGAATAAATACAATTGTTCCAATATTTGCATCCCTAAATACAAAGTAATCAAAATAACAAATCGAATCTAAGTTAAAACCTTGAATCATTAGTTTTCTCAAAACCCCATTGCTTGATGTCGTAGCTAAAGCTTCTGGAACAATAAATGAAAACTCATTTTTTGTCAAACTCAACATTTTTTCAATGAATAATTGAAATAGGTTTTTTGAACTTCCTCCAAATATTGATTTATATTTTCTCTCATAATAGCTCAAAATATTATTGTCGATATTATTTTTAGTAATTTTTAGATACGGCGGATTCCCAATCACAACATCAAAACCGCCATAATTCATTATTCCTTCAAACTCACTTTGCCAATCAAATACATTTATTCTGTATCGTTCTTCATCATCAAGAGCAAGTTCTGTTTGGTTGTAAAAATCGGGTCCAATTAAAGAATTACCGCATTTAATATTATTGCTTAAATCGGGCAAAGCTCTTTGTCGGAAAAAACTTATTTGTGTATTTAAACTTTCATCAGTTTCGCCTTCCAAAACTTTTAGTAGAAGAGAAAGTTTTGTTACTTCTACTGCTTGGTTATCAATATCAACTCCAAAAATGTTATTAAGCAAAATTCTCTTTTTTTCCGTAGTGGTTAAGCGGTATTCGTTTTCTTTTGTCTGATAAAGAGGCGCATCTTTTTTCAAAGATTTTGCATAAGATAAATCTGTTGACGTATAAATTCTTAAATGCCAATCCAATAAAAACTGATACGCTCCAATTAAGAAAGAGCCGGAACCGCATGCAGGGTCAAGAATTTTTAGTGCCGATACTTCATCAACAGCTTTTTTAATTTTATTGCTAATTGATTTAATAGATTCTTCACTTTTTTCAGAATGATGGTTTATTTCTTTAGATTCCGGATCAAGTCCGGAATGACAATTCCCTTCTTTAAACTGCTCAGAATGACCGTTAGTTAAATCAAATTTCCGTTCAATTTCTTCCAACTTTTTCCCGAGTGTATTTTTAATGATATAATCCACAATGTAGGTTGGCGTATAATAAACTCCGCCGGCTTTTTTAACTTCGGGTTTTGCTTCAACAACTGCACGGTGACCGGTGGTTAAACGAATTACTTTACCAAGAAATTGTTCATAAACGTGACCTAAAATATCCGAAGGTAAAACAGAAAATTCGTAAGGGCTGTCCGGGTAATAAAGATTTTTAATAATTTCCTTAAGTACTTTATCGTCAATTGATATTACCGGTGTAATTTTATCGGGTTCTTCGGTTCTATTTTTTTCTTTTTCAAAATGAAACAAGCCGGAATTATATTTTTCATCGGCACGTGTAAAAATTTGAAGAAGTCTTTTATAAACATTTACACCGTTTTGAAGAGACATAAGTTGACCGTAATCTTCAATTCCACGGTCTTCGCAAATTCGCAAGAAAATAATTCTATCAATAGTTTTCTGTACTGCAAAATTTAATTCGCGGTTGCTTAGGGTTTCATTACGCAGAGCAATATTTCGGGCTAAAATTTCGCGCCAGTTTTCAATTTCATTTAAGAATGCATCATCAACTTCGGCTGTTCCCTTTTTGCCTTTGCTGGTTTCGGCATATTTGTCAAAAGATCCTTTTAAAATTGCTTCGCGGGAAAAGATGCTTTCAATTTCATCCCAGCTATTAACATAATCTTTATAAGTGAAATATTTAATTCTTCCGGTTGAAGATTTATCTGTTTTCTTTGGTTGAATTCGGCAATCGTAAATTACGAGTTCTTCAAAATCAGATAAAATACTAAGCGGTAATTTTGCCGACCAAGCATAACGTCTTAATTGAAATGCGGGAGAAATATCTTCCTTTAAATTAACACTTGGCTTTTTCGCTTCGACAAAAAATTTTTTAATTCCTCCAATTCTAAATAGATAATCCGGCGCTTCGGCTTTATCTTTTGTTTTAAGTGAAAATTCATGAATTACATCTTTATAAGCTTCTGCATAACCTTTTTCGTTGCCAACATCCCAGCCAAGTGCTTTAAAAAAAGATCGATAAATTCACGTCTAACTTGTGTTTCGTTATACTTATTATTTTTATAAGCTTCTATATTTCTTTCAAAGCGTTCAACTAAATCACTAATTATTGAAGGAGCAGACATTTTTATTTCCAAATTAGAATTTATTAAGATTAAAATAATAATTTTTTAGTATAGAAATGATGGTTCTGTGATTTCTTCATTAAAAATTAGGCAATTCATTTTATTTTATAATCAATTTTAGTATTTCTATTATTAAAGCATAATAAAAATCAATAATTGTTGGCTGCGTTTGTATTTTTATTTCAATAAAGAAATAAATATGATAAACTTTTCACTTGACAAATCGATAATTTTATCATATTTTAGTTAGTGAATGTTAACAAACTTATTTGGATTTAAGAAATGGCAAAATTTACAACCGAAGAAAGACAAAAAACAATTATTGATGAAGCATTAAATATAATTCACGAAGGCGGATATGAATCATTATCCATTAGAGAATTGGCTTCGCGTGTAAAAATAAGTGAACCGGCAATTTATCGTCACTTCTTAAATAAAGAAGATATTGTGTTGGGAATTCTTTCAAGAATCAGCAATTTTGATCAAAAATTAATTGAAAGTGTTAATAAGAAAAATAATCCCAAAGATAAATTGAACGAATTTATTCTATTTCATTTTAATTTTCTCGATAAAAACAAAGCTATGACTTCTGTGATTTTTTCGGAAGAAATGTTTACGCAAAGTAAAATTTTGAAGGAAAAATTAATGCAGATAATGGGTTTAAGATTAAAAATAATTGTTGAAATAATTAATGAAATTAAAAGTAATCAAAAAGTAAAAGATATTGATGCGGCAGAACTTGCCAAAATTATTATGGGATTTATAAGAATATGCGTGCTTGAGTGGAAGCTGAGTAATTTCAGTTTTTCACTTAAAGATAAAGGCGAAAACATAACAAAAACTTTTGAAAAGTTGATTTTTTAACTCAAAATAAAATGATTGCAAAAGACAAAAAATATAAACTTTATGCACAAACCGGAGAAATCATTCTTTCCAAAGGGATAAATAGATTCAACATCTCATATTTGTGTAAAAATACAAGTATCAGTAAAAAGACATTTTATAAAGATTTCTCATCAAAGCAAGATTTTTTAGCAAAATTTTATTTGGATTTACTTCATAAATCATATTTTGAAATTATAAGTACAATTCAAAATAATAATACATTTTTTGAGAAATTTGAAAATATTGCAAAAATTGTTCAAAAACGATCTGTTTACTTCAACGTAAATATTTTATCAGTTATTGAAGAAAAATTTCCCGAGGTTTTAGTTCAAATAAATAATTTTAAACAAAATAGAATTTTACCGCTTTTTACATTATTGATCGAAAATGCACAAAAGCATAATATGATAAATAATTTTGATCCAAAAACTATTTTGAATTTATTCTTCTCAATTATTTCATCACATTCAATAATTGATACTAAAAGAGAAATTAGCGATACAAAAACTGAATTTACTGAAATTTTCCAAATTCTGTTAAAGGGTGTATTAACAAAAAAGGGCAAAAATTTTTTAAACAAATGTTAGTTAACATTAACTAAGGATAACATAAAATGAACAAACTACTAATTAAATTTCTAAACTTTCCATATTTGATATTAGCGGTAATCTTAATTTTCTCCGCAGTATTTTTTTCTAAAATGATTGAAAACTCACGAATGGAAACCGATCTTGATGAATACATGCCGCAAGATCATCCGGCGTTTGTTTACAGCGATAAAGCCGAAGAATGGTTCAATATTAAAGACGGAATTATTGTTGCCGTTGAAAATAAAAATGGTGTTTACAATAAAGAAACTTTACAGATTATTAAAAATCTTACAAAGAAATTTCAAAAAATGCCGCAGATTGAAAAGGAAGATGTTACATCTCTCTACACTGCTGATAATATTGTTGGAACTGAAGACGGTATGGATGTAAAAGCTTTTTTCACAAAAGTTCCGGAGAGTGAAAATGAATTGCTCGAATTACAAGAAAAAGTAAAATCAAATGATATGGTTTACGGAAGATTGGTTTCGGAAGATGAAACTGTTTCCATAATTATTGCAGCAATTAATGATGATGTTTTCACACAAGAATTTTATGAAGAAATTCTTGATGTTGCAAAACAAGCAGAAACAGAAAATGTTAAACTTCATGTTGCCGGAAGACCAATAGTAGAAGGTACAATGGCGCTTCTCGGTCCAGCAGATATGAAGAAAATGGTCCCGATTGTTTTAATTGTAATTATTCTAGTTTTGTACATCACAATGCGAAGCCTAAGAAGCACGGCTTTAACAATGCTTGTAGTTTTGTTCAGCACACTTTGGGCTTTTGGTTTAATGGCGTTAGTCAATATTCCAATTTATGCGGTTTCCACCATGATTCCCGTTATGCTTATTGCAATTGGTGTTGCCGATGGAATTCATCTTTACAGCCATTTGCAGCTTTTTGTTTATAAAATTCCCAATGCAACAAAAAAAGAAGCTGTTTCCGATATGCTGATTAAAATGTGGAAACCGGTTGTAATGACATCAGTAACAACTGCAATTGGATTTATTTCATTGTTAACTTCACAAGTTTATCCAATAAAATATTTTGGAATTTTTACTGCTTTCGGAGTAATGGTTGCAATGGTATTCTCATTAGTTTTAATTCCAGCCGGCATCATGATTTTTGGTTTACCAAAAAGAAAGTTTAAAGAAAAAAAGCAAGAGAATAATCACTTTGCATTTTCTTTAACGGAAAAAATAATAAAACACAAAAGTGTATCAATTATTGCAACTATAATTATTGTTGCTGTTTCTATTGTTGGAATTACAAAAGTTTGGATTAACTCAAGCTTTCTCGATAAGTTTGAAAAGGATAGCGATATAGTTCTTACTGATGAATTTATCAACGAACATTTCGGCGGAACTTCAACAATAAATTTAATTCTTGATAGTAAAGAAAAAGACGCATTTAAAAATCCAAATGTATTAAAACTTGTTTCAACAATGCAGAATGATGTTGTTAAAACCCAAGCACTGGTTGGCAATTCTTTTTCTCTTACTGATTACATTGAAAGAATGAATAAAGTAATGCATGCCGATAGAGAAGAGTTTAATTCAATTCCCGATCAAAAAGATTTAATTGCTCAATACTTACTTTTATATGAAATGTCCGGCGATCCGGAAAATCTTTGGAAAGTTGTCGATTACAATTACAACAAACTTAATGTAAACTTCCAGCTAAAAAGTGATAATTCAAGAGCAATAAACTCTGCAATTTCTGAAATAGAAAAATTTAAAGACGATTTCAAAAAACTTGGAATTGAAATGAACTACGCCGGTTCCGGTTACAAAGGTTTGGTATTTACGGATTTAATTCTCGAAGGTCAAATAATGAGTTTAATAATGTCACTTTTCATTGTAATTATTTTAATCGCCATAATGTTTAAGAGCATAAATCTTGGATTGATCGGTTCCGTTCCAATAATCATAACAGCAGTTTTAGGCTTTGGAATAATGGGTTGGATGGATATTCCGTTAAACACAACTACAGCTTTACTTTCAAGTATTGCAATTGGAATTGGAATTGATTATGCAATTCACTTTTTAGAGCAGTATAAATTTTATTCGCAAAATAACAACAAACTTTTAACAGCACAAAATACAATGTCACATTCCGGAAGAGCAATTTTATTCAATGCTGTTGTGGTTATTGCGGGATTTCTTGTATTGCTTTTTTCAGTATTTCCTCCAAACAGAGAATTGGGTGCGTTGGTTTCAATAAATATGTTTATCAGTTTTATCGGTACAATAACAATTATGATGATTTTATTAAACATGTCAAACATTTACTTTAAAAATAAAAAGGAGAACTAAAATGAAAACCTTAAAAATAATGGCAATGCTTTTTGCAGTAATTTTAATTTTAAACAATGAAAATTATGCACAAAAATTAACCGGTTTAGAAATAGTTGAAAATGTTTATAACAGATCTGTTGGTGAAGATATGACAGCAGATTTAACAATGACATTAACAAATTCATCCGGCGATAGCAGAGTGAGAAAGATCAAACAATTTTCTAAAGACTTTGGAAAAGTTGAAAAGAAGATTATGTTTTTCGTAACACCGGCGGATGTAAAAAATACTTCATTTATGAATTGGAGTTATGATGAAGAAGGAAAGGATGACGATCAATGGATTTACTTACCGGCATTGAAGAAAACCAAACGAATTTCAAGTGATAGCAAAAGTGATTACTTCATGGGTTCTGATTTTACTTATGATGATCTTGGCGATCGTCAGCCGAAACAAGATAATCACAAATTATTGCGAGAAGAAAATGTAAATGGTGAAAATTGTTTCGTTGTTGAAAGTACACCAAAAGATAAAGATTATATGTATTCCAAAACAATTACTTGGATTATTAAAGACAAATGGATTGGATTGAAAAAAGAGTTTTATGATGAGGATGGTGAATTATTAAAAACATTAAATGTTGATAAATACGAAAACATAAACGGATTTTTAATTATTACAAACACAGCAATGAATAATAAACAAAATGATCACAAAACAATTATGGAATTGAAAAACGTTAAAATCAATACCGGCATTGATGATGGAAAGTTTACCGAAAGAATTATGATAAAAGGAATGTAAAAAATAGTATTCAGAAAACAGAATGCAGAATGCAGAATAAAAAAGTTGAACAAAAATAATTGTCATTCCCGGATGTTTTTAGCGGGAATCTATTATTCTTATAATTTGCAAGCTCAATTGTGAATTAACAAAAGCTTTTAAGAATTAAAAATGATTAGGAAACAAAAAATGAAAACGAAAATAATTTTAATAATGCTAATTATTGCAAACGGATTGTTTGCGCAATCTGTTGATTTTTCCGGATATGTCAGAAATTATTCGGGAATGCTTGCCGGAAATGGAAACACAGATTTTGTAATTCAGCAAAATACTTTCAATCTAAATATTGAAAAAAATCTTGGTGTTTCATCGTTCAAAGTAAATCCAATGCTTTATCATAATAATCATGATAGTTTAACGCTTAAACTGCGCGAGATTTATCTCGATCTAAATTTTGATAATATTGACATTCGTTTGGGAAAGCAGCAAATAGTTTGGGGAAAAGCGGATGGAGTTTTTATAACTGATATAATTTCGCCAAAAGATTTGTATGAATTTCTTCTTCCGGATTTTGATGAAATTAGAATTGGTGTAATCGGCGCAAAACTAAATTACTATTTGGGAAATAATACTTTTGAATTCGTTTGGCTTCCGGTTTTTACTCCGACAAATTTACCAAACGATAATTCAATTTGGGCGCCGCAAATGAATTTTGCAATTCCGCCAACTTTTGATAATTCGAAAAAAGAAATTATTCCTTCTTTAGAGAATAGTGAAATTTTCATGAAATATTCTGCACTTACAGAAATTGTTGATTTTGAATTAATGGGCGGATATATGTTTGATGACGATGCGGTAATGTTCAGCACAATTTTGCCGAATAATCTTGGCGGAATGAATTTAACAATTACTCCGGAATATAAAAGATTATCTGTTGCCGGCGGAAGTTTCAGCACAACTCTTGGTCCCTTTGTTTTGCGGGGTGAAGGAGCTTATTACTTCGGTAAATATTTTAATACAAATAATCTAGCAGTAGATAATGGAACGATTAAAAAGGATTATGTTCAATATATGTTCGGCACAGATTTCACTTTATTCGATATAAATATTAGTACGCAATTTATTCAAAAAGCAATTTTAGATTATGAAGAAATTATTCAGCCGAATAATTTATTTAGTGATGAATATAATAATATGCTAACCTTTCTCGCAAAATATTCTATGTTGAATGAAACATTGGATTTAGAACTTTTCACTTATTACGATTTTGAATTTGACGATGCGTTAATTAGACCAAGAATTTTATACGATTTTTCAGATGCAATTAATCTACAATTTGGAGCAAATATTTTTACCGGCTCAAGCGGACAATTTGGTCAATACAATTATAACGATATGATTTACGGAAAAGTGATTTATAGTTTTTGAGGTTTAACATGAAATTAAGATTTGAACAAATTATAGTCGCAGCCTTGGTTTTATTGATGTATCAAGATTTTTATTCACAAAAAAATGTTACAAATAGCGATAGCTTGATTTCTGAAAACAATAGCAATTATAAAATCTCTTCATACACAGAAGAAAAAAAATATCTGCTGCCGGCAATTGAAGTAGTCGGACTAAATTTAACTGTTTGGTCGTATAGCAAATATATTACACAAAGAGGTTTTGCTGATATTAGCTGGAATTCCGTAAAGAATAATTTTAAAACCGGTTTTGTTTGGGATAATGACAGATTTTTAATGAATCAATTTATGCATCCATTTCATGGAGCAAATTATTTTAATACTGCAAGATCAAACGGATTGAGTTTTTGGGAATCAATTCCTTACGCAATTAGCGGAAGTTTAATGTGGGAAATGTTTATGGAAAAAGAACTGCCTTCATACAACGATCTTGCCAATACTTCTATAAGCGGAATTACTCTTGGCGAAATATCAAATAGAATTGCGAATTTAATTATTGATGAAAGTACTATTGGTGCCGAAAGAGTTTTAAGAGAAATTTCATCTACGATTATAAATCCAATGAATGGATTTAACCGACTAATACGAGGCGATATGTGGAAAGTTGGAAATAAAAAAAAGAATGAGAAACTACATTTTACTTTTGCTGCTGGAACACATAATGTATTTATAAATAAAAATATTGATGAGAATGAACAATATCTTTCATTGCGTGGCAACTTAGATTATGGAAAACAATTTGATGTTAAGAATCACAAAAATCCTTTTGATTATTTCACCTTACAAATAGAAGCAAATTTTAGAAACGGTAGCGATATTTTGGCAATAAGTGCAAGCGGTGTAATTACAGACTCAAAATTAAATTTGTTCGATGTTTCAAATAATATTTTCGGAGTTTATAAAGAGATTGATATTTTCTATAACGATGTCTATAAATTTTCCTCAACAAGTATTTCATCTCAATTGGTTAATACAACAAAACTTTCACCAGATTTAAGTTTGCAGAATTATTTAGGTATTTCAATTATTATAATGGGAGCAACAAACTCGGCTTACGCAAATGAAGTTGATAAAGATTATAATCTTGGTCCGGGAGTTAGCGGAAAAATAGGTGTAAACTTAAAGTTTGATGAAAATTCATCTATCTACTTAAACTATAAACGAAATTGGATTTATACTTTAAGCGGTGCTGAAAGTGAAGAATTTATAGGTTTACTGAACTCTGGTATCAACTACAATTTATTTGCTCAAAGTCATATTGGAATTGAATATTTATTATATGAACGTTTTGGAGATTATAAAAATTTTCCTAATACAAAAGATTCTAATTCGGCATTAAGATTTTATATCAAACAAACATTTTAAATTATGCTTAATAAAACTAAGGAGTAAAATGAAATTTAAATATTTAGTTATAGCAATAAGTCATTTTATTGTTTTAAATATTTCAGCCCAAGGGAAATTTTCTCTTTTGGAAATGGAAAAATTAAAGGAGTTTTTAAATTTTAATAATGAGCAAGAAATATTTGTAAGTGAAAAAATAAATCAAATTAATCTAATTATAAAAAAAGATGAAAATATAATTTCTGAAATAAAACAGCGTGTAAAAAATGATGATGAACCGGGATTCTTTGAGAAAATTGAAATAAAACTTGGGCATGATAAACGTGCTTCACAAATTGAAAATTTAATTGATGAAATTGAAAACGAACTTACTCCGCAACAGAAAATAAAATTTCAACAAATTGAAAAACCAAAATTAAGAGAAATTAAAAAGGAAGATGTGTTTGGTAAATAAAATAATCTAAAGAAATTTAAAACAAGCTAATTCATAAATATCCAATTGGATAACTTTTATATAAAAATATGAAAACTGTTCATAAAATTATTTGGTATAAATAAAGAGATTAGAATTAAACAAAAGATAATTAGAACTATTTTAATTATTCCCTTGCCAAATAACTTTTTGAAAATTTTCAGTGAAATACCTACAATAAAAATAAACCATATCATCATTGAGATAATAAATTTTGGATCGAATATTTGAAAATTAGGCAGCCCTGTATATGCATATCTTAATCCAACAATAATAGAAATTGAATGGAACATAAAAGCTATAACAAATGAATTGTAAATAAGTTTTTCAAGAACTTCCAAATTTGGCATTTTTCTGTATATCAAACTAAACTTATTGTTTTTCAGATTATAGTATTGTAATAAATAAACAATACTATAGATTGCAGCAATAGTAATACTTGAATATCCCAAAACAGAACCAATAACATGTGCACCTAATACAGTGCTGCTAAGTATTGCCGGAATATTAATTTGATCTGAAATAAATATTGAAGAGATTAATTGAAAAAGAAACGAAAATATTAAAGGTAATAAACCAGTTCGGCTAAAATCAGTTAATAGTTCCAAGATAAAGTAAGAAATGGAAAGACAAAGCGATATAAGTGTTAAGATTTCAAATTTGTTTGTAATTGGAGCATGTTGAAACTCTATAATTCTTAGTGATAAATAGATTATGTGAATAAACACAGTAATAAATAAAAAAACTCTTTTTGAATTATAAAATTTACTTCCTTCAAATATGAGGTCATAAAAGTAAACTATTGCTGTTGATAAATATAACAGAGGCATTAAAGAATTTAGGAAATGAATTTCAGTAATCATTTTAATTATTCTGATTGTTAGAAAAGTTATTAAATTTTATTTTTTTCATAAAGCCCCAAGTAAAAGCCAAAGTCATCAATAAAAGCAGAGCAGCTAAAATCATCATAACAAATTCCGGAGAAAAAAATAATAATTGTTTATCAGACTTTAGAAATGTCAACGCAATTCCACCGAGACCAATTAATATTTCGCCAATAGTTACAAAGATAAATCCATTTGGAGCTTTGCCCATTCTTATTGCAATTATTGGAATAAGAAACACAGTTAATCCAAAAATAGAATGAACAGAGGCAATTGCAAAAACTTGTAAACCTCTTGGAACATCTGGAATAAATCTTGTGAGAATAATTGAGATTAAACCAAACAATGCAATAATTTTATAAGATTTACCTAATTTTTCTTTGTGGAATTCACAAACTAATCCAACTGCAAGCCCCATTGGAATTAGAGTTGTAACAACAATTATTTCCGGTTGTGGTAAAATATCCCAACCAAAAATGATAAGCAGTAATCCTGAAATTAATAATACAGTGAAAGAAACAATGTATGGAATATTGTGTCTTGGCTTTAATTCCTTTGAATTAAAATCTTGGTATAATCTTACAATAAGATAAATAGCTGAAAAACCTGTTAGTAGAAGAACAGTTTTGTCAAATAGATTCATATTATCTCCTCAATTAGGAAAATTGTGTATAAACATAATTTCTATTTTTGTTAAAGTTATTTTAAACAAATATTTATTTAAGTTTCACTTTGTATCCAGCATATGCTAAAGTGAACCATCCGCCAACCAATGCTGTTCCGCCAATTGGAGTTATATAACCCATTTTTAAACCTGTAAATGAAATTAAGAATAGACTACCTGAAAAAAATATTATTCCAAGTAGGAATAATATTCCAGAAATATTAAGAGACTTGGTTTGCGATTTACAAATGCCTAAAGCAAAAGAAACAACAAAAAGAACTAATGAATGGTACATTTGGTAGCGTACAGCTTTGCCAAAAGTTACCAAAGCATTATTTTGAACTAAAATATCAGCACCGCCATGAGCACCAAAAGCACTAATTGCTACAGCTAAACCGCCTAAAATTGCAGCGGATATAAAAAATATTTTCTGCATTTAATTTCCCAAATAATTTATTCAAAATTCTAAAAGCTAACAACCGCTTGTAATATTGCTTTATGCTCTCGTTTATAGTTTTCTAATTGACTTGATAAAATTTCTATCTTGAAAGAAAGATTATCATGTATTCTATATCCAAAAGTTGCTGTATATCTATTTTGACAATCATCAGCACCATCAAAATCTCTATCCAATTCAGATTGCCAAGCGTCAAATCTTAAGCTTAGATAAATTGGCATTAAAGTCCATTCTATGAGTTCTGTTATAAGTTGAAAATAAACCCCATGATGAATATCATCAATTATCATAGTATCTTTGGTTCCTTCATAGATTCCTTTCGTCCATAAGTATTCGAATTGAAATTGGAATAGCTTTGAGTTTAACTGTAAATCAATTCCATTTATCCATTTATTTGAATTGTTCAATTTTATTATTTCGGAAGAATGTGAAGCTCCAATTTCAATAGATGGGAATATTGTATATCTAACATTACCGCCTAAATTTACACCGTCAGAAAAACCATTAATAGCCCAAATATCAAATTTGAAATTGCCATGAAAAATATGGAAATCAATACCGATATCGTTCCATCCCCCAATGGTTTTTTCTATAACAAGCGGTTGGGTAATAGTTAATCTATCTGATGAGGCAAAAGACAAATAATCTAATCCAAAAGGTATATCAAATTTACCAAACAATAATGCAGTATGATCATAAGTTTCTTTTCTTCTTGGATGCAAAGCTGGTCCATCATTAAAACTATAATGAACAAATGCCATAGCCAATTCCATTTTTTCTGATTCATTGTTAAGAGCAACAGCGGTTCCAACAGAAAAATTTGTTTGGTGTGCATAGCTTACATCAAGCTCAAATTGGTTTATTTGAAATTGGTGTGAACTTTTTGAAGCAAAATTTTGAGTACTAATTACATCAAAAAAACCAGTTAATTCTGTTTGAGCTTTTACAGAAATATTTACTATAAGAAGAACGGAAATTTTAAGTAATAGAAAATTATTAATTGTTTTCATACTTTATTGCCGATATGTTTTACAAAATTATAATAATAAACAAAGCTGGAAATGAATAATGCTGTACCAATACCAACATAAATCGGAAGAAGTAGATATTTAGGAATTAATGATGTTGTGCGCATGAAAATTCCTAAACTCATCATAAATACTATTAGGAAGTACATTTTCCATCTTTGAAATGCAAAAACACAAACTGTTTCTGAATATGAATTGATTCTTATTATATTTTTTTTTGCAAGTTTGCTGAAACCAAATTTTGAAATTGAAAGTCCAAGAAAAATGCCAACAACATAAGAAGTGAAAATCTGCATCTTAGATAATTGCGTTATCCATCTTAGTGCAATCACATTTAGAAAAATCCCAGCACAATTCCATAATAATCCAGAGATTAATATTAGATACTTTTTTTTAATTGATGGTTTGAATTTATTTAGCACTTATCTACACTTTTGATTTTATATTATTCTAACTTTTTTATAATAAATGCTTCGTTAGGTGTTTCTAACAATACAATACGTACTTTTTCTTGCCAAAGATCACCAAAATTTATTATTTCTTCGGTTGAAGCCTTACCGCTAATAATCAATGGTGTTAATTTTGTCATTTCCGGATTTGTGGGAATTGCGCTTGCTTTATAGGAAACACAAACTTTTTGTTTTGTATCAATTCGTTCAAAAATTATTTCTGCTAGTACATCTTCAGTTGGTTTATTATTTAAATCGTACTCTAATAAATTATATCGACTAAACTTTCCTTTCATTCCTTTAAATCCAGTATTTCCAGCCGCCCCGGTAATAAATGAAATAACTTGAGAAATCGGTCCATTTACATTGTCATCTGGTGCACCCTTAATGGTAACTCTTATCGCACCACGTTCGGGAGTTTTATCTTTGTAAAGCTCATTCAATGCTAATTGTGTCATTTTATAAGCACCAGCAACTGCGGCACATGAATGACCGCTATATTCAATTATATCCGTATAATAATACACATATACTTCTTCAGCATTTGTAGCTCCAAGTGTATATGCCATTGGGTCTATTAACTTAATTGGTTCAACCTGATTAAAGAAATCCCGCTTAAAATTTGTATCACTTTTATTTATTTCACGCTGTGCATGGAATGTATTAGCAATAAAAATTCCAATTAACAAAATAAATTTGAATCTATTAAATATTTTTATATTTGATGACATCTGTTTCTCCTAATAAACTTCAAATTAATATGATAAGAGCCAGTTATTACTGACTCTTATTTAACAAATTAATATTACATCCTATAACCAAATTGGAAGAAAACTATATTTTGACTTGCCGCAATATTTAATGGTGCTACACTCGATTCTAATTCATTATACAAGCCGTGAGTGAAAGAAATGGTTGAAGACAAATTGTCATTCCATGCCCGTTTTAGACCAATTGAAATATGATGTTCAACAACAGCAATTGATCCAAGATTGTTTCCAACATTTTCATCTGTAATTGGAGTTGCCCCATAAGAATAACCAGCCATAATTGTCATACATTCGTTAGCATTTAATTTTGCTCCAATTGAATAAACCATTTGATCTTCCCAACCAAAGTTAACTGGAATCACCAAACCGGATGGAGTAGTTAAATCTATTTTATCTAATACAGAAGAGAAATTATACCACTTTAAATCAGCTTCAACTTGTAATTTAGACATTGGTTTAAACGCTATACCGAATGCAACATTTTGCGGACTATCCATATCAAAAAGATATACACCATCGCCACCAGCCATTGGGTGTAAGCTTGTACCATTGAATTCATATTCGCTAATATTTATTTCAGATGTATATGATAATCCTAATTGTAAATTAGGAAGTGCTTTGTATATTAAACCAAAGCTGCCACCAAAACCATAATTTTCTGTTTGTGGAAGAATGAATGCTGGAGTTTTTAATGATAAGGATTGTTGTGCAATTTGAATAGATGCAGCAATTGTTAGATCGTTATTAATTTTGTAAGCAATAGTAGGTACAATTTTAAGCAGCCCTTTTTTTGAAACTACAGAAACATTTTCGGGAAAAGGAGTGGTTGGATTATCAACTAAAGTTGAAGAAGGAAAATCTACTCCCATTCCGGAAACACCACCGGCTGCAACCCCAACAATTATTTTATCAGTAATTTTTGCAGCAAAACCATTTCCCATTCCCAAATAATAATTTGAATTACTTTCCGTGTTTTTTTCAAGTGGCGTACCTATTGCACTTTTGATTTCTCTTGGTGGATTTACAAATCCCAAACTAACATCAAATCCAATTTTATTAATTTCCAAAACACCAATTGCAGCAGGATTATATAGCATTGAAGGAGCATCTATCGGATCAGCAACTACGCTTCCACCAAGCGCCAACTGTCCTGCTGTAACTCCAATCATTTGATCTGCTTTTTGAGCAAAAATATTTGAAGTAATTAACAATAAGGTTGAAATGATTATAATTTTTCTCATACTAAACTCCATAAAAAGACTGTTTAGAATTTGAACAAAGATATAGAAGGAGCCTTTTCTTTCTATTATGTTCTCATTGCTAAACAGTCTCATATTATTTAAGAATTAATTAGTTTTATTTTTCACGAACATTGGAATCAATAAATAAATTTTTAAATATTGGAAGCAAAAACATTCCAAATAATGCTAATGACATAAGTCCACCGACTAACCATTCAAAAGAATTTCTTACAAAATACCCATCAAATCCAATTAGAGCCGTTGCCAAAGCTGTTGTAAGCACTGTGTAATATCCAAATTTTTTCTTCATTGCTAAAAATGGTATTGCAATTATCATTAAATATGAAGATGCATAGTTCATAAACCCACCAAGAAGCAAAGTAAGTGTGTTTGGATTATATATAGCCTCTTTTGTTTTTGCTAATTCTCCTGCATTAATTTGAGCTTGTGAAGTTGTTACTAAAGCAAGTGCATCATAGTGATCTAAATTTGTAAAGAAATTGCCAAGCGGATCAAACGAAGATGTATGAGTTAAATATTCTGGTATAAAGATAAAATAGCGAACCCCGTGTTGGCCATTCATAAAAACCATACCTGCCACAACACCCAAAAATGTATAAGGAATAATCTTAATAATTTTGTTTTTTATTGTATCATTATCTGCTAATAAAAATATATAATAGAATAAAAGCCCAAATACCATTGTCCACAAAACTGGTGCTGCTGGTGATATGCCAGCTGGTGGAGGTAAAATACCTGCAACAGGACCTTTTGAATAATCTGAGACTACCAATACCATCCAAGGTATCCACATTGTCATTCCAGCAACTGAAGGAATAGCAGCAAGTCCTAACATAGTACTTCTTGCCCATTCCTTACCATCATACACATTTTTTGCAATTACAATAGCCAAAGCACCGCCTAACCACAATACTACCATCCAAATACTATAAGTTGCTCCTAAAATTGGCACAGCAGGGTAAAAATCTGGATCAAAAGGAATTAACCTTTCCATAACATTTTCCAATGCAAATTTTAATGTTCGCATGCCTTGTGTTGGCATAATATACATCATAAAAATGCCGGCAATTACAGCGGTAACTGCCATAATTGTTCGTTGTGTTTTTGTTGTTTCATTGAACATCATTGTTCTCCTGAGTTATTTAATGAAAAAGAGCTTATGAAATAATTTCATTGTACTCTATTATTTAAGTTTTTAACTAAATTTTGAAAAGAATATTTTGTTCATTTCCATGTTGCATTATTAAAATTTTAATTGGCCCTTAAACCAATAACAAAAGCTAAAGTTGAAAAAAAGAGAACAGTTGGAAACAACAATTCAAAATATTTTCTATTAAAAATTGGTTTACCATTTTTAATAAAAACTATTTGAAGTCCAGCAAAACTTATTAGCAAACTACCAATACTTATGAAAATGTATGTTGTTGATATTTCACTTTGTAGTATAAATGCAACTGGAAGTAATAAGATAACAATACCCGAAACTCCATAAATTAAACCCAAAGAAAGAGACGCGAACCTACCATTACCATAAAATCTAAAATATATTGATATAAGAAAACCAATTATTATAAAGACTAAATATGGCGTATGATATTCTTGAATTTTATCGTCAATCATACCTAAGGAAAAGGTTAACGGTATCAAGGATGTAATTACTGCTACAAAACTATTTTCCATAATTTCGAAACCCATCAAAAGCAATAAGATGCATGCTAATAATAAAATTCCGAATGATACTGTAAAGTAAAATGTTGTCAAATTTGAATAGAAATCCATTCCACTTATTATTTGATATCCAGAAATATGCCCTGTTAATAAAAATAATATCCGATTTATTATACGGATTCGTTTCATAATGTTCCCAAAACCACCAATATCATAGCACCAAGCATATAAAATGATGCATATTTGAATAATCCGAAATTAATTATTTCAGAAGGTTTGTAAATACTTACACCAGCAAGTCCGATTATTCCAAATGTTAAAACAGAAAACAATCTTAGGTAGCCCCAAGAGAGTCCGAGACCAAATGCAACAGTTGCAATGGATACTGCTGCACCAAAACTTGAGATTGCAATAATTACTCTTGTTTTTTGTTTTCCATAAGTGGAGGGGAAAGTAGGTATCCCTGCTAAATTATAATCTTCAAAATATTTTATACTAAACGTAAGTATATGGGTTGGTATCCAAAGTAGTATTGAAACTGAAAATAATACTCCAATAAAATCTATTTCACCTATTCCTAAAGCACGTCCAGCTAATATTGGCATTCCTCCAGAAATTCCACCCCAGACAATTGACCAAGCAGTTTTTCTTTTAAGCCACATTGTATATATAACTACATCAATAAATAAACCAGCAAATATAATTAGACCGTATAAAGGCGACATACTTAAAGCAATTACCACACCAATAGTTGAAATTATTAGCCCAATTTTAAAAACCTCATTTGAATCAATTGTGCCGGAAGGAAGTGGACGGTTTTTAGTTCTATCCATTTTAGCATCAATGTCTCTATCATACCACATATTTAGAATTGTACTACCGCTAATTGTTAAGAATAGGCTTACTAATAATCCAACAAATGTTTTCCATGACATTATTGGACATCGGGCGCTTATATATCCTGTAATACCAGTAATTAGCAAAAGCATTGTTTGAAGACTCTTGATTAAAGGTAAATAAATCTTTAGGTTTTTTGAAATCAGTGTTTTTGTATTCATTCCTAATCTCCTCATATAAAAACATGATTTAATTATTTTTTTCTACTTTTTTAACACACCTGAAACCAACTTGCGGACTGTAATATGTTGGATGTGCACTATTATTTTTCCAAACTCTTAAATCAACTTCGTAAGTGTAGTAACTGCCGCCTCGTAAATAGCGGTAGTGTTGATCTTGATAATCGTCTCCCATCCACTGCCAAACGTTTCCTGCCATATCATATAAACCATAGGGGCTTTTAGATTCTAAAGTTTTGTAACCGCTATATGTTTTCCCATTATAAAAACCAACAGGTGTTGTATTGCCCAACTTATCGGAGATTTTTTCCAATAGATCAAATGAGGAATAATAGTTAGCATTATTTCTGAAAATTTCTTTTCCCCAAGGAAAAGGTAATCCATGTCCATCTATGATGTTAACGCCTCTCGCGGATTTCTCCCATTCTTTTTCAGTTGGTAATCTAAATCCATAAAATTGACAATAGGCATTTGCTCCATACCAAGTTATCATTGTGACAGGATGGTTGGCATATTCAGGGATGGCTTTAAATTTCTCATTTTCTAAAACTAAACGTAATCCTTCAATTTCAAGCGGCATGAGAAGTTTATTACCTGATTTCATTTCTTCTTCGTGCTTAAAGTTATTAAAAGGTTCTCCTTTATAGTTTCCCAAAACACCTTTTACTAATTCTGTTTTGTGTCCAGCTTCGACTTCTACATTACCAATATTAACTTTCCCGGCTGATATAGCTTCATTTAGAAAATTTGCATATTGAGAGTTAGTAACATCAGTAATCATAATTTCAAAATCATAATCAATATTTGTCATATGATCGTGCTGACCAAAAGGGAATTCACCAGATTTAACAATTGCCCAAGTGTCCGAATCTATACCAGTTTCTATGAATGGTGGTTTAACCGAACCAACATTTGTATCTGATTGACAACTAACAAATGACAGAGATATCAAAATAAAAGTAAATATTGACAGTATGATTTTCATTCTGTTACCTCCTTCAAGATATTATTCAATTCCTCTAACTTTCTTTTTTGTTCTTCAATCTCCTCTTCGGCACACTTTTTCTTTTCACTTGAAAACTCTTTTAACCAATATCCTTTTGTTTGGAATAAATCATATAGTCTCCAACCCATAAATATTGCAAGTATTATTAGAACAATTGCTAGCCCAAAATCCATTAATAACATTGTTGTATTAACAACTCCTTGTTGATTTGTTTCATCAACAAACAATCTTTTCATTGAAAAAATTGTTGCTGCTCCAAATGCCAAATCTGATAGAATAATTACAGACCATCCAAACCACTTGCGAACTTTTCCTTTTAGACCGGACAAATCAGCAAAATACATAATAATTATTGTTGCAATTAGGGCTGCCAAAATGTGCCAGTGACCAGTTAAAGTTATTCTTTCCTCTCTGTGGGGCCAAACACGAAAAATCTTTTCGAGTTTAATAGCTAGAAAAATTCCAACACCACTTACCGTAAAGTTCATAAATACCATTTGCCAGCCAGGTCCAAATTTTAATGGATCGCTCAAGAGTGCTTTAATTTTTTGAAATACGCTTGGTTTTTCTAATTTCTCGGTACCTTGCTTTATTAACATTCCCCAGCTATAGATTACAAACAGAAGTGCTGCAAACATTACGAATACAGAACCGACATAAATTGTAGTATGAGCCCATTCAATCCAGACAACAGAAAGAGCTCCAAATGTTATGGTTATTGTTCCAACAATCATTAATGGCATTGCGATTTTATGTAATTTACCACTAAATTTTAACCAGTGACCTACAATAAGTGTAATTGCAACAGCAACAAGTGTAAGCATTATGTGTAAATGACCAATAATTGCTTTTTGCAAGTAAGTTTTATGCGGATTTCTAATTAAATCCTCGCCAAGAAAAGTTTCATGTCCATTTCCCCAAAAAGATCCAGTAACAGCACCAAATGATGCGGAAACAAGCATACAAATTGCCATTACAAAAAATGCCATTCTTTCAAAATCAATACCTTTTTTTGAATGTGCAAAAGATGAGTTTTGATCCAATAAATATTCTTTTCTCCAAGGATTTAATGCCACAACAAGTAGAATTCCAGCAAAAAAGACTAATGATTGACCGAGAAGAAAAAGACCGTGAAAAATGAAGTTATGTCCCCAATATGCAAATGCCATCCCAAAAATTACAGCAATTAAATACCCAATTGTAATTGTTCCATTAATTATGGTTTGTTCATGCTTTTTCATGCTTACAATTTCAGTTATGAAATAGACTTCAATTGCTACAATTGTCATCGCAATTGTGTGATAAAGCATTATTATGCGACCTTCTCTTTCGGCTTGAATTAACTTTAGACCAAGCAAGTTTACAGTAATGTCTTTTATACCCCATTCAACCATTGGTCCAGAAAGCGTTCCAAATATGGCAGTTATTAAAGATACTACAGCAATGGCTACAAGTGTCAATCCACGCGTACTGCGAAAGAGGTAATCAAATCTTTTTACAGAAGATGCCATAGTTTTTTACCCTATTTTTTTGAAAAATATTTATATGTATGTGAATATTCACTTACATTTAATGTAAAAAATTTTGTGTATTAAAAAATTATTATTTTTTGGATTTTGTCATTTTCACAAGTTTCAAAATTGATTATTAATTTTCAAATTAAAGAATTTTAATAAACGTTAATCTAACATTTATGCTTTTAGTAGTTCTTTAAGACTCTCTAAAAGAATTTTACCTTCACTTTTTATGTCAAATTTATAATTAGATAATCTCCATTTTGTAACAGTATAACGAATTGATCCAATTATTATTTTAACAATCTGTTCTATTTTAATATTATTAAGTTTTATTTCACCATTCTCTTGTCCACGTTTAATTATACAAGTAAGAGAATCCTCATGCATTTTTAATAATTTATAAACTTCTATTGAAAGTAAACTATCATTCTGAAAAATTGATTCTGAAAATATGACTGCTGATACGGCGGGTTTACCAGCAAAATAATTAAAATGATGTTTGAATATATTCTCCATATCAGCTAATGCAGAAATCTCTGAAGAACAAGCAATTTTTAAGGTGGGTTTACACTCTTCTTGAAAATTTTTAAGTATTCCAAGTAAAATTTCTATCTTACCAGTAAAATGGCGGTAAATAGCTCCCTCGGTTACCCCAAGTTTTTGAGCCAAATTTTTAATTGTAAATTCTTGAATGCTTTTCTCAGCAATTAATTCGATTGAAGCATCAATTATTTTATTTTGTTTAATTGTATATATCATTTTACAAAAGTAAGTAAACGCATACATACAATATAATTTAATTGGACATTCTTGTCAATAAAAAAAATATTAAGATTTATAAAATTGATGGCATAATCGAGAATTTATAGTGCGTGATTGAAAAATTAAATTATTTTTCTTTTATTTTAGAATTTCGAAATAAATATTATTTTAAGTTTAATTGTGTATCAACTGATGAATTTTACTATATTTTGACTCCTTAAGAGCAGCTTGAATTCCCTTTCTTTCAAAAAATATTCTCTTCCCTAATCGTTTGTATGGTATTTTGTTTTGAGCTTTCCACTTGTTCAGTGTCGATGGATGGATTCCTAGAAATTCGCATGTTTCTTTAAAATTCATTATCTCCTTTTGCTGGTCTTCGTCATCTTTTTTCTTGATTACTTCTAAAATTGCTTGCTTTATGATAGCATAAAGTTGATCGATTTCTATTAAAACTAATTTGTTTTCCATTTTCAATTAGAGTTATTGGTTTTCAAACTTATTTTACAAGAAATTAAATTTTATAGTTTATTTATTTTGCACTTTGAATCGCAGAAACTTTTTATTATTGGACATTCACACCCAAATCCTTTGTAATCTTTTGAGTAAGCCCATTTGACTTGTTCTATTATTTCTTTTTTTGTGATTATTCCTTTTCCATTTATTGGCTTATTTTTTTGCTTCCATGAATTTAGTATGTCAATTGTTTTTTCCTTTGGTGTTCCTATTTTTTTAAGATTTATTGCTAATCTGAAACATGCGATTCTTTGATCAAATGTAACTCCATCTTGTAATATTTTTTGTGCACAAATAGGTAATCCGAATTTTGAATTTACATTGTTTATTGTATTTGATTCCTTTGATTTATGTTCATTTTTTATATCATTGTTAGATATTATTGAGTCTAATAATTGTTCTGTATTTATTTTAATAGAGTTTAGAAATTCCCATTGATCTTGGTAAGGTTTTAAGGAATAGTTTGGTTCAATAAAAATTGTCTTATTTTTTGAAATTTGTTTTCCAAATAATGGTGCATTGATAAAATTTCCATATGATCCGCTATCTGTGATTGAATCTTGTTTGGGAAAAACTTCAGTATTAATTGAATCAATTTCTATTAAAATAAATTTTATAACTTGCCTTACTTTTTTAGCATTTATTCCATCCTTTGGGAAGAACAACCATATATGATATCCTTTTGATTTGCTTTTTTCCAGATATGCAGATAATCCATAGTGTTCCGCTCTTTTTATGAACTCGATAGGTGGTCTTGGATCAAGATTATCAAAGTCAGCAACTGCAACAGAAGTTTTATCACCAATAAGCGGATAAAATCCATATGACTGTTTTCCCTTCAGATGGTTTTCGATTACCTTTTCTGTGACTTTCCCTTTGATCTGCCAGTGTTTTCCGCTTTGTGTACTATATGTACCATATACGTTTTCTAATCCATGGAAGAGTGAAAAGAATAATCTTATTTTTTCTGTATCTGATAATTTTTTGTTATCAATCATTTTATTCAATTGTTTTATTGATGTGTGGTTTCTTTGTCTAAATCGTTTCACTGTTAAAACGATTTGGGCTTCAGCATTAATTTTATGGATTGATTTGTTTCAAGTTGTTGTTGTATAATTTCTTTTAGATATAGCGCTTGTTGAATGTTAGTTAGGCCATTTGGTTCTGAATAATTTTGCGTGGTTTTATTTATTTGTTCTACAATTTTAAGTTTCGATTCCCAATCAGTGTGTTCAATTTTAGTTGTGTAAATCCATTGTAAATATTTTTCTTTTTGTTCTTTTTTGAGTGATTCAGATGTAGTTTCTAGTATTAGAAATATTCCTTCTTTTTTGTAATTATTTATGTCAAATATTGCTCTTTCAAAACCTTGTGATCCTTCCTCTGAATAATATTGGTTTAAGAACCAAACTAAATCCGAGTATTTATTATTCGTTGTTAAAATTATTTTATTCTTCTTTAATTTTCGTATAAAGAAATAAATTATTCTTTTTAGTTTCCTTTGTGAATTTACTAGTTCAGTTAACGAATAAACTTGATTGAATATTTCATCGATTGGTTTATCAATTTTTTGTTTAATTAAATCTTCATCCAGAAGTTGTAGTATTTCAGTCAAATTCATCATATTCAAATTTAAAGTCTGATTTTTCTAATTCTAATTCTTCAGTTATTCTTATTGGTTCCGTATCTATTCCGAATCTCTTTAATCTCTCATTTACATTTTTCTTAACTGTACTTATTGGTTTGTAATATTTTTCAATGGATTTTTTGATTATATCATTTTTAAAATTTTCCTTAAGTATTTGTTTTGGTTTATTAGTCTCAAATTTTATTATTTGTGTTCCGATTCTTGAGAATGCTTCGCCAGTCTTTAACGTTAGAATATCTTTTACTTCTACTTTTGATTGTAAATTATTTATTAGGTTTTTTGCATCGAATAAATCTACATTAAATATTATGGATGAACCCATACTTAATAACGCATCTCTTTGATCAGTATTGAATTGATTTAGAAACTGATGTGCAAAAGTTAGATTTATTCCGAATTTGCGAGCATCGGTTATCATATCTTCCAATGTATCCGGTGTGAATTTGTGGGCTTCATCGCAATAAATACTAAATGGATTTCTGTTATTCATATCAATGCTATTTCTTGAAATTGAATAATTATGTAAAGTTGACAGCAAATATGATCCTAATATTTTTCTTGTATCCGGTCCTACATTTGATAGATCAAGCAGTAATACTTTATTTTGTTCAATTATCTCGTTAAAATTTAATTTGTTGTCTGGTTGTGAGAGCATTAATGAAACAGTTTCATCTGAGTTTAGCAGCATACTTAATTTGTGATGTGATGGTGCAAAATCATCCCGTTTATAGCTTGGAAAATCTTTTTGCCAAAACCTTTTTGCCACCTCATTTTCAACTGCATTTTTAATTATGTCGGTTAATATTCTTTTTTCTCTGCTCATGTTTCTTGATTGTTCAAATATTATAAGAAGATCAAATAATGTTGAATCTTCTATGTGCAGTAATCCGTTAAATCCGTTTCTTAACAGATGTTCAAGTCTATGTCCCCACATATTGGTTTTAATTATACTTTTAAATGAAGCAAGTAAATCGTCTGCTGTTCTGCCGATACTTTGATTATTTATTCTCTTTAGGGGATTCCAAATGGGGATAAATTCTGTATTTCCGAAGTCGATATAAATTGTTGATTCGATTTTATTTTCCGGAATAAGAGATAATATTCTCTGTATTGTATCGCCGTGCGGATCAATTAGTGCAATTCCAATATTGTTGTCAATATCTTGCAGTATTAGATTTTCCATTAGTGTGCTTTTTCCACTTCCGGATCTGCCGATTATATGTATTCCGGTTTTTCTTATTTGATCTGTTATTCTTACCGGAATTTCTTTATTTGAGTATTTGCTGTAACCAATTATTATTCCTTCTTCTTGTTCTTTTTCTATTGGTATTGTTTCAATATTTGCCAAATAATCCATATAAATGTTTTTATCTGTGAAATGACTGATTGCTGGAATATGTACCAAGCCGGATAGTTCTGAAGAGTTTAATAGAAATCCGGAGCGATATGTCAAATTATTTTCAATCATATCTATAATTTGTTTGTTATCAATTTTTTCTAAATATTCATTTTGTGTTATGTAGTTGAGTTTGTTTCCTCCGTGTTGAAATAAATTCATAAAAGATGTTAATCCGCTTAAATTAAAATTATCATATTCTGTTGTTACTCCAACTCTGATTGAAACTGAAAAGAATGGTTTGTCATTATGCGCTTTTGTTTCTATATCACGAGCCATATTTCTAATGTCGCCAGAAGGTAACTGCTGCTTAATACGTTGATATGATCTAGGATCATTTATTGTCTTGCTCATGAATTCCAAATCATTAAGTATTTCTACATTTTGATGCCAATCGTTTTTAACCGGTATAAATAATATTTGCAGAAATCCTTTTATTTCATTTGGCAAATTTGTAAGCGCATATATATACGTATCGTAAGGTGAATTTACTATTTCACTTGGTCTTGTAAATAAATGATGATAAGGCGGTTGCGGGTAGAAATCTCTGAAGTATATCTTATTAAATTGTAATTGATCTTTATCATTCTGTGTAATAAAACAATTTGGATATTCCGACATAATTGCGAGTTTCAGTATTTCCGAATCATTTCTTGCAGTATGGAAATTAATATTGATTTTTTCTTTATTTCCATTTATTTCAAAACAAATTCTGCTTTCAATGGTGTTTAATAATTTTATAAATCTTTCGGCTTTTATCCAATCCAGTGTGTGTTCTTTTGATATCCAGCAATTAAAACTTTCATATTCATTTGAGGAATGATTTTCTAATTTCTTATAATTCTGATAGCTCTGTATTTGACTTACATTTGTCCAATTTATTGGATTTAGATATGTTGGTTCTAATTCAACCGGAAAGTCATAAATTATTGGCGAACAGCCTTTTTCTGCTTCAATACTTATTATACTTTTTGCTATTGTTGAAATAGTATTAGCTTGTGATCTATTTATTATCGTTCGTTCAATTGACATTTGAAAATTAGTTTTTTAAAGTAATTGTGGTGTTTTGAATGGTTTTGTTGCAGTGGGGGTTTTATGAATTTAAATTTGATAATTCATTTATACGTTTAATCATTTTGGGATGTTCAATCAAAATGTTTTTTAATGATATTGCCAATTGCAAAGGATCATTTACATAATTGCTAGGAAGTATATCTTTGAATTCATTCAAGTATTCGCTTGCTGTGGTTTCTCTTTCTTGCCAAGTTAGTTTTTCCACAAATTCGCTGACCTTTAATCTAATGTGTTGGTTATATAAATTATTTATCCAATTTTTTGCCAGTGTCTTTAATACTTGATATACTCCTCCTTCTGCTCCGGTATTCATTATTTTAAATACTACTAAATCTGTATCATCGTGATAAGTATTTTTTAATGTTTCTAATGCTTTATTTATTAAAATACCTTCATCAATTTGATTTATTGAATTTGGATTATCAAAGAAAGCCGCCCATATTTGTTTCATAAAATTTGCGAGCAGTTTTCTATATTCAGCATATGTTTTTACAGTATTTTCCCGCAGATTGTAATTTGAAATTACTTCTTCGATTTTTAGTTCATAGGTTTTCCAGTTATTGCCATATTCAATTTCATTTAATAATATTTTTAGCTTCGTCATTTTTACATTCTTCTGAATAATCTTGATTCTGTTTTAATTTGTTCTACAAGTAATTTAATCAGTTCTTCGTAGTTTCTGGCATATCTTTCCGGATTATTTCTATCCAAATAAGGTGAGTCATTTATTTTTTTTAATATTTCTTTAATTATATCTACTTGTTCATTCCAACTGCTTGGGGTTATGTATTTGTCTATTACATCTCTGAAATGTCTTTCGACTGCTTCTTCTTTCATCGCTTCCATGATGATATCCAGTATTAGTCTCATGCCTCCGTTCATTCCGGTTCTTCCATCGGAATATGCATTGAGTTTATCAAGTCCTTTTCTTTTATATTGTTTTTCTATTATTTCTTTTGCCCTTCCGGCTGATTCTGCTCTTGGTAATGACCCGCCGTTTGATATGCATTTTGTAAAATGATAGTTATAATAATCTGCTATTAAGTTATCAAATGTGAAGTCGTTTGGTACGGTTATGCTTGATATCCGGTATTGTATTCTTGCTTCGTCGTGTTTTTTTGTTACATGTTCCAGTATATATGTTTCGTCTAATTCTTCAAGTATATTTTTTAAGATGCTCACTTCATCCTCCTTTTATAATCTTGCAAATATTTTGTTTAGTTGTTCTTTGCTTTGTGAATATGTTCTGATTATTTCAATATAATCATCAATATATTTATCCGGGATTAGTAATTCTGAGTTGATTTTTAAGTCACCTTTTTCCCTACTCATTATTTCTAGTATTAAAGATTTTTTGATTTCATAATTCGTGGGATCAATTTCATTTATCACTGCGTTAACATAATTTTCTTTAGTATCTGTTTTAATATACTTTGTAATATCATCAAGTATAGTTCTAATCCCTCCTTCAAACCCATTTAATGCGTTTATTATTGCTTGTTGGTATTCATGTTTGTACTTGTATGTTTTCCGGAATAAATTAAGTGCTTCAATTTGAAGTTTTTCTTCATCGATATTCATATTTGAGTTATTGGTTTCTTTTAATACAAAAAGGTAAAAACTGCTTATCGTTTCAATTAGTTCTTCATATGTTTCAACTTGATTTTTGTCTAATGTATATTTTGCCCTTGCTTCATCTATTCTTGATAATAAATTTGTGTCAATGTTATATGGGTTTATTTTTTCAAGTACGTAATCTATTATTTGTTTTTCTCTTTTTTCTTTAGTCCAATTTTCATCTAATTTATTCACCAATGAATTAGTTTTTATTTTATCGTAAAAAGCTATTTCATGAAGTTTTGTTATATCTTCAAATTCATCTTCTTCTGCGTACTGTATGAGTTCCAAGTATTTTGATTTAGGTACTATTGGAAATAGTTTCGCCATCTTTTTTGTCGATAAAGGTAATGATCTGATAATTTTATTTAACTGTATTCCAAAATTATTGGGATACTTTTTATTATTTATAAAATATTTCAAATATTTATTTATCAAATGATGTACTTGATTTATTCTTTTTGAAAACATCAACTCTTCAATCACATTCCAGAATCTTTTATTGTTTTCATCTACTAGGTAATTAAATATTTGATCTGAATATTCTTCGCCCGTTATTTTTTGTTTTTCGAAATAATTCATATCAAGAGAACTATTAACTATTGATTCTGTTGCGACTGCTTTTTGTATTAGTTCAAACGTATTTTTTACTTCAATGAGATTTATATTTGTTCTTTCCTTTCTTAGTTTTGTGTTGGACGTATCATATTCTTTTGGTTTTAATATTTTTAATGAATTGTCCCCATCCATTGCCGGGTATATAAAATTCTTATATTTATTTTCAAATACTACTGTCTCAAGTTTTTCTGAAAGTCCTTTGACTTGGGATATATCTCCTTTTTCTGATGATATATGCCCGGTAATTACAGTTTGATAATCAATTTTTAGTTTTAATGAAGCTGATAGCAATGCTAAGAATAGTGTTGCATCGGCTGAGTATCCGTTTATTACAAACTCCGTATCACTCGAAGATGTTGCACTTATATTTTTTACCGATAATGAATATGTTTGTTTTTCTATTCCGAATTTTTGAAGTATATCATCTAAGTGTGGTATTATTATTTGTATTATGTGGTTTTGTATTTTAGGATCAAATTCAACTAACCCGGTGAATTTTATTCTTTCACTTAGATTTGTTTCTAATATGCCGGCAATTATAGATGTAATAATTGCTTTGCCTTCATTGGCAACTAAGACTGTATTAACTCTGCCTATTGATTCCGGTCCAATATTATCATTCATTTCTATTCTGTTCGAATTTTAATTTTTCCGTATTCTAATCCGGCGTATACTTCTAATTTTATTTCATCTTTTATTAGTTCAAAAACTAGACTTGGCTTTTGTTCAATTTCATCAGTTTCTGCGGCTAAATTATATTTGAACTTTTGTCCTTTAAAATCTAATACTAATTGTTCGTTAGTTAATTGTTCTTTTAGTAATATTCTTCCGTTAGATAATTTAATATCATAGTCTCCGGGTTCTATATTCGTAATGTTATACTCTTTTATTTTTTCATTAATTGAGATTTGATTAAATAACTGTCCGTCTTTATAAATCTCAATCTCAATTGCGTCTTTATTTTTAAATGCTTCAAATATTTTCTCATATTCTAATTTATATTCTTTTTTAATTTTTGAGAGTATTGTTATTTTATTTGTTTCTGATAAATTAATTTCATTTGTAACTATTTTTACAACTAACTCTCTTAAATCTGATGCTGTTATATTTTTATTTTGATCATAACCGCTTAAAAGAAATTGATTAAACTGCTCATATCCTTCTTTATAACTGTCTTGCTTGCCTAAGTTTTGTATCTCAATTAATGCTTTTTTAATTGCTTCTATTTGATTTTCCTTTTCCATTGCATTTATTAAAATCGGTATAAAATATAAATTATTATTACTCATAATTTAACCTATACACTCTTTTCTAAAATTCTGTTTACAACTGCTTTTATTCCTAGGGAAACTGTTAGTTCCGTAAGTATCGGATTTTGCATTATTATTTTGGCAATGTTTTTCCAAAGATCCGGCACTTCCCCACGTTCATTCTTTTTCCAATCACTTCCCGCAAATCTGCTATAAGTTGCTTTTGTAATTCCAAATTCTTGTGCGATTTTTATATCGCTTTTCTTATCATATAAAATATCTTCTAAAATTCTTACAACTAAGTCTTTAATTTTCTCTTTCCCTAGGTTTCTGATTGCCGGTCTTTGCTGATCCGCTGATTTTGATTTTTCATCCGCAATTAGTTCTGTAAAGTTTTCCGGATACTTTTCTGATTCCGAATAAATACTTTCATTTTTATTATGATTGTTTTCTACATCTGAATAATCAACTTCTAAGTAATGTCCGAACCAATCGTCTATTTCTTTTTGAACCCGGTATTTTTCATTTTTTTGCAATGGATTTGGATCTTTAATATTTTTGTTCAACCAATTGGTAAATTCACGGCCATCAATTCCTTGTGGTTTTTTTAGTTCAATTGTTCCAGTTGGTAACTCCCATCTGTATCTTTGATACAATCTATTTGACATTCTGCATACTTCCAGCCAAGAATATTTTATATGTCTAATTATCATTCTTTTTAGAAGTTCTTCTATTTTAAGTTCTATATCAATCTGGGTTGTTTCCTTTTTTTGCTTTTGGTATTCCAATATTTGATTTAGCAGTTCTTGGTATTGGTTATTGCAGTACGGCCCTTCTATTTTTTCTTGATTCGTTTGTAATACCGAAAACTTTTGCAGTGTTCTGTTATAGGTTAAATCTAATTTTTCTTCCAGATGCTGTTCATTGCGTGATATTGTAATTATTGCATAGAAATTATTGTCTCTTAGTTTTTTAAGGAATTCCGGGAGAAGGATTCGTTTATTATTATAAGCAATAACTTTTCTATTGGATAAAAAATAATTTAGTGCAATTTCATTATTGTCCAAAACAATGTTTTTAATTAATTCTAATGTAGCTTTTGAGCCATATGTATCTTTAACATTCATTTTATAACCATTTTAATTGATTATTCAGAATCATTAAATAGTTAATTAAAGAATTAATTTTTATTCCAATTAAAATAATATAATTAGTAAATGAAAAAGCTACAATAGATAAAATCGTTTTAATGCCGTTTTTTTTCGATTTAAAGTTATATTTATTTTTGTTGAGGATAAGACCTTTATTAAATAATTGTTGAGTATAACCTAAATTTTAGCGCTTTAAATGATGTTTTATCCTTTCTTTGCATTTAAATCACAATATATGATCAAATCAAAATCTTTATTAAAGTAAATTTTATTTAATAATAACTTTTTAATTGTCCATTTTGATGTAGTACGGGAGCAACGATTATTATAGTTCTTTAGGTGATATCTCAAATAGTGAAAACAAAGTCAAAACATTCTAAATTATTGTAAGATAAACTTAATGTAATTTACTAGCTTTCTTGGGGGTATTTCAAAAAAATGAATAATCAAAAAATATTAAGTTCTATGCTACCACATTTAATTTTATGATAGCATAGATTAATTTTAACGAGTTTTACTTTAATAGCATAAGTTTTAATGTTTTTGAAAGGTTCTTATTGTTTCCTTCAACAGAATTAGCATTGAATTTCAAGAGATAAATTCCGCTTGAGACTTGTTCACCATAATTATTTGTTCCATTCCACTCAAGTTCATAAACACCGGAAGCATTTGAAATATCACTAAAACACTTTACTTCTCTTCCCATAATATCGTAAATCGTTACCTCCACTTTTGAATTAAATGGTAAATTGTATTTTATCTTTGTCGTGGGATTGAAAGGATTTGGATAATTGCCCAGTAGTTCGTAAGAATCTAACACAATTTCATTATTATTGCTTTCGTCTTCTTTATTTTCAAATAGTTTCTTGTTAACAATATTTGCTGTATTAAATTCAGTTAAACATGTGTTAATAAATTGCGAAACATGCTCATCGTTATTTTTGCTTAACAATTCTGAAAATAATGCTTCTGCTTTTTTCTTATCACCAAGTCTGTCTAAGTAAATCAAAGCTTCATTCATTTTTGCATTTGACCAGACTTCTTTATTATCAATAAATTCATTTTGAAGTTTATTATATGTTTCTATTGCCTCTGAATAATTACCTTCCTTTTCTGACCAATAAGCATCTAATTCGAGACTGATTGTAAGTTTGCTATCATTCTTATCTTGTATTTTATTTTGAACATTATTTTTTAAGTATTCTTTAAATCCTTTTTTATTCGATTTATCATAACACTTACTAAGACCAATAGTTGCATAAACAGAATTATTCTGATTAAATTCTTCCTCAATTATTTTCTTGAATATCTTTTCTGCTTCTACATAATTTTTCTCATCCATATAAGAATAAGCAAGATTTATATCATTTTCGTTAAATACTGTTTTTGGTAATGTTGAACCAGCTCCGTTATCACTGGAAAAATAGTAAGTGTTGTTATAACTGCTTGTTCCATCTGCATAAAATTCTCCCTGCGGGCGGTGAAGAAGCTCCCCAATAATTTGTCATCATCGATGCATTGCTGCTGCTAATTGCAGAAACCTCATAACCGGTATTAGAGTAGATACTATTATAACCTGGACCAGGACTAGGTATTGCGCCTGAATAAGTTGTTGAACCATAGGCGATCTTTATACCACCTGAATTATTTGTTATTAAATTTTTACCACCGCCGCTTTTATAAAAATCTAAATCACTATATAAATATCCATAAATGGCATCATTGATGTTTGATCTAATTGTGTTTTTTGTTATTTCCGGATCACTATAGGTCTCTGCATAAATTCCCTTTGAGCCGTTACTTTCTATTTTATTATTATCTATTGTGGGTGATGACCTATACAAGTAAATACCATAATTTGTGTTATTTTGAATATAGGTATTTGTTACAATTGGATTTGAAGAAGCAGTATTTGTATTTAGAAAATATAAACCATAGAAACAATGGTGAATATTACTATTATTTATATTTACATCGCTTTGATTTGAATAAACACCATATCTTGCATTATAAATATTTGCATGTTGAATATCAACTGAACCCGATGAATTTACTTTAATCCCATTTGTTGGACTTGAGCTTTGCGCGATGAAATTAAAATTCACTTTGCTGGAAGTTGCACCATTTACATCCAAAATACCATTTATTGTTAATGACGCATTATTGTTAAAATTTAATGTTGTACCAGAATTTATTGTTAAAGTAACACCAGGCATTACTGTTAAATTCCAATTATAATAATCAGTATCAGAAAATGTTTCGTTTGTTATTAAATTGCCCCCGTATAAAAAAGAAACAGCATCAATATCATCAAATTTCAAAGTTCGTCTATCACTTGATGGCAAACAAGATTTTGTCATTACTGGAATTGGGTTTAATCCAATGTCTGCATGTGCAATTCCTAAAGAATGGCCTATTTCATGTATAGCAACAGACTGAACTTCATTCCACCATATTAAATGATTATTGCCTAACCATTCTTTATTTCCATTGTAAACAATATCAACATCTGTTATAATATAATTATTGTCTTCAATAATTGTAAGAGCTGAAGCTGCTTCATTATTAGGTGTATTGGGATCGTCATAAAAAATCCCATTTATATTAAATAGAGCATCGGGTGGATAAATCCAATAATGACCATTAATTCCATCGGATGGAGATCTATTCCCAGTTACAGAGCCATCATCTATAAATGTAACTGTACTTGATGAGACATTTTCCCAAGTGGAATATCCTGCATTAATTAGGGTTACGAGTGGCATTATAGTCTAAACCATTATCAACAGCACCATTTAAATCTACTCTATAATGTATGCTCTGGGAATTCCAGTGTAATAAAGTGTTAGAACCTTTTTGTGCCTCCCAAATAATTTTCACAATAAATTATTTGTATAAAGTTAAATATTCAAAAAAAATGCAAACAATATTTTTTCATTTTGCCCTCTCTAGTTATTAATTAGCAATTCTAAATAAGTTTCAAATTCATCAATAAATACTTTCTCATCATTATTAAAACTTTTTGTTTTATTATTAATTTTAATATCCAAATCAAAATTGCAATTTTTATCTCTTGTTAAATAAATCTTATTATTTTCATACCGAAAGTCTAACTTCCCTTGAGTTAAACCAACTGGCATAAATGCATTTTTAGCACTATTATCAGCATTAAAATTTTTAAGAAATAGCATTGATTCTACATCATTTTCATAATGGGGATATTCAAGCACTGTGGTTCCCCTTGTTCCAATTCTTCCACCAAGAAAACTAAACTTTAAATTCTTAAATCCTTCTTGTTTTCCTTATATACTTTTGTTATTTTTAAGCTTATATCGCTATATATTCTATCATCTGCGCCAAACCAGGGTAATAGATATTACTTTTGCATTTACAATTAAATCACTTTGCTTAACTAATTCATCAAGTTTATATATTTTTTCTTGAGCAAACGTTTTATTAAACAAAAAAAATGTGATTATTACTACATTACTAATTATTATCAGATTTCTCATTTTCTCTCCTTTTAAATATTCACTTTAAAAGTAACATTTTTGATTTTTTAATTATGTCATTATTATTTTTTCGAATAAACGTAATTTGATAAAAATAGACTCCTGATGAGATATGTAAATTGTTACTTATATCCCAACTGAACGTTTGAATTCCAGGTGTTTGATTATAAAAAACAAATTCATTAATAATTTCCCCTATAACATTAAAAATCTTTATTTCGATATCTGTGTATATAGGCAAAAGTAACTTATAATAGTTGTTGGATTAAATGGATTGGGATAATTTGGAAATAATTTATAACTATTATTACAATATTCATGCTTATCAATTGATGAAATAATTTCTTTCCTTTTCATAATTAAACCGTTTTGACCAACTATCCATATATATCCATCTTTTTGAACGATATCAATTACTCCACTTATAGTTAGATCTTTTTTCCATGTTTCCCTCTATCATAAGTGTATAACAAGGCACTTCTATTTTGATTATTTATATCATTAAAAAAAGCCCACCCTATAGCTCCACTAATTGGCGATATTTTGCCAATATATTTGTATTCATTTTTATACGTCATCCATGTAAGTCCACCATCGGTAGATGTTGAAAGCGGTCCAATTCCATATCCATCAATCCATAGTGTATCAATATTCGCAATTTCAAGGTTACAGCCAACTCTATCAATGGAGGATGATTTATTCCATACCTTCCCCCCATCAACGGTTTTATAAATAAATGTTGGTGAAAAATTATCAAAATAGTCACCACCCAATGCCCAACCTTCTTGGGTATTCTTCATTCGGATAGATTTAAAGAATATCATATTAAATCTTTCCGTTGACATAGTATCATATTGTATTTCCCAGTTTATACCTCCATCTGAAGTGTGAACAATCATACCTCTTCCAAAATCTTCACCCCATCTTTCGCCAACTGCCCAACCATGATTTTCATCAACAAAATAAATATCTTGGAAATCTATTTCAAAAATATTTCACATCTCAACCAAGTTTTACCACCATCTTTTGTTGAAAATAATCTACCAAGTACTCCACAAGCAAAACCAATTTCTTTAGTTATAAAAAATATTTTTTAAAACCAATTTCTTCTTCTATTTTTTCTAGTTTCCAATTTTCACCTCCATCGTTTGTTGGCAAGTATAGTTGAACTATCTCAATTACCCATCCATTTAACGAATCGACAAAACATACATCAATTAAGTCAACGGTTACCCTGCTTTCTTGGGTTTCCCACTGTGCATTTAATTTTTCATGCAAGTTTATTATTAACAATACTACCAAAAATATTTTTTCATAAATTCCTCAAGAAATTGTTTAACGTAATAAAATATTGGTTTTATCATAAACCCACAAAAATAACAATCCAAGTTTAACATTATTCCACCTATTTATAAAAATAATTGCTCGTTGTTGCAATAGTAAAATTGGTGTTAAAGATAAAAGGAGATTTTCTATCCGGAATATCAGAGAGAGAGAGAGAAAGTAAAAAACTGTGCCAAATATTATTATTTAACATTGTTTTATTTTTAAAGTTAATCGTATATACAAAATATTTTAATTTAAAACATCAGTATAACTACTTACTTTCAAAAATTTTTAAATAATTGAAAATTTAATTAAATGGTTGTTTTTTTTAATTTTAGTAACTGTTTAGTAATAATTTGTAAGTACAAATACTTTACATTTTTAATTTACTTTAAATTCTCCTATAGACGCTAGAATTAATTAATGGTGAGTTAAAGAGAATTAGAGTGTAAATGTTCTCGGTTTTGAACTATTCAAAGATTTTTCAAAATCTAACGTTTGAGAAATATTATTTTAATATTTTATTTTAATGGAGGATAAACTTATTATTAATAATTATTGCAATATATATCATTATATTCAAAATGAATTTATAATACAGATTCATTTTATAATTAATATTTAATACTTATTTATTTTTAAAAAAGGTTTTATTTAACTTAATTTTGATATCTTTTATAAATTTCTTTTCTTACCGGGCACATACAGAAATTGCTGTCACCATATTTTGCAAAATAATTACATTTTCTTTTTGATATGTTATGAATAAAAGTTCATCGTTAATACATTTTTCAATAAAGTAAAAGCTATGACTTTCCTTTTTTAGACAAGCATAATAAATATCACATTTATCTGCACATTCAACAATTCAATTATTGATTTTTTAACATAATTTAAATTTAATAAAATTAAATAATATTTTTCAAGAATATTAATATTTTTAATTTATTTTAACTTAAAATAGAAATATTTATATACTTGAATGATTTTAGGTCACTTATGATCGTCAATAAATATTTCATAATTGGTTCTTTTATAATTTTTTCAATATTAATAAACTCGTCATTCGCTAGTGGTAATTTACTCACAGAAATACTCTCCCCTTTTGAAACAACCAACTTTTCAGAAATTTATGATTCCTATTCTTCAATAATTGATTTTATTATATACGTAATACTTTTTGTTGGTCTCTCTCAAGTAACTATTGGTAAAATCTTCGACCCCAGAGGCGGTAAAGCTATGGTTGTTGCTATTGGCTTGGTGCTGGCAATAGGATTAGTTATAAGCTAAATCTATTATAGGTTTTAATTTGATCCTTTGTGGCCCTTTAGCAGCAACCATTTTTTATCTTCTTAGTCGGATTTGTAATTTATCACGGTATTAAATCTACCGGTATGGAAGCAATTGGAGCAATTTCAATATCTCTTGTTGTAACTTATTTTCTATTAGATCTATTGCTCCAAGTTACTTTGACTGGATGAAAGATAATGAGTACATGGGATGGCTGCATTCTGTTATTTAATTGCTGTGGTAATATCTATTTATAAGATTATTAAGCTATTCTTTTCTAACAAAGATGAACCTTCTGAATCTGAAAAGAAATCTCCTAAAATCTTAAAAATTATCTCCAAACCCACTGAATTCTTTAGCCAAGTTAAAGAAGAAAAGGAAGAAGAAAATTATATCAAAAGAAATTGGCAATAATATCAAACGAAACCGGAAAGACTCAAAACAACTAATTGAAGATTTCCAAAACTTAAAAAAATCATCACGGAATTTAAGGATTCGGAAAAAGGTCAATTCTTAATTGCAGAAAAATTAAAGCAATAATTCCAAAGAAAGGCAAATTAGCTCAAAAAATACTAACACTTAGAGAAATGGTAAGAAAAGTATCAGATTTTGATATCAAGAATTTTGAAAATCTACAACAAGAATTTAAAACCTTGCCCTTTGGAAGAAAAAAAAATAAAAATCGAAAAACAACTAAGAATTGAATGGAAAAAATTAGATATCGAAAACAACTACTAAATCTTGAATTAGCAGTAAACAAATATGATCAACTAGTCAAATACCACCTTGATTTACTATACGAATCCTAAAAACAAACAACATCAATAACGCAATAACACAAATTAATGAAACAATAAAGTTTGAAAAAAATCTACATTCTGCAGTAAATCAAATTGAACACTTAGAGAAAAAAATTAACGAGATTTACACAAAAAAGAATTGAATCAAATAATGAATTAAATGAATGATTACTTAATTTTTCTGCTTTTATAAATTACTTACATGTATGTCCATGATTGTCTTCTGGATCAAAAAAATATATGGGTTTACCATCGTTGCAATAGTGTTTGCGATAAATTTTTCTCCGCATTTTTCACAATAATAAGGTTCGGGATGTTTCCTTCCACAATTAGGACAATATTTATAAATATCTTCAACAAGATAAAAATTATTGTATTTAGGATAACATTTGTGAGAATCAGGAATAATGAAATTATCATCCGTACTGCAAAAATGAATTTCATCTCCACAATCTTTGCAATAATATTTACTTCTTCCACATTTACTACATCTAATATTCCCAGTAAACATTTGCATCCTTTCTTAGTTTTGTTCTTGGAATATGGCAATTGTTATTTTAACTTAATTACAATTTGTATTTTGAAAAGAGTGTTGAGTTTATACGTTTAAAATTTTAAAATTATTTGAGGAAATATTTCACTGTTCAGTAGTAATTAAATTCGAGTTCGGTTTTAAAGAACTATTTATTTACGTATAAACTATACACACCGAAAGAATATTTATCATCTTAGAATTAATTATTCAAAATTACATCGGTACAAATAAAACATTTTAAATAGAAAAGTCAAGGTAAATATTATTCAAATATAACGAACTTTATAAATTTGATGCACAATTTTCTCATTGCATAGAATTGTAATTCTATTTGTATATGTTTTATTTACTTTAGTTGAGAGCATCATAATTAGTCCTAATGATTGAAGATATGATAATTGATTATAAAAATGTACGTAGGAGCACTTTGTTCTTGATTGCTTTTCCCAAATCCACATAGTTCGTGTGTAATTTTTTGGCAAATTTATCCACAATCTGACAAGCTGCTTTGAGAAATTAGGAAGATTAGTATCCGGAAAGATCTCCAATCAGATCAACATATATTCCTGTCTGGCATTTTCAAACATTGCTCAACATTTTCTTCGTCTTTTGTTGCCCAGTAAAACAAAGACTTGAGTGCAATCCGAACATCTGAATTTGCTTCTTACTGTATAAGCTGATATTTTTGAATTTATTCCGTCTTCAATTGTTTTTAATCCGGTTTTTGTTCTTTCATTTAGAATTTTTCTATCTCATCTGCATCATAATTTGGAAGTGAACTAACTCTGGTTGAAGTGTTGATTTTACGCTTTGATCAATTTCATTCGGCATCTGGGATCATTACTCAACATTAAAATCATATAGTTTCTGTTATCCCTTGAAAGAAAATAAGGTAATTCTCTTGACGTTCTTTTGGTGCCCTTCAATGAACTTCATCAAGTATGATTATTGTTTTTGAATTGTACTTTTCTCTAAACCGGTTAGTATAATTCAGAAAGAGATAATCCTCTTTGAACTTACATTTAAGGATGCGCAAGAATTTCAATTAAGTTGAATAATATCTGACATTAGCATATAATATATTAAGTGAAGATTCTTCACTAAAATTTTGATGCAAATATTTGATCATTAATGTTTTACTGTGCCACGTGATCCAAAACAACCTAGTTAACCTGCAATATTTGTTTTCTTGCACTTTAGAAAATGCATCAATAATTTGCTTGGTTTCTTCCCCTTATGAGTGGATTTCGTGAAATAATAGTTAAAATCAAAAATTGAATAGTTCAAATCTTACTTGATTGGTTATTAATATTACTTCGCCTCTCAAGCATATATGATTTAATATCCATTACCTACCACGTATAAACTCCACTTAACGTATTAAACGAACTGCTGGTATATAAATATTTTGACTCAGTTTTTTTATTAAATGAATTTTGGTTATTTTTTTTGAAATAGAAATTAATGCGAGTCCATCGGTGCTTTTGACTTCAGTTCTAATTTTAGTTAAAAGAATTTTAATAGATTTAGTTCAAAATATTAATCATTTCATAATTATTTTATGAACAAGGTTTGCACACATCTCATTATGTCAGTTCCAAACAACGTTAATTAAGTACACACTATAATTATATCTCTAACGCTCTCCTTTTAACAAAATACAATTTTAGTTTAAAAATCATTTTCTTGGTCTGGCACAGAAAGTGTATAGTTTCTACTAAAAAGTAACTTAATCTTTAGAAAATCTAAATCATTTGTTATTTTAATAAATCTTTTAATAAACTAAGGTTTGAATTAGTGTCAATAAGCAAACTTTAATTCTTGAAAGAAGTATACCTGAATTAGCAACCTTGGTGACTTTGCAGAACAGTATGTCTATGCTGGATCCTCTACGCTTGCAAAACTAGATTGTTTATGGAGAAAGTAGTAGTCGTTATTTCAACGATTTCAAATCTTCAAAATGATTTCTGAAGAATCCAATCTGGTACAATATTATAACTACTGATTTAATTAAAATTCTCTGCCACAAACCGTAATTCATTACCTGCATTCCACTAGAATTACTGGAAATAGAGGTGCACACGGCTCTGCTGTTGATAGTATTTTTATTCTTAGAAGTTATCAAACAAGCACATCAAATCGCCAAATGGATTTATGCTTCTTATCTCGGTGGTAATGTAAAGGAACTCTCTGATTATATAACTCCGTAACTAAACTTGGATGAAAAATCATTTGAGATTCAAAAAGACTTTATGATAAAGAAAGAGAACTATTTGAACTGAAAGATCAGTTGGAAAAAATTAAAAATGAGAACATAGAATTATCTAAAAGTAAGTTTAATCCTGAGCAATTTAAGGAACATTCCTCAAGAAGTTGCAAATGAACTTTAGTTTAATGAAGAACAAACACGCAGGTTGATTATTGATTCCATGATTTCACCAGCTGGATGGAAAGTTGGAGCCAACGGTGAAGGGACAGATGAAGTTAAAACAAGTGTGGCCCACTGAATATGTGTATGATGAAGGGATTGTTAAGGGTAAATCTGATTATGTTTTGTTCGATCCGGAAAATGAAAACCACTTGCTGTAATTGAAGCAAAAAACTTCTGCAGATGTAATTGATCGAAAACAAGCTGAGCTTTATGCAGATGGATTAGGAAAAATATGTCAAAGACCGATCTTATTTTTGGTACGAATGGATACAAAGCATTTATTTTGAATGATAGAGCAGGTGAACCGCCTAGAGAAATTTTGGAATGTACTCAAAAGATAGCTTGCATTATTTAATCTATCAAAGGAATAGTGCTAAACAGCCAACAACAATTAGCATAAATAATGATATTACAAATCGTTTATATCAAAAGAAGCGATAAAAAGAGTTTTAGGAAAATTTTGAATCTAAAGGGAAGAAAAGCTTTAATTGTTCCTTGCAACAGAACCGGTAAAACTAGAGTTGCAGTTTCTTTAGTTGATGTTATGATGAAATCTGATAGAGTTAAAAGAGTTTTATTTTTATGCGACCGAAGAGAATAAGAAAACAAGCTAAAAATGTATTTCGAGAATTTATCGATGGTGCACCATTAACTATTTTAAAATGCCAATTCAGCAAATGATAGCAGTAGAATTTATCTTACACTATCCAAAGAATCAATAACATTTTCAAAATTTTACGTTGGCTTTTTGATCTGATAATTGCGGACTAACTCACATAGAAGTATTTACAAAGTTTATAGTGAATTGTTCAAATATTTTGACGTACACAAACTGGATTAACAGCAA
>JADJWT010000001.1:4032500-4313736 GCA_016716225.1 Ignavibacteriota bacterium | reverse complement strand
AATTGCAAATACTAATGATAGAATAATTTTACATAGTGGAAAATATTTAGAACATGATATTGTTATTGATAAGAAAATTGAATTAATAAGTTTTGAAAAATCCATTATTGATGGTGAAAATAAATATCAAATTTTAACGATAAAATCTGATTCAGTCAAAATATCCGGCATTACTTTTATCAATACCGGAATTAGCTTTATCGATGACAATTCAGCTGTTAAATTAGATTCGGTTAGAGGCTGTGAAATTTCTAACAATACTTTTGATAATAATTTTTTTGCAATCTATTTAGCCAAAACATCGGATAGTTTTGTGAGAGGAAATGTTATTAAGGCATATACAAAAAAGGAATCATATTCTGGAAATGGAATTCATTTGTGGTATTGTAAAAATATTACAGTTGATAAAAACTATATCAATGGTCATCGTGATGGAATTTATTTTGAGTTTGTTAGGGAAAGTCATATTCAAAATAACATAAGTATTAATAATTTGCGATACGGATTGCATTTTATGTTTTCAGATAATTGCAGTTACTCGTATAATGAATTTTTGGAAAACGGCGCCGGTGTAGCTGTTATGTATACAAAAAAAGTTAAAATGTTTAAAAATAAATTTGAAAGAAATTGGGGACCGGCTTCATATGGTATTTTATTAAAAGATATTTCTGACAGTGATATTGAAAACAATATCTTTTATAAAAATTCCAGCGGCATTTATGTTGAGGGCTCGAATAGAATAAATATTAGTAATAATAATTTCACCGAAAATGGTTGGGCAATCCGCTTAATGGCAAATTCTATGGATAACCACTTTGAACGAAATAATTTTGTTGGAAATTCTTTTGATGTAACAACAAACAGTACAAAAAACTTTAACTATTTCATTAATAATTTCTGGTCGGATTACAAAGGATACGATATTGATAAAAACGGAATTGGTGATATTCCATATCGTCCGGTAAAATTATTTTCTTTAATTGTTGAGAAAAATAGACCGACAATGATTCTTTTGCGAAGTTTATTTACCGAAATTTTGGATGTTGCAGAAAAAATATTTCCGGTACTAACACCGGAAACACTTATCGATGAATCTCCGTCTATGAAAAGAATTTTATGATTAGAATTGAAAGTTTAGAAAAATTTTACGGTAAATTGTGTGTTCTAAAAAACATTGAATTATCAATAGAAAAAGGCAAAATCACTTATCTTGTTGGACCAAACGGTTCAGGAAAATCAACACTAATAAAAGCAATTCTTGGTTTAATTAAAAAATATAACGGAACAATTTCTGTTGATGGTAAAATTATTAATGGCGAAAGCGATCATAGAAATCTAATTGGTTATATGCCGCAGAGTGCAAGTTTTCCGGAAAATCTTTTAGTAAAAGATATTTTTTCAATGGTTAAAGATATTAGAAATTCCAAAACAATTGATGAAGAACTGATTTTAGAATTCTCACTTGAAAAGGAGATGAATAAAAAGTTAAAGAATCTTTCCGGCGGAACAATCCAAAAAGTTAATGCCGCAATTGCATTTTTATTTGATCCGCAAATATTAATTCTTGATGAACCAACTTCCGGCTTGGATCCGGTTTCAAGCAATATTTTAAAGGAAAAAATTCTAAAAGAAAATCAAAAAGGTAAATCAATATTTTTTACGTCGCACATTATTAGTGAGCTGGAAGATCTTGCTCAAAATATAGCTTTTCTGCTAGATGGAAATTTATGGTTCAATGGTTCTAAAGAAGAATTGATAAGTTTAACAAATGAAAAAAATCTTGAAAAATCAATTGCATCAATAATGATAAAAAATTCGAAATGAATAAAACTCTAAAAATTATCAAATATCAAATTAAGGACAATATTCAAAGCAGATGGATCATTGGATTTTTTATTTTTTTTATGACTTTTACATATTGGTTAATAAATTTTACCGGAGATGCGCCAAAGGTAATTTTAAGTATTCTAAACATGATTTTAATTGTTATTCCGCTTATAAGTTTAATGTTTGGATCAATTTATATTTACAACAATTTGAATTATATAAAATTTATGTTAACACAACCAATTAAACGTATTTCGCTTTATTTTGGTTTATACTTTGGTTTGGCAATTCCGTTATTATTTTGTTTGACTTTTGGAATTGGAATTTGCGTATTGACTTTTTTCCCAATATTTGAAGAATATTTAAGCATTGTAATTTTACTTTTAATAACCGGACTTTTTCAAATTCTTATTTTTACTGCAATTGCATTTTTAATCGCAACTTCAAATGATGATAAACTTAAAGGATTGGGAATATCAATATTTGTATGGCTGTTTTTTACAATAATTTATGATGGATTAATTTTATTTATACTTCAAACATTTCAAGATTATCCCCTTGAAAGAATTGCGCTTGGATTAACAATGATCAATCCCATTGATCTTGGCAGAATATTTATAATTCTAAAATTTGATGTATCTGCATTAATGGGTTATACCGGTGCAGTTTTTGAAGATTTTTTTGGAAATAATGTTGGTCTAATAATTTCTTTATCCGTTCAGACAATTTGGTTTTTGATTAGCTTTATTTTTGGATTAAAAATATTTAAATCAAAGGATTTCTAAACGATTTTGTTCTATAAAAAATATACAATTTTGTTTTACAAACACAACTTTCTTTTTCTTTTTACATTGTTCCAAGTATTCATGGTACATTCAGAGTTATGAATTCTTGTCTTGATTAAATTTCCTATTATTACATGAAATACAAAGTTAGAGTCATTGGAAAAGACTTCGCTCAAACCACTCTTAATTTTTTTTTTTTGCTAAAATATCGAAACTAAATCAATAATTGTTCGTCACAATATGAATTAAAATATAATTTCATTTTTAAAAATGAAGACAATATGATTAAGAAATATTCGGTTTTAATATCCATTACAATATCGGTGATTTTATTTATGATCGCTACTTCTGTTTATCCAGGAGGTTCAATATTAGATAAGAATTCAATAGGCTTTGATTGGTCGAAAAACTTTATAAGTAATTTATTTTTAGAAAAAGCGTTAAATGGTTTTGATAACACATCAAGAATTTGGGCAATGATTGGAATGGCAGTTCACTCAATTGGTTATGGGATATTTTTTATTAATACATCAAAAAAGATACCTCATAAACACAGTAAAAATGTCTTAAAATATGTGGGAACAGCAAACATAATATTTAATTTCCTAATTGCAACGCCCTTGCATGATATTATGGTAACAATTTCGAGCACATTATCATTGCTTGGCATATTTTATATTACAGTGTTTATTCTTAAGTCTAAACTTCATTTATTTAAAATCTTCAATGTAGTTTGCTTATTAACTTTTTATTTTACTTTATTTTTATATGGTTCGGGGGATTGGGGATTATTGGCAATAATGCAAAAAGTATCTTTGTTATTTTCAATGATTTTAGTTTTAATTATAGAATATTTTATCAAGAAAGAAGATTTAATATCATTATAAAGGAATTAGTATAGAAACAAGTTAAAATGCTGATAAGGATTGAAAATAGAATTCTGAATTTGGTTTTAGACTAACAAAATAAACAAATCATTTTATCACATAGCATTTACAATTTATGAATTATAATTTTATTAAATTTAGTGAACTCTAATTAATTTGTTAAAAAATTAAGTAAAAAATATTTCAATTAATAAGTTTCATTAAAAATAAAAATCATATCTAACATTGTTAAACTACTTACCATGCAATTATTCCAGAATTCAGTAAACCCAGGTACCCAGAAAGTCGGTATCATTCCATCTTCTTTTTGAGTGTTAACAAGGCTATTAGCAAGAGCTAAAGCTTTTTCGTAATAAATAATTTCATTAGTTTTTTTATATGCAAGAAAAAAAGTATTTATCATTTGAACAGCACTTGCATCAATTGGAACATAACAATTATACTGTTCAAGTACTGCTGGTGTATGCCACTGATTTGAGGAATTTCCCCAATTATCATAAATATTAGGATTCTCCCAAACGACAAACTGATCCTCGCAAAAGGCAATTAATTCTTTAGCTAAATTAATGCTTAATGAATCTTTAAAATTATTTAGAAGATATTGTGCAAACCATGAAGCCTCATATTTGGTGAGATTTTGATAAGGTTTAACTGCTGCAACATCTTCAAATTGTCCAGTCCAATTAAAAGTCTTAACCGGATTTTCCAAAATCCAATTAATTGCCTTATCTATTGCTTTTTGATACTGAGTAAGTTTATAATTTTTGACAAATAAATTAAGAAAATCTGTAATTTTGATTGGAATGCAAAGTTCATCGGTAACCGGCTTTCCCGATTTTTTCTCAAGTCTGATATTCCATGTTCCGGATGTAAGTTGTGTCTTTAAATATGTATCTGCAATACGTTTTGCAGCTTCAAAATATTTCATTTCTTTCGTTCTTTCATAAAGTTCAAGAAATGATTTTCCAGTTGACGCCGGTTCAGTCATAATTATTTCATTCCCAAATTTCCCGGCTGTTAGATTATTTCCTTCATAAACTTGAGGAAAAAATTCCAAAGGGCTACTTTTTGTTTCGGCGTTTTGAATTAAATAATCTGCCGCTATTTTTGCTATTATTAAAGATGTATCATTTTCGGGAAAATGCTTATTGAATAACAGCATTGAATTTATAACACTCCCAACTTCGAGAGCAGAATAGCAATATAATTTGTGTTCATCGTGGTTTGGTTTGTTTGTAACTAACCACTGTTTTATATGTGATTGGTTATAAATAAAGTGTAATCCTTTTTCAAGTGCAACTTTGAACGAGTATTTTGCTTTTGGATAAGGCGGTGAGAATGATGCGGCTTTATGAAACAAACGACTTCCGGCAAGTACGTAATCTTTTTCATCATCACTAAAAGCTTCAACTTTTAAATAAACTTCACCAATTGGAATTTCGCTCCAAATTTTTGTTAAAGGTTCAAAAGGAGTTGATGCGGTAAAAATATATTCTTTCTCATCTTTAAATGAAACCGCAGTGTACTTATAATATTTTGGATTTGATACAATCCAGCTAGAATTACTAAAATTAAATGATGGTGCATAAATAAACATTTTTGCTTTTTCATTCCAGAAAGGTTGATTATCAAAGCCACCGGGACGAATAGGAAGCAATGATTCTCTTAAACTTAATTCACTTAGATGTTCATATTTTGATTGCTGCTGTGAAAGTAGAATAGCAGTAATAAAGAATAACATTAGTGATATTTTCTTTTTCATAGTTAAGTTTTTATTGTTAATTCAAAATAGTTTATTCAAAATTTACCAAAATGTAAACGGATAATTTTTATAAATAAACAGAATATTTTCTAACAACATATTAAACAAATAAAAAAATACTGAAATCAAAAGTTTAGATTTATTTAGAATATCTGAATATTTAATGTTTTTAAACTTGACATCACATCTCATTTTAATTATTTTAAATCAGACATATCATTCTGTTTCATGTATATGATTTATTCTTTGAAGGAATTTGGATAATCAATTGAAAATTATAGATATAGTTATAACATCCTTTGTTAAATTATTATCTAAGTGGATTGTATAATAATTTAAGTAATTAGAGAAATAAAAAAATCTGAAATAAATTACATTTTGAAAAGAATAGATTTATATGTAATTGAATCCTATAGTCAATAAATAAGAATTATTATTCTGATATTAAATTAATCGTTAATAAAGATGATATCAAGAAGATTTGTTATAAATAAATGGAGATAGAAAAATGAGAAAAGCAATTTTTATTTTTATTATAATCTTCCAGATTAATATAATCACAAATTCGCAAGACTTAAAAAAAGATCAGAAAAAAACTTCAGCAGACAAGATTAACCAGCCAAATTCCATCAATGATGTAATTAATTTTAAGAATGAAAGTGGTAACGCAATAATAACTATAACAGATGAAGGTAGTAATGTTGGCTCTATTACTTTACCTTCAGGTTCTGCTCCAACAGCAACAACAAATAAATTATATAATGTTGGGGGAAGTTTAAATTTTAATGGCATATCACTTGGAACAGGAGTACAAGAAATTGACGATTTAACTGATGCAAAGTATGATGGTTCAAGTTTATTTCTTGGAAGTGGTGCCGGCAATTCGGATGATGGTGGAAATGGGAATACTATTGTTGGCAATGATGCTTTTAATGCCAATACAAGTGGAATAGGAAATACATCAACTGGGAGTTCTGCTCTTAAATACAATATGACAGGAAATTATAATACTGCATTCGGAGGAGTATCCCTTTATTATAATATAGCTGGTTCAAGAGCTACTGCAATTGGTTATGGAGCAATGCGTTTTGCAAACAATAATATCACTGCTTTTGATAATTATAATGTTGCCGTAGGTTATGAATCACTTTTGGGTTCAACATCACCAAGTAATAATACCGGAAATGCAAATACTGCTATTGGTTATCAGACGCTTAGGAGTAATAATTTTGGAACTCAAAATATAGCTTGCGGAACCCAAGCACTTTATTCAAATACTTCCGGATCTGGGAATATAGCAAATGGATATCAGTCGCTTTATTCAAATATATCTGGAGCTAATAATACTGCGAATGGTGGTTCTTCACTTTATTCTAACACAATTGGTACAAATAACACGGCAATAGGAATGCATGCACTTTATTCTAATATAGCCGGTTCGGGTGCTACAGCAATTGGTTTTTATGCAATGTCAAATGCAAATAATACATCTTCTTTTTTTGATAATAGAAATGTAGCTGTAGGTTTTGAGGCACTTAGAGGTTCTACTACACTATCAAGCAATACTGGTAATTACAATACTGCTATCGGGTCCAGAACTCTTTTTAATAATACTTCAGGGAGTAATAACATTGCAAACGGATATAGATCTCTTTATTCTAATACTAGCGGTTATGAAAATACAGCAAGTGGTGTTAACTCTCTCAGCTCAAATACAAACGGTCGTGAGAACTCAGCTTTTGGATATGATGCATTAACGTCGAACTTAGGTGGAAAACAGAACACAGCGGTTGGGCATCATGCACTCGAAAATAGTACGGATGATTATAACACAGCTTTGGGTTTTAATGCCGGCTCTACAGTAACAACAGGCACTAACCTTACACTAATTGGGATTGATGCAAATCCATCATCTGGAACAGCAACTAACCAAATAACTCTTGGCAATCAATTTGTTTCTTCTCTTCGCTGTAATGTGCAAAGTATATCAAGTTTATCAGATGAAAGAGATAAAAAGAATATACAGGATTTAACACTTGGTCTTGATTTTATTACAAAGTTAAAACCAAGACAATTCAACTGGGATAAAAGAGAATGGTACGAAGGAAATATTTCTAATGGAAGCAAAATGAAGCAAGAAACGACCGCCGGCTTTATTGCTCAAGAGCTTGATGAAGCTCAAACAACTGAAAATGCTGAGTGGCTTAACCTTGTGTTGAAAGACAATCCCGAAAAATGGGAAGCAACGCCGGGAAATTTACTCCCAATTATTGTTAAAGCAATTCAAGAATTAAATAAAAAAATTGAAGCTTTAGAAAAAGAAAATGAAAAATTAGAAAACCAACTAACATTGATTACTGAAGTAAACAATTGAATGAAATCGCATCAAAATTTAAAAGTAGGAATACAATTATTCTAAGAAAATAAATTACATAAAACAAAAATATAGATAACTCCATTAAAAAAATATTTGGAAACAAAATGCAAGTAAAAAATGATTTAGATGAAAAAATGACAATTAAAGAAATTGTAATAAAAAATTTTAATACAGCCTCTGTTTTAGATAAATATAATATTGATTATTTATTTAATGGAAATATTTCATTGGCAAATGTTTCAGCTAAAAATGCAATATCATTAACCCAGTTAAAATCTGAACTAAATGAAATATTTAATAACAAAAATCTTTATGTAGATAATTATAATGACTGGGATATTCAAATATTAGCAAATTATATTATTCAAAATCATCATACTTTTGTAAGAGAATCAATAAACAAAATTAAAAATAAAATTGATGAATTTGAGAATTCAAGTGGGAATGAATTCATTTCTGATATTAAAAATACTTTTCAAAAACTAACCAAAGAGATGGAAAACCACATGAAGAAAGAAGAAACAATTTCATTCCCATATGTAAATTATCTTTTGAGTTGTAAAAAATTTAATGAAAAACCCAAAATTAGAAGAGATGGTTCAATAAAAAAAAATCTGATTACACTTGAAAATGAACACGCGAGTGCAAGCAATGCACTAATCAAGATAAAAGAAATTATTAGAAAATATTCATTACTTAATACATATAAAATTGTTTTAACAGAATTAAATGGATTGATCATTGAATTTGATAAAGACTTGAAAAAACATATCCATTTAGAAAATAATATACTTTTTCCTAAAATTGAAAAACTTGAGAATCAGTTAATGAGATTAAGATAAATATTGTTATTTAGTGTTATATAAGAATATATTTTAAATGTTAAGAAAAAATTGAATTTGTCTAAATATATATTAACAGCGGCCATTTCCGGAATTGTTTTATTTTTTATTGGTCAATATTTTTCTAACCCCATTCTTAATCTATTCAGTGCCTTATCGATATCAATTGCAGGAATTTTAATTGGTATTGAAGCTATCAAAAATAAAATATTTCGTGAAAAATCTAGATACAATAGAAAGGAAACTGAAACATACATTGGTTTTGCAGCAACGTTAAAAGGAATTTCAATAATATTAGTAGGGCTATTTATTTCACTATTAATATTTGCAGGTTATTTCAACTTTGGGGAAAATATTGCACAATATTTTATTAAAAATTCGGGAATTACGTTAATAGTAATTGGTTTATTTTGCTTAATTATTTCTATTACCACAATTATTGGGAATGTTGAACAAAAAAGTAGTTCTCAATATCATAAAATTTTAGATTTGATATTTAATAGGTTCTTTCCTTCACTAATATTAGCACTAATTTCAATTGTACTAATTGTATTTGGATCAATTGGAATTTTTAATCAAAACAATCTTGAAAAAATAGTCCGAATTCTTATTGAATTTCTATTTTGATTGTCTTATTGGCATTTAATAATTGAATTAAAGAATAAATGTATTATTCCTAATTCAGCAAAAATTAAATTTTGTGGTGTCATAGTACTTTTAAATTAAATTTAAACGATTAACAAAATAATAATGTTGTATGAGTTTATTACTTCGTTTTATCAAATGGAATTATCAAAAGTCCATTTCTGATAAATCCAATTAATAAACTGGATTCATTTTAGTAAAGAAGATTCAGGTGATACATATGAGTATTAAGGATAGTTAAGCTGTGAAAACACAGTTAAAAAATATAATTAGAATGAATTGTTAAAAGATTTTGATATAAGATTAGATAATATCGAATAGAATATAAGCGTAATATGATATTACCAAATAATCTTTACAGAAATTACATTGTTTATTTTTTGTTAAATGAAATTGTTAAATAAAATATGAAGTAATACATTTTTACGACTTCATATACTAAATTTAACATAACTTTAATTTGAATGATTTTAAATTGGAGGATACAATGACACATAGTCAACTAGCCTATAAATTATTAGTATTTCATTTTCCAGTATACTTTTTCAAGGCTAAACTAAAGTATATTTTGGCTTTAATATTAATGAATTTGTTTCACCTTTTACTACCGGATGAGTTATATTGTCAATCTGGTAATGCTTTCAGACTACGCGAGAAACTGCCTGAAGTTATTGCGCCTTGTAGAGATAGTGCCCCAGGTTATTGTGTATCAATAGGTGGGAGTACAGTCTATGAAAGGATAACAAATGTACATGTTTTAGAAAGACCAGGAAATATATTAGATATCACAGTTGATGTATTCATTGCAAATCCAACAAATTGCCAATTTGGAAAACCATGTCCGGTTTATGATAAAAATCCAGAAAATGTAAATGTTTGGATAGACTGGAATGGCAATAAAATTTGGGAACCGAATGAAAAAGTGCTTGATGCTGCTTTAACAAGTTATAACATAAATTACGGGAAGAGTATGGTAGCTAAAGCCACTGTGAATATTCCACCCAATGTTATAAAACCCACATATTTAAGGGCAAATTTAGGGTGGGGATTTGATCCTGAAGATCCATGCGGTTCTTTTTGGGGTTATGGAAATGTGGTCGATCAACTTGTTTTATGGAATATGAAAGTCGCCAATATTACTGCAATTTCTAATGTGGAAATGCTTGATGTAACTACACCTTTATTGTGGTCGGCTGATTACGATGAACGTGGCGATACACTCAATACAGTATCAAATTTTCCGCTAGCAGCTAGTATGAAAAACGGATTTGTAACTTTATGGATAAATCTTAAATCATTTCCTTCATCTATTGGAGACGATTCAAGAACAGATGTTGAATGGAAAGTTGTTGGAACTAATTCTAAGAAAGCGATTGAAGGGGGGATCGATAGAATAATTGGCAAGAGTGGTTTTTTAAATGTCGATTTTCCTCAAAAGATTGGCATGTACGATCTGAAATTAAAATTCAAGTTCAAGAATAATCTGAATAACAATATTGGGGAGCAGATTATTTCATTACCATTTTGGATTAGTTATGATAAACCGCAGATACCAACAAAAAAAATTTGGCTCCAAAAAGCAATCGAGTGGACTCAGGGAATACAAATGTCAAATTCAATAGAGTATGAGCTTGCACAAAAGATAATGGATGGAATTTATTCAAAAAGTGGCTGGCAGTATAATACATCAGTATTCCAGTGGTTCAAGCTTATTGAAGGTTCAGAAACTTATGGTGGTAATTGTGTGGTAATGGCTAACATATGGTTAAATTTGCTCAAATCATTAGGTGTTGGAGGCGTATCAACAGTTAATGTTGAAGGAAAAGTTGATAATAAAGGTTTTATGGCAATACCAGGAATAAAAGCATTTGGTTCACTACCAAGTAAAAATGGCAATGCAACAAAAGATTATATTTTCCGGCCAACGCATGATCGCTGGGTTTTCCATCAACATACTTTTGGCCAATTGGGTAATACATACTTCGATCCAACTTTTAATATAACTGGAAATGAAAAATATTTTCATGTTGCTCACAGTATTATAGGTATGAACCCTCGCATGGATTTCTATATAACTGATGCAGGAGGTCCAACTATTCAATTGAACAACTATGCTTTTGAAGAAGGATGGATGGCGTATACTTATAAATATGAGACATTAAGGAATAATATATCTTTAAATAGAAATGAACCTGTAAATGCCGCATTTACAGGATCGTTTTCAGAAAAGTTAATTGATAATAATAATGATGAGATTTTTGATCAGCTTTCAGGAAATGTTGGTGTAGAAATAACGAATCCAGGAAAATTTATGGTAACTGGATATTTGAGAAAGGATAACCGCTTAATTACATCGCAACCCTATTATGCATCACCCGTAAGTTGGTTTGAAATCGTTGGACCGCAAGCTGGGATAATTGAGGTTCATCCTCTTTTTAGTGGTGAAAAGATTTTTACTGAAGAGATGAATGGTTCTTACAACATATATTTAACACTAACAGATAGTACTGGTGCAATTATAGATACTGCACTTTTTAATACTTCTACATTTAATTATCAACAATTCGGTGAGTTGCCAGCAAGGATATTAAGTTTGTATGAAAATGCAGTTGATACAAACAGTGATGTTTTTTTTGATATATTAAAAATAAATGCGGAAATCATATCTAACAAAACGAATCAATATTTAATTCAAAAATCTTTATTCCATCAAGGACAAGTGCTAACTTCCGAAAGTGAATCTTTAATATTAAACTCTGGAAATAATCTATTAGACTTATCAATTGGTGGCAAACCAATTGCGATATCAGGATTTAATGGACCCTTTATCCTTTCACTCCAAGTATCAGATATGGATGGAAATCAGACTGCCTATCATGAGATTCAGACTTCCAATTATGTGGCAAGTCAATTCAATCCACCAATTGCAAAGATAATCGGAGGAAATTCTGATCAAGGGGTTGATATTAACTCAAATGGACTATTTGATACGCTAAGGGTTTCGATTAGTGTACAGACTTTGAATTCCGGTTCTTACTCCATACTTGCATGGCTGATGGGAGAAAATGGAGAAAACATAAGTTTGGCACGATCGAAAGGTTTTATAGGAATTGGGATGAATGATATTGAACTAAATTTTCCTGGGGTCAACATTAATAATAACCAGTTGGATGGTCCATATAAAATAGGATATGCAATTATGTATGATGATAGCTCAAATTTAATATTTTCAGGTATTGATATTTATAAAACTCAAAATTATTCTGCATCGCAATTTGAAGAACCAGAAACACAAATTATTTCAACAACAGGAACTTATTCTGAGAATTCGATGGATATTGATTCCGATGGGTTAATCGATAGTCTTATTGTTCAAATTGAAGTTGTCCCAAAAGATTCAGGAAATGTGGTTGCGTATGGTCGCCTAGTAGATTCAAAGAGTGAAACCATTTTATGGTCTTATGCAAGTAAAATTCTAAAAGAGAATATCCCACAATGGATAAACTTGCAATTTGATGGAAGATTTATATACGGAGGTTTGGAAAATGGTCCATACCAACTTAGAGATCTTCAAATTTATCATTCTGGAGATCCTGAACAAACAATTTATATTCCTGAAGCTTGTACAACACAAACTTATAAATATACAGACTTTAAAAAAACTGGAGTAATAACAGGAATAATTTTCGATGCAAATGATAACCCGGTAGCAAATGCATTTTTAAAAATTTCTAATAATGATAACGATTACTCAAATAATTATGGTAAATACAATTTGGTTCTGTTATCAAAAGGTGAATTTATTGTAAAAATTGAAGGACTCGATACTTCCAAAATTCAGTGGTCAATTAACATGAATGGAAACCAATTAGATGTAGGTGATTCAGTGAAAATAAATGTAGACACAAATCAAATTGTAATTGTTGATTTCAAAGCACCAATAGTTTTAAGTTATAAGCAAGGAGTATATTCAGAAAATTTACCTAAAGAATATTTCTTAGGACAGAACTATCCTAATCCGTTCAATCCATCTACGCAATTTGAATTTGCGCTTCCAAAGAAATCTAACATAAAACTTAAAATTTTTGATGCTTTAGGTAATGAAATTGCAAATTTGATTAACGAATCAAAACCCGCTGGTAATTATCAAGGTAGTTTTAATGCAGTTGGTCTGCCAAGTGGAATTTATTTTTATAGATTAGAAACGGAAGGGTTTAGCGAAACCAGAAAAATGTTATTGATAAAATAAAGGCCAAAGATTTGAAATTTTTAAAAGGCAACATTATAAATATTTTTCATATTTCGCGTTTAGTATAAAATTAATGGAATTTAATTATTGAAAACATAAAATAATATGAATAGAAAATTTATATCATACTATTTAATAAAATTAACAAAAACGAACATTGCTTTTTGGATTCGATATGAAAAACATAAAATTAAAACAAATTTCATTAAAAGTTTTTAAGAATTTATTCGATAGGTCAAAAATATATTTTACTTTTGAAATATATAGTTTGTTGAAAAGTTAAAAAAGACAATGCAATTTCTTAAAGAAAAAAAATATTGGATTTTATTATTAATAATACTAATTGCGTATTTTGAAAATGTTTTTCCCCAGAGTCAACAGTTTCGTCAGATTACTGTTAAAAATGGACTTTCCAATAGTTATGTCAATTGTTTATTACAAGATCGAAACGGTTTTATTTGGATTGGAACAGATGATGGGCTTAATCGTTTTGATGGATATGAGATAAAAGTATATCGTAATAATTTAGATGACAAAAATTCAATTACAGAAAATATAATTTGGGCAATTTGTGAGGATCATTCTGGTTACTTATGGATTGGTACCAAAACGGGCGGATTAAATCGATATGATCCAAAAACAAATAAATTTGAGAAGTGGAATCTTTCGATATCTGATTCACCCGAAATAAATATAACTTCTATCTTTGAAGATAGTAAACGAAATATTTGGATAGGAACATACCGTAACGGTCTTTTCAGATTGAATGCAAATACGAGTGAGATTGAACATTGGCAAAATTATCCAGATAAACAAAAGGTGTTAACGGATAACTTTGTTACATCAATTGTAGAAGATCAGTTATCAAATATTTGGATTGGTACATATAATGGGCTAAACAAATACATTCCAAGTGAAAAGTTAATCTCTTTTAGAGAAATTATCATCGATTTCAAAATTCCAGTTTGGCATCTATCCAAGTCATCATTCTATAATAATAGTATCTGGATTGGAACATTAAAAGGATTGATGAGACTTGATATAACAACTGAAAAAATTACAAATGTTCAACTTCCAGAAAAAGATGGATTAAATTTTGGTTTGAGCGTTAGTTCAGTTGTTGAAGAATATTATTTGGATAATGAAATTCTTTGGATAAGTACATTTGATGGACTTGTTAAAATAAATTTAACAACTAGTTTTAAAGATAGATTTCTTGAGGAAAAAAATAATGATTCAGATTTACTAAGTGATGAGATTCATGAATTAATGATTGATAAATCTGGAGTAGTATGGATTGCAACTGAAAATGGATTGAATTTCTATCCGGCAAAAAAATCAAAATTTAATTTTAGAATACCAATAATTGGAAAAATGCTTGATTTTCCCGAACTATTTAATAATAGTGTTAGAGCAATAACACAATCAAAAAATAAATCTTTATGGCTTGGTACTGAATTAGGTTTGTATGAAATAAGAAATAATGACAAGGATATTAAGTTAATACAAAGTTCAGAATTTAATTCTTTGAACGTGTGGTCATTATGCAAAGGAAGTTCAAATAATATTTGGGTTGGAACTTATGGTCAAGGAATTAAAGAATTGGACTTAAATACACAAAAGATCAAATCTTGGAAAGTATCAAATCCTAATTTCAATGAACAAGCTTATAATTACATAAGGACTATCATTGAAGACAATAATGGAGAATTATGGATAGGATTTTGGGGAGGTGGTTTAGCAAGACTCAATCCAAAAACATCTAATATTGAATATTGGAGAAATGATAAAAATAATCCGAAAAGTTTAAGTTATAACGATATTTGGGTGATAATTAACGATCGCCGGGGAAGAATTTGGATTGGAACAAATGGGGGAGGTTTAGATTTATATCAAGGTCAAGATAAAAACAATTTTTATAACTGGAATTTCAATAAAACTAATAAACAAAAATTAAGCAGTAATAATATTTATTCAATATGTGAATCAAATAATAGAAATACTAAAGAAAATGAAACTATACTCTGGATTGGTACAGCTAATGGATTAAATAAATTTGTAATCAGTAACGATACAAGTTCAATTGAAGCTAAAAGACTTGATATTCAAATTAGTTATTATACAGTTGAAAATGGATTACCCGACAATACAGTTGAAAGTATATTAGAAGATGACAATGGTAACCTCTGGATTGGAACAAGCTCCGGCATTTCCTTTTTCAATATAAAAAGTAAAAAATTTACAAACTTTACAACAGAAGATGGTTTAATAGGTACCTCCTTTAATACTGGTGCTTCTTATAAAACTTTTAACGGGGAAATGTTATTCGGAAGTTTAGAAGGAGTAAACTTTTTTAACCCAAGTAAAATTGAATTATCAAATTATTCACCACCTATTATAATAAGTAAATTTCAAGTCCTAAATAATACGAAGGGAAACAAAAGTAATTCTGGACTGATGATGAGTAGTTATAACAATGAAAAAGTAACATTATTTTATAATCAAAATGATATCTTTTTCCAATTCAGTTCACTTGATTTTAATTCACCTGAAGAAAATAAGTATCAATATTATTTAAATGGATTTGATGATGATTGGAATTTTAGTGACAATCGGAGATTTGTAACTTACACAAATCTTGATCCTGGTGAATATGAATTTTGGGTGAGGGCAACAAATAGCGACGGAGTATGGAGTAAACAGATTGCAAAGTTAAAAATACTAATTAATCCACCATTTTGGAAAACATGGTGGGCTTATACTGTTTATGTATTAGCAGGATTAAGTCTGTTGACTTTTATAAGAACAACTGAGATAAAAAAAAGGAAAATAAGAGAAGAAGAAAGGTTGAGACATGAAAGAGAAACAGCTTTATTGCGTGAAGCTGAATTGAAAACAAAAAACATAGAGCAAGAAAAGGAAATAGAAAAACAAAAAATAAGAAACAGAATTGCGCAGGATTTACATGATGAGATTGGGAGTAATCTTAGTAGTATATCACTGATGAGTGAAATCATTCAAAAAGATGTAAATACAAATTCAGAAATAGCAGAAAAGTTAAAACGAATACACAAAGTTGCAAAAGGATCAACACAATCTATACGAGATATTGTATGGCTTACGAATCCTGCATCTGATGGATTAAGCAATCTTGTTTCAAAAATGAAAGAAGTAATAGACAACACTAACTGGAATTTCAAACTCAACTCTAATTTCCCGCAAAAAGTAATTGATATAAATCTAAATCCTGAATTAAAAAGGAATATTTTTTTCATATTCAAAGAAACCATGAACAATATTGTAAAGCATTCTAATGCGCAAAATGTGGAACTAAAATTTGAAATTAAAGAAAATATTATTTTACTATCAATAAGTGATGATGGCATGGGATTTAATAAACATGGTAATTTTAATGGCATAGGTATAAAAAATATTAAAAATCGTGCAAATGAAATTGATGCAATTTTAAACTATGAAAGTAACCTGGGAAGTGGAACATTAATGAAACTGGTTGTTAATTTCACGTAAATGCGTGATTGAATATTGAATGTAGATATTTATATTGAAGCAAATTTAATTTTAGAGAAATGAAAAAAATGTACTCAGCTGAAGTATTGATCATTGAGGATAATGAACTGCTTCGAGACTCACTCAAGGAGGTCATAAACAAAAGTAATTCGATAACATGTGAAAATACGTTTAGTTCCGGAGAAGTTGCTTGTGAAGTCATAAAAAAAAAGGAATTAGTTCCCGATATAATTTTACTAGATATTGGATTGCCGGGGATTAATGGGGTTGACTTAATTCCTGAGTTAAAAATATTGACGCCATCTTCTAAAATTGTTATCCTAACAGTTCACGATGATAATGAAAATGTTTTTAATGCAATTTGTGCCGGAGCTTCGGGATATTTATTAAAAGATTTATCATGTGAGGAAATTATAGCATCTCTACTTGATGTTATGAATGGAGGTGCTCCAATGAACTCACATATTGCTAATAAAGTACTAACTATGTTCAGAGATCAAAATGTTAAATCGAGTGCATATAATTTATCTGAAAGAGAAAAAGAAATATTAAGCTTATTAGTTGAGGGACTAAGTAAAAAACAAATAGGGAAAAAAATATTTCTAAGTCATCATACAGTCGATTCTTATCTACGCAACATCTATATAAAGCTTGAAGTTCATTCCCGAAGTAATGCTATAACTAAAGCACTTAAAGAAAAAATAATTTAGTCCAATATTCTCTTAAAATAAGTTTAAGTATTAATTGTTAAAATCACGTATTTGCGTGATGCCAAGGTAAATCTTTGGATTTATTTTGCAAGTAAAAAAGGAAATAAATGTGAACAACTATCTGAAAACTTTTTTACTTATAATATTCTTTGCAAATCTCATTAATTCACAATCTGACTGGATTCCAGAAACTTCATTTGGAAACAACGGTACTACAAGAATTAATTTTGGATCCGCACATAGTGATTATCCAAACGATATACTTCTTCTTCCTGATAATAAAATTCTTATTGGCGGTATAACAACATCAAGCACAGAGGGATATTTTGTATCAATGACTCAACTTTTTGAAAATGGGCAACTTGATAGTTCAAATTTTGGAGTTGATGGTAGAGTCTTAGTTCACTTTGTTGGAAGAGACCAGGCTAATGTTATTGCAATACAGGAAGATGGTAAGATTTTAGCTGCCGGTTCAGAGGCAACAAGCAATGCAGCCAGTGCCATAACGCCATCATTGTACCGATTTAATGCTGATGGTACAGTTGATACAGCTTTTGGGAATAGTGGTAGAGCAATACATAGATTTACCGGAAATTCGGCTGGTACATTATATGGAATTAAAGTGTTAGATGATGGTAGAATTTTAGTTACGGGTGTCAGTTCTACAATTCATGGATTTGGCGCAATGCGATTTCTACCAAATGGTCAACTTGATCCTAATTTTGGAGTTGGAGGGATTGCAAGAATAAGTTACCCAATAGGGGGTCATTCTGTAGCAAGTCTTTTCCTTGCTGATACCGCAATTATTATGGCGACGGTTGATATATCACCCACCAATATCTTATTGGCTATGATGGATAGTTCGGGGAATCCATACTCAAATTTTGGTGATAATGGAGTTTTGCAGACTGATATCGTGGGTAAATATAATTTTTCGGGTGGTGAAACACTTCTACTAACAGAAGACGATAAAATATTATTATCGGCAACTACACCAAATTCAAGTCCAACAAAGTTTTCAGTATTCAGATTTTTTCTTGATGGTTCTCTAGATTCCACATTCGGAACAAACGGCAGAACAGATATCGCTTTTTCATCGAGTGATGTTTGCTATGATATGACACTTGATTATAACGGAAAAATTTTGCTGGTTGGAAAGGGTGGCAGTGGGTCCGGATTGATAAGATTAAATTCTGATGGCTCACCAGACACAACTTTTGGACCTGAAGGAAAATTTACTTATGATCTTTCAATTGGAAATGGTTCAAATTATCTAAGAAGTTGTCTCCAATTATCTAATGGGGGCATTATTGCAGCAGGAATTGATCATACAAGTAACAGTGGTGATTACGTTGTTGTTAAGTTAACTCAGAATCCTACCGGAGTTGATGACCAGAACTTCATCCAACCAAATGATTTTGCTCTATATCAGAATTATCCAAACCCATTTAACCCAATAACAACAATAAAATACAGTGTAAGTGTTAAATCATATATACGTTTATCTGTCTATGACATTTTAGGAAGAGAAGTATCAACATTAGTTAATGAATCAAAACATGCGGGAAATTATGAAATAGAGTTTGATGCTTCACATCTTGCAAGCGGAATTTATTTCTATAGGCTGCAAGCAGATCCATTTATTGAAACAAAAAAGATGATTCTGCTTAGATAAACGTTTATATGTAATCATATAATTGTAGATAACTTGCTTAATAATAAACATTAGAATTTGAGAATTATTCTAGTATTGAAAATTAGATCATCAATTGGAGAAATTTATTAATATGTATTTAAATATATTTTTTAAAACTGGCTTTAATTATCAACTAATATTTTGTTGTTTTGTTGTGGCTTCATCTTTTATTTTTGCGCAAAATACAGCAAAATTTATCGGTCTTGGGCATTTACCTGGCGGTATATCCAGCCGAGCTTTGGATGTATCAGCCGATGGGTTAGTGGTTATAGGTGGTTACAGTACGAGTGCAGTTCAGTCTGGGTTTATATGGACAGAAACAAATGACTTTCGACCTATTAACAATTTCTTTATTCCTAGAGGTATATCAGGAGACGGTTCAGTTATAGTTGGAAGTTTAAGTGGTAATGCTCTAGCGGGGATGTGGGTGAATGGCTCTACCAGCCAGCTTCCACCAATTTGGACTGGTGTTAATGCCAGCAGTTATGCTATGGCTGTGTCAGCGGATGGAACAATCATTGTCGGTTACAGTTCTTCAACTGAACATGGAGTTACACAAGCCACACGATGGACAGGCGGGCAACCCACTGGACTAGGGCTTGGACCAGGCGGAGATGCAAGTTTTGCGTATAATATTTCACCAGATGGAACTTCAATAGTAGGAACATTCAGACTTGACCAACCATCACCGGATCAAATAAGCCATGCATTTCTAAGTCTTAATGGCGGTAATATTCAATCACTTGGTGCTGGAACTTACCTTGAGAGTCAAGCTTGGGGTGTCTCAAATGGTGGTAAAGTGGTTGTCGGTGCTCTTACAGAAATTTACTCAGGTCCTTTAACTGCAGCCAAATGGACTTCAACAGGCGGGTGGGAAACGCTACGCGGAACAGTGGGAAGCAGTACTGCATTTGATGTATCGGCAGATGGTAGAATTATTATCGGCTCAATGGCGGGTAAGGCATTCATTTGGGATCCAGACTCAAGTGCACGCGATCTTAAAAGCGTGCTGGAAAATGAGTATCATCTTGACCTCACTGGTTGGATTCTTACCAATGCTACAGCAATTGACAGTTCTGGTACAGCTATTGTTGGCTATGGAAACCACAATGGAATGACTGAAGCATGGTATGCAAAACTTCCAAGTTTGAATATAACAAAACCAAAGCTGAATACGCTCTGGATAGCAGGCGAAAAAGATACAATCAAGTGGAAAGGCGGAAAAGAAAATCAATATTTACAAATAGAATATAGTGCAGATTCAGGAAAGACATTTAATATTATTAATTCTATACCGAATGCTGATACTGGACTGTATGTATGGGATATTCCCAAGAGCATCTTATCTAAAAAATGTATGATAAGAATTGTTGATATGGCTGATACAACAATTGCAGATACCAGTAATGTATTCAAAATTAAGCCATTTATACTTACACGCGACAGCAGCGGGCAGTATGAACCTTACAGAAAGATAGATGATCAGTGGGGATATAAGAACATTCAGTTGGATATGTTTCCACAGACATGGTATCAGCAGTTCGATTATCAAGGAGTAGATCCATTTACTGGAAGCCAGTATTCACAATGGCAAGGGGGATATGTCTTTGGTTCTGCAAACTCATCCAATTATCCCGACTGGGTTTCATGGGTAAATACATTTACAGTAAATGCGTGTTATTTAAGTACATCATTAGGGATATACAGTCCAACTGCATTATCAAGATGGCAAGCAGTTAGACATTCTTGGGGTGGTTCATGTTTTGGAATAGCAACATCCAATGGGTTAGCATTTAGCAACAAAAGTCAATTTCATTCAGTTTACAGTAATTACCCGGCGTTTGCCGAACCAATTACAGTTTTATCTAATGATGGTGTAAAAGCGGAAGTAAATGAATTATTTACACATCAATTTGGAGATCCACATAAAGGATACCGAAATAGCATAAGAACGATTAAGACGCCAACACAAACAGTAAACGACCTAAAGTTTTTATTTAAGAATGATATTGGTGAACCGCGGATTTTATGTATAGAAAATAATAATGGTAACGGCGGACATGGTATTTTACCATATAGTATTGAGAAAGATCCAGCAGATACTAATTCTTATAATATCGAAATATATGACAATTCTAATCCTGCATCTAATAATAAAATCAAAATAAATACAGCAGCAAACGGTGGAGATGGAAGCTGGCAAACATCCGATTGGCCAGGATGGGGAGGGAACAAATATATTTATTTGTTTGATGCAGTGATTAATTACTTAACTAATCCCGCTTTATCAAAGCTAGAGAATTCAGAATCCCCTTTTATTTTGGAAGAAACAGAACTTGAAGTGCTTAACCCAAAGACAGCATCTATTAAAATTATAGATGATGTTGGTAACATTACTGGATTTAATAATGATAGTGTTAAAGCCGATATTCCCAACTCCATACCGCTAATTGTTTTTAACGGCAGTGAAACTCCACCATACGGTTATTCATTGCCAACAGATAATTATGCGATAGTTTTAGAAGAGTTTACCAGCGATACAATCGAAACATTCTTCTTTACCGGCAATAAAACATTTACTTATAACCGTTACGATGCAGAGCAGAATCAAACAGACAGATTATTTTTTGATGGAGGATTATCTTTTACAAATCCAGATCCGCAGAGTAAAACTATTAGTCTTCTCAATATTATGAATGAAACTACTCAAGAGAAACTATTCTCATTCAGTTCAATAGAACTTGCGCAGAATGATTCAGTAAAGGTAGAAAATCCCGACAGCAATAAAATAAAACTTACTTCGTTTGGCTCAGCGAAAGATTATGATATTGAACTAAACTTTGTAAATGAAAACGGAATTGGAAGGTTTGGAGAGTTTAATATTCCGTTAACATCTAACAGTTCACATACAATTACTCCTAACTGGAATAATGTAACAAACACCGACCTAAAGATATTGGTAGATGAAGGTAACGATGGAACGGTTGACGACACATTATCATTAACAAATAAACTAACTGGGATTGAAAATAAGCAAGGATCATTACTACCAACAGAATATAAGTTAGAACAGAACTATCCTAATCCTTTCAACCCAACCACAACAATTAGCTATCAAATACCGATTAACAAACATGTAACAATAAAAGTATATGATGTTCTAGGAAGAGAGATAGCAACTTTGATTGATGAATATAAACAAGCGGGTATCTATAAATTGGAATTTAATGCTTCACAACTTGTAAGCGGAGTATACTTTTATAAACTTAGAGCAGGTTCTTTTGTTCAAACTAAGAAGATGATCATAATGAGGTAAATAAATAATTAGGAAAGCTTCTTAAGGAGGTAATATATGAAAACTTTTTTCTACTTTGTAGTTCTAAACATTCTATTGTGCTTAAACGTAAAAGCTCAAAGGTTTGGCAATGCTCTTCAATATGATGGTGTGAATGACTATGTAGATATGGGATATGATTCAACATTTGATGTAAGAATTGCTGTAACTTATGAAGCGTGGATAAATCCAGATACCACTTTAAACGGGTTTATTTTTAATAAATGGGCTGACTTCGCAGAAAGCAAGCAATTTGAATTTTTTGGTAATCGGGTATATTTTTATTTATACGACGTTTTCGGAGGAACACAGCTCGTATCATCTCCTTCCATTCCAATTCATGAATACACTCACGTTGCAGCAACTTACGATGGTTCAACTGCAAAGTTGTACATCAACGGTGTATTTGACACGAGCAAAGCTGTTGGAAGCGGAGTCGGTAACTCTACCCGCAATCTTTATTTTGGTTTTAATCCGATAAGACCTGATTGGAGTCCTCCATTTAAAGGAATAATTGATGAAGTCCGCATATGGAATGTTGCAAGGACAGAATCCGAAATTCAATCTACAATGAACCAAATTTTGAATGGAAACGAAACCGGTTTAATCGCATACTGGAAATTTGACGAAGGAACGGGTACAATAACATACGATGCAACCAGCAATCATAACGATGGCACTATCAGTGGGGCTATTTGGGTTCCAAGTGTGACTTCTGTAAAAAATAATTCTAATGCTACTCAATTATTTAACCTTTTCCAAAATTATCCAAATCCATTTAACCCAAGCACAAGCATTAAGTATACAATAGGTAGTTACCAACTAGTAACACTAAAAGTTTATGATATACTAGGAAGGGGAATAGCAACACTTGTGAATGAGTACAAACTAGCAGGAAGCTACGAAACTGAATTTGATGCATCCAAACTTGTAAGCGGAATTTATTTTTATAAACTCAATACTGGTTCTTTTACTGAAATTAGGAAAATGATTTTGCTTAGATAAGAAGTGGTTATAATAGTTACTTTGAAGATTTTTTCACTGGAAGGAGAAATTGCTGATGAATCCTAGATATAATCAATCAATTAGATTTTATTGGCTAATCATTGCAAATCTTATATTTATTTCGATAATTATGAATGCACAAGATACTGCGCGATTCATCGGGTTAGGACATTTGCCAAACGGAGACTTTAGTCGTGCAAACGATATTTCCGCAAATGGATTAGTGGTTGTTGGTTATGATAAGGGTTATTCATTTCAATGGACAGAGACGGGTGGACTCGTAGCTTTGCCTATGTATCTAAATTCAATAAATAGCGTTGCACAAGCTGTTTCAGGTGATGGATCGGTCATTGTCGGGCAAGCAAGTTTGCCTGGTACTCCTAACAATATTAATAAAGCTGTAAGTTGGGCTGGAGGTACGGTTTCGCCGCTTACTCCAATATCGAATAGTGTCCCAGCATCAGAAATTAGTGCTCAGGATATATGTTCGGATGGGACAAAAATCGTCGGCGTTTATAAACATGATTTTAATGAGCCTAATGATCCTTTTGAAGCAGTAATGTGGAATAGCAGTGGCGTAAAACTCCTTGGTAAACTGCCTGGGGCAAATCATAGTTTTGCTTATGCAATATCTGCTGATGGCAATGTTATTGTTGGTTACTGTAAGTATCCAATTTTTTCAGAAGCTTTCAGAAGTGTAGGGGGTGGATCACTTCAGTCATTAGGCACAGGCGGATATTTTTCAAGCATTGCACATGGAACATCGTACGATGGGGAAGTAATTGTTGGCTCTATTTCGACAATTTCGGATGGTCCGAGCATTGCCGCAAGGTGGACTTCCAAAGGAGGGTGGGATCTATTACAGGGAACAACAGTAAACAGCAATGCTTTTGACGTATCTGCGAGCGGCGATATTATTGTTGGTCAAATGTCAGGGATCGCATTCATTTGGGATAGAAACAATGGTGCACGCGATCTCAAATTTGTTCTGGAAAATGTTTACGATTTAGATCTCACGGGTTGGACGCTCGATATTGCACACTCAATAGATAGTTCTGGAACAGTTATTGTTGGACAAGGAACACACAATGGAATGACAGAGGCATGGTATGCGAAGCTACCTCAATTAAAAATAACCAAGCCAACAAAAAATATAAAATGGATCGCTGGTGAAAATGATACAATCAAATGGGGTGGTGGGAAGATGAATCAATTCTTGCAGATTGATTATAGTGCAGATTCGGGAAAGACATTTAATATTATAGATTTTATAGCCAATGGTGACACTGGGATTTATGTGTGGGATGTTCCCAAAAATATACTATCAAAAAAATGTATGATAAGAATAGTTGATATGGCTGATACAACTATAACAGATACTAGTGAAGTATTTAAGATCAAACCCTACATACTCACACGAGACAGCAGCGGACAGTATGAACCTTTCAGACCTAGCGAAGATCAATGGGGATTTTGGAATTTAGAAGCCCATATGTTCCCACTGACGTGGTATCAGCAGTTCAACTATCAAGGGGTAGATCCATTTACAGGAAGCCAGTATTCACAGTGGCAAGGAGGATATGTCTTTGACTCTGCAAACTCTTCAAATTTTCCTGACTGGGTTTCATGGGTGAATGCATTTGGTGTTAATGCATGTTATTTTACAATAGCAGGTATAGTCACAGATATATACAAATTTGCAGCACTGCAAAAATGGGAAGCAGTAAAAAAGCCTTGGAAGGGTTCATGTTTTGGAATTGCTGCATCAAATGCACTCGCTTTCGCCTATAAAGGACAATTTCAAACCAGGTACAACAGTATCTTTCCGCCATTCGTAAATCCCAAAACGGTTCTATCCAATGATGGTGTAAAGAAAGTAGTAAACGAGCTATTTACACATCAATTTGGAAATCCTTCCCAGCAATCTCAAATTGGCAGATGGAATGTTTTAACTCCAAATCAGACTTTGAATGAAATTAAAACGATGTTAAAGGAAGATAATGTTTCTCCGAGAACATTATCTATTTGGAATAATAACGGAGCAGGAGGACACAATATATTGCCTTATAAACTTGAGCAAGAAGTAGTAATGAAGCATAAATATAATCTTTATGTATATGATAACAGCTATCCTTTCTCAATACCTGCTATAATAAAGATTGATACATTAGGAAACTCATTAAATGGAACTTGGACAACTTTATATGGTTGGGCAAATTGGGGCGGACCGAAATATTTAATGCTGGAAAATGAATCAAACGTTTATCTTAAAAATGCATCATTACCTAAACATGCAGAAGGATACACTTCTCCATTCGTACTTTCTTCAAATGAACTGGAGATTTATACAAACATAAATGCGAACACAAGAATAATCGATGCTCTTGGGAATGTTACTGGTTTTAGTAATGGTTCAATCTTAGTCGAAATTCCTAATTCAGTTCCATTGACATATCTGGATGGCAGTGAAACACCACCTTATGGGTATTCACTTCCAACAGAAAATTACTCAGTCATTGTTGACAATTTTACCTCAGACACAGTAAAGACATTCTTCTTCACAGGCAACAAATCATTTACTTACAAAAGATTTGATGCAGAGCAGAATCAAACAGACAGATTATTTTTTGATGGAGGATTATCTTTTACAAATCCAGATCCGCAGAGTAAAACTATTAGTCTTCTCAATATTATGAATGAAACTACTCAAGAGAAACTATTCTCATTCAGTTCAATAGAACTTGCGCAGAATGATTCAGTAAAGGTAGAAAATCCCGACAGCAATAAAATAAAACTTACTTCGTTTGGCTCAGCGAAAGATTATGATATTGAACTAAACTTTGTAAATGAAAACGGAATTGGAAGGTTTGGAGAGTTTAATATTCCGTTAACATCTAACAGTTCACATACAATTACTCCTAACTGGAATAATGTAACAAACACCGACCTAAAGATATTGGTAGATGAAGGTAACGATGGAACGGTTGACGATACGCTTTCATTAACTAACAAAATAACCGGAATTGAAAATGAGCAAGGATCAATACTTCCAACTGAATTTAAATTAGAACAGAACTATCCTAATCCTTTCAACCCAATCACAACAATTAGCTATCAAATACCGATTAACAAACATGTAACAATAAAAGTATATGATGTTCTAGGAAAAGAAGTAGCAACTTTGATTGATGAATTTAAACCGGCTGGTATACATAGAGTGGAATTTTGTACTTCAAATTTTTCAAGTGGCGTATACTTTTATAAATTGATAGCAGGTAAATATATTGACGTAAAGAAAATGGTTTTACTCAAATAAAATATTAAAATAAATAAAAACCTATCAATTGCAGTTCTCGGAAGAGTATTTATAATATCAGCTGTTTTAAGGTAGTTATTGCGGTTTATATTTTTCAGCAATTTATAAACTCTAAACGGTAAAAAACCTGTTCACCGAAACATAATTTAAAAAATAAAATCTATGTGATTAATAATATTTAAGATGGCAGTAATGAAAGCTTTTAATAGGTAAGAAAAATTACACACTTAAAATTATTTACAACTATTTTACAATTCTTTTACAATTTTATGACAAATCGATTTATGAAAAAAAAGATATTACAATCAACAAAAAAAAGGTTGAAAAATGAAAAAAGTGATCACATATTCTTTGATCTTTAGTTTGATTCTGCAATTAAATGGTTGTTATTCTTTTCAATCAATTGACAATGTCAATCCTTCTCAACTCCATAACATTGAAGACAAAGACATCAAAATAACTCTGAACGATGGAAGAATAATATATTCCAAAAGTTGGCACCATACCTTAGTTACAAATACCTTCCCCTTTATCCTAGTATCTGGAAGTCTTAATAATAAATCAAATGGTCGATCAGAAACTTTTAAAGGAAAAATTTACCCTGCACAATATAAATCTATTACTCAAGATAAAAACGGTAAGGTGTATAATATTTTATTGAATAATGGAGATATAATTAGAGTTATGAGTACTGACTATTTTGAAGTAAACTCCACAACTGAAAATGGATTCATAGTATGGCAAAACGGAAATGAAATTAAATATGATATTAGTGATATAAAATCGATTGAAGTGGATAAGATAAATATTATTGGCATCACTTTGCTAGCAGCTACGGGGATTCTGGTAATTGGATATTTACTTATATCTATGTCTAGTCTTAGTGGTGTTCATCTGCTAGGAAGCGGTAATAATTAATAATCATTAAAATTATATAGGAGGCGGTTATGGGGTTTCCAATTGTAGTTCTATCAATCATATTTCCCTATTTATTTGTCGCTTGTGATGAATTCGAGCCAGACGCAGATGATCTGCAAGATGCCTTTATACCAAATTTATCTTTTAGTGACTATATAACTTATCTTGATTTAGGATCAAACAGGCTTGTAATCTCTGGTACCGTAAAAAACAATGACGGCACAAAATTAACTGCGCCCTATAATGTTGAGTCACAACTATATACAACAAAAACGGGAACAATAAAGCTCAGCGAAAATTATGCATAAATAGGGGTGCCGCTTTCAGAGTGTCAATCAAATTGCCGGACTGTATGTTACTTTTTCTCCAATGCCGATTCAAGAAATTATCAAGATTTTGATGTAAGAGAATTAAGATGGTTTATGAGTGAGTGTGTTTTAATATTCAAATATGAATTTTCAAATTGGAGTGCTGCAGGAAGAAAAAATTAGCTTGCTTAGTATATGATGCTGCAGCAATGAATGGTGAATTATGACTATAATTAGTTAATTAGGATAAGCCCAATGCTGAAAAGAGAGAATTTTTTCTATAAGCAATTTTTATTAAAACCTAAAGGATGTAAAAATGAAAATAAAAAATAAAGTAGGTTTATCGAGCAATTATAATTTTATTGGGTTAAAGTATATAGAAACTCAACACTTAAAAGAAATAGCCCGCCTTTTTAAAAAGATGTTTTACTTTATGGCAATCAGTTTGATTTTCAATTTTATTTTAACAGACTTTATTAAAGCACAAGAAAAATCAAAAAAAAATTCAAATCAAATTGAATTAATTAAGTTAGACCACAATACTAATTTGTATCATGTACAGACCAGTAAGGTTTCTGATAAGAAAACTTACAAAACAGAAAAAAAATCTTTCAGTGCGAATCAATTTGATAATAAAATTAAAAAATTAAAAAAAATAAATGATCAACACAATCTCTTTAAGAACATTTATGAGACAAAAAAACAAGCAGAAAATAAATTATTGCTCAAGAAATCAGTTGAAAGAATCGAGCCGGAAAGAATTAAATTATTTGGAAATCCAACAGAATTTTATAAAGCACCGTTTATTCCAAAACCAAACAACAATTATTTGGCGAAACCTTCGATCTCAAATGTTTTAATTAATGGTAAAAATCACGATACTATTTCAGTTCATGAACCATTTACTCTTACTTTTTCATTTGCCTCAAATTATATATCATCAGTTGTTAATGTTTATTTGGATTTAGATAATGACGGTACAATTAGCGTAAATGATTTTAAGTTAACTGATAATGCATTATTTATGGACAATAGTGATAATGATGCAGATCTCGCAAATGGTTCATATAAGCATTTGTTCACAAGTCAAAGCGGTTTTTCAAGTATTCTTGGTACATTAATATTTGAAGTCAATGATTTTCAGTCAGCTTCATCAGCTGCTATTACAATACTCCAAAACCGAAAGATACCTTAATATTAGGTACAATAAACCCCCCGTTGAAAAATTTATTGGTAATGGCTGGATCACCGTACTTTCCAGAAATTAAAGTTTTCACAGACTCACTGGGCAAATTCAGAATAATTATTGATAGAGAGAAGACACAACAGGTTTATTTACAAACTCTTGATCCATTTGGGATAACGAATGGATATGTTTCTCACAATGATAATATGGTGGTTGACATAAACTCCGATACTACTGAGGCAACTTTCTTTTATTCTCCAGCCACGTCATTTATTGAAGGGTATGTGAGAGATCAATACGGTTTGGAAGTAAAAAATGCTCAAATACGTGCTTATGAAAATAATTATGAAAGAACTATTTTCACCAATACAGATTCGGTTGGCCATTACAAATTAGGGACTAATCAAGGAGAATATGTTATTTCTGCAAGTGCTTGGGCGTGGGAATATCTTGAGGATAATAAAAATGAGACAGTTTATTTACCGGAAACAGGTATTGTTCGGCAAGATTTCACAATCTTCAAAGCGAATAGTACAATCTCGGGTAAGGTAACATTAAACTCAAGTGGCATAGGAGGAATCTCGATTTATGCAGATGCTTATTATAATTCACTTTATTCTATTGTCCTTTCTTCATCTGACGGGAATTATGAAATACCAGTTTACACCTCCTCCAATGAGGAATTAACTTATACGGTTACTGCCTTCGTTATACAAGGTTATTTAGTATCAACACCAGAAAAAACTAATGTATTGCCCGGTGCTACAGATGTAAATTTTGAAATTAAAAGGGTTTCCGGCGGGCTTAAAGGGCGCATAACTGATAATTTAACAGGCGATCCTATTTTAGGAGCTAGGATTAGAGCATACAATAACGAGTATGATGGTAATAAATATTCTAATGATAGCGGCTATTATCGGATGAGTTTAATAGATGGAGAATACCATTTCGAAGTATCGGCTGATGGATATTACCCATACGCGGAATACTCACTTAGTATTACTGGTGTAATGAAGACCAAAAATGTTGCATTAATGAAATCTGGAAGTTTTTCAGGAAAGATAAAAGACGAAGATGGAAATCCCATAAATCAAGCAGTAATTATGGCAATAGATACTTTTGGGTATCCAATCGGATATGATGGGTATCCAGATCAAAATGGAAATTATTTTGTAAGTCAATTAACGACTTCAAAATATGGTGCTTTTGCAATTGCTAGTTTTGGAGTAAGTAATGTTTACATGCCACAGTGGTATGATAAAGTTAATAATAAAGATAGTGCGACTTTTTTCCAAGTAATTGAGGGTTATGATACTCCAAATATAAATTTTATACTTGAAAAAGGAGGTTCAATTTCAGGCAGAGCTGTTGATAATTTTGGGAATGGTATTGCTGGTGTATCAATTGATGTTTTTGATTCATTATTCAATCAAAAATCATACGCCATGACAAATGATTCAGGTTATTATTTAGCAGGAGGTCTTGCCACAGGAAAATATCTTGTAAGAAGCAGCAGTTATGAATATATCGAACAATGGTATGATGGTGCAACATCCTTCGAAAACGCAACAAAAGTTTCAGTTGTTGTCAAGCAAACCACTCCCAATACAAATTTTATATTGTCATCAGGGGCTAGTATTTCGGGAACTATAAAAGATAAACAAAATAATGTAATACCTGGGGCCTGGATTACCATTACTGATAGTACTTTCTTACCTACAAACTATTCTTATTCAGATAATGAAGGTATTTACATTGCTCCCAAATTGCAAGCTAATAAAACCTATTACATTATGGCGGAGAGCTATGGTTATGCACGTCAATGGTATAATCTGGTCTCATCATCCGATTCTGCAACTCCAATAATACTCCTAAATGAAGAAAAAAGAGAGAACATTGATTTTGTTTTACAGAATGCAGGAAGTATATCCGGAAGAGTATTTGATAACTCCGGATATCCATTAAGTTATATTGATGTTAACCTTGAAGATAGTTTAGGGAATTGGAGTGGTTTTGGAAGTACAGACCTAGAAGGCTTTTACATTATAACTAATTTAGCATCAGGAAAATATTTTGCAAAGGCCTATGATTTTAATGAAACTTATGCCGAACAATGGTTTGATCAAAAAAATTCCAGAAGCGAAGCAGACCAAATAACTGTAATTGAAGGCAGTATTACAGAGAATATCAATTTCAATTTATACAAAAATCAAAATGATACTATCTTAATTAAATTGGAGTTGGTAAACATACCTGATACTCTGATATTCAGCCAGTCTTACGTGAATGATTACTGGGTCGACTACAGTTGGGGGATAAATCTTGATGTTGATGGCCTCAACTCAACTGGAATGAATGGTTACGAAATTGAGATAACGATTCTGCATTACAAGCAGCCTGGCGAATTACCCTTTGTATCAAATCTATTAGATGCTTGTCATACTGAATTGATTGAATGGAGTGGACTTAATGGTGAAGTTCGACATCATAATTTTAATTTTTATATAGATAAATCAAATAAAAATTTGTTAATGATTCCTGTTCCTAAATCATGGTCAGAGTTAACAGGAATTAGCAAAAATACCAAATTTTCATCTAACACTTATCACTTAGCCAGTAATGAAACATTCCAAGATTTTACATCAAGTGGATATGGTGGAAATACTATTTCAGACGAAATTGGAGATGTTACTTATGATTTTATTGATATTGTTTCAACATCATGGGAGGCTAAATCAGTCATCTCAGTGCAAAGTGCGAATGAAAAACCAAATATATATTCACTTTCACAAAATTATCCTAATCCTTTTAATCCAATCACAACAATTAGATATCAGATACCGGTTAACTCACATGTCTTACTAAAAGTTTATGATGTTCTTGGACGAGAAGTAGAAACTTTGATTGATGAATATAAACAAGCGGGTACATATAAATTGGAATTTAATGCTTCACAACTTGTAAGCGGAGTGTACTTTTATAAGCTTAGAGCAGGGAAATATATTGACGTAAAGAAAATGGTTTTATTACAGTAATTCTGCTAAAAGGAAAAATCATTTACAATGTTTTTGAATTTTTAATTTGACAAAGATTGAACACCCGTCTAAATTTAAGCGAGAGTTTTTACTCTTAATAAACTTCTTAGAGGATTTTCAAGAAAGCGAACTGTTACAAATTTGAATTCAACTATTAATTTTTAGTTAAAGTAGAATTTTCATAATTTATTTAATGAACCATTAAAAATTATATGTACTGAAGAAATTACAATAATCAAAATATATTATAATTATTCCAGATCTAGAGAAACCATTATTAAAGCAAAAAAAAATAATCATTTGCTATTGCCCAAAGTGTTAAAATCTATTTTGTTAATTACTCTCACTTTTTTAAATAACCAAATTAACTCTCAACAGAATAAAATTAGATTTGATCACTTAACAGTTAAAGATGGGCTTTCACAAACAACAGCCAATGCAATCATTCAAGACAAACATGGATTTATGTGGATCGGTACTCAAGATGGACTCAACAGATACGATGGTTATAATTTTAAGATATTTTCTCAAGAATCGGGAAATACTAACTCCTTAAGCAATAATTATATCTGGTCGATTTATGAAGATAATGATGGTATTTTATGGATTGGAACATTTGGCGGAGGTCTAACAAGATTTGATCCATCAACAGAAACTTTTACTCACTTTAAAAATGATTTTAAAAATCAAAATTCAATTTCCAGCGATGATATATTCGAAATTTTAGAATATCCTGAAGGAACATCGTGGATTCGCAGTGGTATTGGAATAAATAAGTTTGATAAAAAAACTAAAAAGTTTAAACATTATTTCAGTAAGAGTTCCAGTATAATATCGAATAAAAATCTTTATATAAGTGCTATTGCAATCCAACCGCCTAATTTTATTTGGGCAGCTATTGATTCATTTCTTATAAAATTAAACATTATTACAAACGAGCTCAAATATTTTTCAGCTTATCCAGATTCGAAAGGTATTAAATTTGGGAATATTTTAAATATAAAAAATTTTGGAAATGAGTTATTTATATGTTGTAGTGCTGGCCTAGTAAAAATTGATAATGCAAACAATGCTTCATTACTCATAAAAAGCCCAACTTTTATAAACGAGAAAAAAACAATATTCAATAATATTTTGATTGCCGGAGAATTTTATTGGATAGGAAGTAATAACGGATTATTTCAATATAGTAAAGATGGAAGATTAATAAATCATTTTACCAACAATCCCAATGATCCATATAGTTTGGCACATAATAATGTAGTCTCGCTTTATGAATCGCAAGAAGGAATAATTTGGGTGGGTACTTATGGCGGAATTAATAAGATCGATAGATTAGTTGAAAATTTTACTCTTGTTCAATTTAAACATGCAAATAAAAATACACTCAGTCATAAAAGTATTGGGCCAATCTTGGAAGACAGAAATAAAATTTTATGGCTTGGCACTCCAGATGGTTTGAATGCATATAACCGAAAAACAAACAAAAATATTATATTCAAAAATATTGCAAATAAAATAAATTCCATCAATTCAAATTATATACTTTCATTATACGAGGACAAATCTGGGAATATATGGGTGGGTACACGTAACGGCGGACTTAATATGTTTAATTATTCAGAAACAAATAAAATTAAAGATATTTCATTCAAGGAAATAAAATTATCAAAAATACCTCTCCGGATTCAATCTATATTAGAAGACAAAACGGGATTGTTTTGGATTGGAACTGGAGGTGATGGTTTGATAGCGTTCAACCCCAATACCAAAATCACAAAACAATATTCATTTTCCATAGATGGAAACGGACCCTCACATTCCTTTGTTTATTGTATGTATATTGATAGCAAAAATAATTTTTGGCTGGGAACACCTACGGGAGGTTTAAATTTATTTAACCGAAAAAGTGAAAAATTTATTTATATAAAAAATGAAATTAATGATCCAAATAGCTTAAGTAATAACATTGTTCTGTCAATATTTGAAGACAGCAGCCATCAGTTATGGATTGGAACATCTGGCGGTTTGAATAAATTGACTACTCCACTCGAGGAAAAAATGTTTGAAAAGGCTGAAAATGTTTCTATTAAATTTAATTTCAAACAATTTGGTAAAGCTGATAATTTTCCTAATGAAGTAATTTATGGATTACTTGAAGATGATGATCAGAAATTTTGGCTTAGTACAAACAAGGGATTAATTAGATTTGATCCAAAGAAGGAAATTGTTACAAAAATTTTTAATGAAAAAGACGGATTGCAAAGCAATGAATTTAATCAAAATTCGTATTTTAAAAATAAGCAAGGAATCATGTTTTTTGGTGGAATAAATGGATTTAATTATTTTCAGCCTGATAGTATTAAACAGAATAATTTCATACCGCCAATTTGTTTTACTGACTTTCAATTATTTAATAAAACTGTACCATTAAAAAATAATTCTAAAGATGAAATTTTTACGATATCCAAGCCAATTTATATGACTGATTATATTGAGCTATCACATGATAAAAATGTAATAACGTTCGAATACGCAGCATTAAATTATATTTTACCAGAAAAGAATCAATATGCACACATGCTTGAAGGATTTGATAATAATTGGATTGATGCAGGATTCCGCAGAAGTGTGACTTATACAAATCTTAATCCGGGACAATATATACTTCACATAAAAGGTTCCAATAATGATGAACAGTGGAATACTAAGGGAATGTCAATAAAGTTGGTCATTTTTCCACCCCCATGGTTGAGTTGGTATGCTTATCTTATTTATTTTAGTTCATTCTTTTTTGTAGTATTTCTTTTTATAAAATTCAGAATCAATTCTGCAAAAAAAGAAATTGAAACTCATGCAAAGATTGAGGCAGCAAAACTTAAAGAAAGAGAAGAAGTAAGAAAACAAAGCGCAGCTGATTTTCATGACGAAGCCGGAAATAAACTAACGAAAATTTCTTTGTTTATTGAACTCGCCAAAACTGAAGTAGAAAACAATAATTTATTAAATCAATATCTATTAAAAATAGAAGAAAATACAAAGGAACTTTCATCTGGTATGAGGGATTTCATTTGGGTTATAGATCCCACAAAAGATTCATTGTTTGATACAATAAACAGGCTTAAAGATTTTGGGAATTCCATTTTTGATTATACTGATGTTCGATTTAATGTCATAGGATTAAATGAACCAATGAAAAAAATTAATTTACCGATGGAATATCGCAGAGCAATAATGCTGATTTTTAAAGAAGCAATAAATAATTGCATTAAACATTCTTCAGCAAAAAAAGTAACAATTGAAGTTGCTGTAAATGATCTTTTCACCATACATATAAATGATGATGGTAAGGGATTTGATTTAAATATGAAATCAAAAGGATATGGAATAAATAATATGATAAATAGAGCCAAAAAAATAGGATGTGAATTGCAAATTACTTCTAAACCTACCGAGGGAAGTTCGATAATGCTAATTGGTAATATACCTCAAATGAGTAATTGAAAAATTTATATAATTTATCATTTTTAAATAAGATAATATTTACTAAAATGAACCAAAATATTAAAGATATTACAGTATCTATTGTAGATGACGATTATGAGATCAGAAAAATGCTTGCTTTAATTATTGATAGGTCTCCTGGTTTTTCTTGCAAACAAACTTATAATGATTTAGAAACAGCTATGGAAGCAATTATTAAAAAACCGGTTAATGTTATTTTGATGGATATAAATCTACCTGAAATGAGTGGAATAGAAGGGGTTAAAATATTAAAAGAAAAGTTACCATCAACGGATTTTATTATGCTAACAATTCAAGAAGATAATGAATCAATTTTTAAATCACTCTGTGCTGGAGCTACCGGATATCTTTTGAAGGAAACACCGCCTCTTTTACTACTTAATTCAATTAAGGAAGTAACAGAAGGTGGCTCACCGATAAGTCCTGGTATTGCAAGAAGAATAATTTCTTCCTTTCACTTAAATTCTCAATCCCCATTGTCGAAGAGAGAATCGGAAATATTAGAAAAACTTTGTATCGGAGATAATTATAAGTTCATCGCAGATTCCCTTTACATTAGTGGTCACACGGTTAGAGTGCATATTAAAAATATTTATAAAAAGTTACATGTTAACTCACGTGCTGAAGCTGTTAATAAAGCAATCAAAGATAGATTAATATAAAACTCAATTCTTTTTAAATAATTATTTAATATGTAAAAATGATTTAACAATTCGACCAGTTTAATTTCTTATCAATCCAATAATTCTCGCAGCTTTTTAACTATTCCCCAAAATTAAAAATACCGCAAATGAGTAATTGAAAAACCAGTACTTGTAAAATACATTTAACAATAAACTTATTTTGAGATAAATTAAATGCATCGGAGTTAAAAATGAGACATTGGTTTCTGAAACAATTAATTATTGTTCTATTGTTAGTTTGGCAATTAAATTTTATACAAGCACAAAATCCTATTCCAAATGCTGGTTTTGAAAACTGGTCAGGAAGTACTCCTATTAATTGGACATCTAGTAGTATTCCCGGCTTTGAAAATATTACCAAATCAACTGATGCCTACAGTGGTAATTTTGCTGTTAGAGGAGAAGTGATTGGTATTGGGGGATTTCCAAATCCACCTATATTATATACTGGTTCTCAAACACAACAAACATTTCCGCTCTCAGAACGTTTTAGTAAATTCTCTGGGCAATACAAGTTCAGCCCTCAAGATGGAGATATGCTTTATATTGAAATTGCTTTTATAAACCTAAGTGTTGGTGGAGGAGCAGAAGGACGTGCGACAATTGCTGCAGGTACAACATCCTTTCAGGAATTGGATATAGTAATGGAATACGATGCAAATAATCCACCAAATTGGCAACCAGATCATGGCAGCATTAGTATAACAATCTTACCGCCAGAAAACCAAACACCGCATATTGGTACGTGGTTTATTATTGATAATTTTACCTTTGATAATTATCCAGTAGATGTAAAAGAAATTGATGGCGGTATACAAAACAAATTTACTCTTGAGCAGAATTATCCAAATCCATTCAATCCCACAACGAATATAAAATTTACCATACCTGATTTTTCTTACGCTAATTTAAAGATTTACAATATTCTTGGTGAACAAGTTGCAGAACTTGTTAATAATAAACTCCCTGCTGGAAAATATAATGTTACTTGGGATGCTGCAAATATGGCTAGTGGAGCTTACATTTATATTTTGAAAACGGAAGTAAATTATCAAATGGGCAAAATGATTTTAATGAAATAAAATTATTTTAAAATGATTTTAATCTGTTTAATGTTTTTAAAATTTATATAGGTAACACAGTGAGAAAAAAGATACTTATTCAATTTATTATTGTTATATCATTTAGTAACATTTTTTTTGCTCAGCAAGATTTAATAAACAGCAAAGACCATCCCTTAATTAGCAGGTATCCAGGTTCGTACATTGTTTTTTATGACGAACAGGAATATAATCAATATTCCATAGCTACTGGACCAGTGTCAGGTTATAAAACAATAAGCGATTGGATAGACATTGAGGGAAAATTTACAAGAATCTATTACGAGCTTAGTGGTAATATTACAATTACTCAAATTTTTTCAAATTATTTAAAAACCATGGAAAAATCTGGATTCAAATTTCTCGCAAAAGGCATAAATAAAGATAGAAATATTTCAAAGGAAGTTGGAGGAGGATCTTGGCTTGGGATATTCTATAACAAAAATAATTACCCTACTAATTCAAACATATTATTAGGAGCTGGATCAGCATCAGTAGGCGGTACTTGTTATATCGCTGGTAAATTATTAAATGGATCCAAAACTACTTATGTGATTATTGGTGGTAAAGAATACAGTCAGCATAAGAAAATTTACATGATTGATATAATTGAAGAAACCAAAATGAAAGATGACCTTATTTTAATAAATGCTGACAATATGCTAAATGCTCTAAAAACTACCGGTAAAATTGCACTATATAGTATTTTCTTTGATTTTGATAATGCAAATTTAAAATCAGAATCTACATCAACAATAAAGGAAATTGCAAGTCTTCTAAAAAATGATATCAATTTGAATTTATATGTTGTTGGGCATTCTGATATGAATGGTAAATTAGAGTACAACATGAATCTTTCTCAGCAACGTGCAACTTCTGTTGTAAATGAACTGATTAAAAAATATGGTATTAATGCAAATAGACTTTCAGCTTATGGTGTTGGACCTCTTTCACCAGTTTCAACGAACCAAACTGATGAAGGGAGAAAATTAAATAGACGAGTTGAGTTAGTTGCAAGATAATTTATCTTGTCAAATATAAATTTTAAGTTTCAGAAGAAATGTGAAATAAGCTTTTCAGTTAGTATTAGATCAAATTTTAGAACTGAATACGGACTTTTTTTTGATTTCAAATTAAAACATTAGTCAAAAATATTATTTGAAATTATCGACACGGTGTCTTATATTTAAAGAAAGACCTATTGGTATAACATATCATTATTCTTTATGAAAGTAGAGACATCTCGTTTTTACGATAATGAACTTGACAAAATTTGCAATGTAGTTTGGCAAGTTGATGGAATACCATTTTATCAAAAAGAAATTATTCTTCCCAGTGGTTTTGTTGAAGTAATTTTCAATTTGTCTGCTGAAGTAAAATATCAATATGGAAAATATGAAAAGTTTAATTTAGTGCCAAAGTTTTTTATAAATGGTATTAATACAATTCCAATTAGTCTAACTCCACAAGGGCATCATGCTTTTTTTGGAATTCAACTTTATCCTTTTGCACTAAAAAGTTTATTTAACATACCCGCATACAAAATAACAAATGAAGCAATTGAGTTGAACGAAATTTTCCCTAATGCTCAGGAATTATGGTATAAACTTATTGAAGTAGATAATTTTTCTAAAAGAAAACAAATTGTCTTTTTTGAACTTAAAAATTTATTAGAGAAAAACAAAAAAAAATGTGAAATGTTTTGTTTTATTAATGCACTACATTTTTTGCTTTCAAATAAATCAACAATTTCTGAAATGGCAAAGTTGCTCAACATTTCTTCAAGACAATTACATAGAAAAGCTTTAGAATTTCTAGGCACCAATCCCGAATATTTTATTAAATATCATAGATTTGTAAATTCCGTTAAGTTAATTAATCAAAATAAAAATTCATTAACTGAAATTGCATATTTATGTAAATATTTCGATCAATCTCATTTTATTAGAGATTTTAAGCATTTCTCAAACTTAACACCACTTTCTTATCTAAAAGAAAGAAAAGGAGCAAACGGACATATTTATTTTTAACATTTGTCCTATACGTACAATTTTTTCCTATGGGCTATTTATATTTTAATATTTATTTTCAAAATTTCTAAAGAGGATAAACATGAAAATATTAAAAATATTGGTAATCCTTATTGCTATAATTTTATCATTAGTAGTAGTCGCAATAATATACTTCAATGCAAGTTATCCACCTCACTATAAAAATGAAGCCCAAGATATTACGGTTGAAATAAATAGTATTAGATTAGCAGAAGGTAAAAAAATTGTTTCAATGAATTGTGCTATTTGTCATATTTCTAATGACGGAACATTAGGGGGTCGTGTTTTTTCAAGCTATGGTCCTATGGGAACAAGCTACTCTGCAAATATCACAAAAGATGTAAAATATGGCATTGGTCGTTATACCGATGGTGAACTTATTTATTTATTACGAACTGGAATTACAAAAGAAGGAAAGCTCACTCCTCCTTGGATGAGTCGTTTTCCAAATCTATCAGATGAAGATATTTTTTCAATAGTTGCATTTTTAAAATCAGAAAATGAAATGGTTAAACCTGTACAAAGTTTAGCGGGAGAAAACGATCCGTCTCTGTTATTTAAAATATTAATGAATCTCGCATTTGAACCTTTGCCTTATCCAAAAGAAAAAATTAGTTCTCCACCAATGGATAATATAATTGCTTATGGAAAATATCTTGCTACTGCAAAATATGAATGCTACAGTTGTCATGGTAGAGATTTTTCATCTGTAAATGTTTTTGAACCTGAAAAATCCGAGGGATACTTTGGTGGAGGTAATGTTTTTACAAATCCAGATAACGATTTAATAACTTACTCAAAGAATTTAACAATGGATAAAACCGGTTTAGGTAATTGGAACTTAGAATTATTCACAAAAGTTTTAAAAACCGGTAAAAATCTTAATGGAACTAAACTTGAATATCCAATGCAAAAATATAATCTTTTAACTGATTATGAAATAAATGCGATTTGGGAATATTTAAAATCTATCCCCAAAATTGTTTATTCTAATGAGATAAAATAAATTATCAAAAATGAAAGTCGAATATCCTTATGGTCTGGCTATCAAATATTGCATTTTTCTGTAATATTTTAATTATTGCATTAGCATGAATTATTAGTTTTTATAAATTTTTTGGATGGTTCGGAATTTTGAAAAGATCGTATCTTTTTTCTGAAATATCTCAAAAATGAATTATTAAGTAAAACTTAAGCTTTGAGATTTCTCTCCTCATAAAAACTTCGGAATCGAAATGACAATTGCAAATTTGCGACATGTCGAATAGCTTTTTGATGAGACATCTCAATTTTTTATAAATAAGATTTTTATTGTTGACGAATATTAAATCTTTTTCTTACTCATAATCTTATTCTTACTCTTAATCGCTTTAAAAGATAGAGTAAGATTAGGCTTAAGAGCAAGATTAAAAAAAAGTAAAAATCAACTAAACTTATTATTATAATTAATTAGAGAAATTCCAGCAAACTTTTATAAATATTATGAATTTTATTATTATAAATTAAGATCATAGATCCTTATTTTTCTTGCTATTTAACAAGAAAAATCCAAAATTGTAGTTGAAATATCTGTAAATATTGACATCTTATCCTTTTAAATTTTCTTGATGAGAAAATGATTTTTAAAAATCTAAATCAAGATAGAATATATATTTTTCGCATATGAATTTAAAAACCAGGGTAATTTATGGATGAAGATGAATTTAATACCTCCCAAAAAATAAATTCTCAATCGAATGAAAATGAGCATCAACCATTTACTATAAAAGTAAGTGATAGAGTGACAAATCTTGCCGGAATAGAAAAACTTGAAGAATTCAATATTAAAGAATTTTTTGAGGATGTTTTGAAAAAACATTCGACTGATGAAATTGAAGAATATTTTACAGTTGGAACAAAATCTACAACACCAAATATTGAAGACGTTGATACAAATTGGCCAAGACCATGGGTATTCTTTAAAACTTTTATAGGAGCAGTGGTTGTTTATTTTCTATTTGTTCAGGGTTGGAAAGAATTTCAAAATATTAATCTTGTACCAGGATTAATTATTGTAGGTTCATTTGCCGTTCCAATTTCTGCCTTAATTTTTTTTGTTGAGGTTAATGCTCGGAGAAATATTTCACTTTATCAAGTTATTCGTTTAGTATTTATGGGTGGGATCTTATCAATTATAATTTCCTTAATTTTATTTCAGGTAAGTGATGCGCTTAAACTTAATTGGCTTGGAGCTTCTGTTGCTGGTATTGTTGAAGAGCCTGGAAAAATTTTAACATTATTAATTGTTGCAAATATTAGAAAATATAGTTACACGTTAAATGGTTTACTTTTTGGTGCTGCTGTAGGCGTAGGTTTTGCAGCTTTTGAGAGCGCTGGATATGCCCTTTACAACGGATTAGTAGATCCATCCCCTACAGCAATGATGGATAATATTATGTTAAGGGGAATGTTATCACCTTGTGGTCATATTGTATGGACTGGCATGTGTGGTGCAGCACTATGGAAAGTTAAAGGAAATAATAAATTCCAATTTTCCATGTTTTCTGACCCGCGATTTACAAGAATTTTTTTTATTGCAGCAATTATGCATATGATATGGAATTCACCTTTGTATCTGCCGTTTCACTTGAAATATTTAATACTTGGTATTACAGCTTGGATAATCATTTTTGGATTTATTCAAGAAGGTTTAAAACAAATTAAAAAGGAACAAATTTCATTTATAAATGAAAATAAAATAATTAAAATGAATGCCTAATGAAATAATTTCAATTTTTCATTATTGGTATTTAATTAAAGTTAAAAATAGTTAATATAAAATGGCAAAACAATAATTTGGAATGTAGTTTATAATCAAATTCTAACTTAAAGTGATTTAAAAATTTAATTTCTTTCTATTCTAATAAATGTTATAGGAAGTTTAAATAAAACCTATTATCTTATATTAGCAATAAACAAAACGAGAAGTGTTATGAAAAAATTATACATAATATTTTTTTGCTTTTTTCTCTTTAACGCGTCAGTTGAATTTTCACAAATTACTATTACTCAAAACGATTATAGTACTTTATTCGCTGTAGGTAAAACAAATATTACATTCGTCGATACTCTTACCGAAACTATAAATATTGGTCAACCAGGCGGTAATAATCAATGGGATTTTACTCATTTAACACCACACACATTTTTAGAACTTACCTCTGTGTTAACTTCTACTACACCATATGCCGATTCTTTTGCAAATTCTGATGTAGCTACTTACTTAAACTTTGAATTGGATTCTGATTCAAGTTTATCAGGAATAAGTGAAACATGGTCATTTTATAATTCTTCAAATGCTACAGAAATAGGAAGTGTTTCATACAATTCTTTTACTGACAATGGTATCACTACTATAAATGAGATTATATCGAGAAATATTCCACCTTTTAGGCAATATGACTTTCCTCTTACATTTGATAAAATTTGGACTGTTAAAGATTCAGTTGAATCCAAATCTTATTCATCTGGGGAATTATATATGACAAATATAGATGTAACTATCTATAATATTCACATTGATGCTTGGGGAGCAATGAAATTACCAAGTGGGAAAGTTGTTGAAGCTTTAAGAGCTAGACAGCAAGAAATTTCGACCACATATTTTTTTGGTATTCCTCTGGGTACAGAGATATCTGTAACTTACTTTTTTATGGCAAAAACAGGTGAGTCATTATCAGTTTTAGCTGATAGTGAAGATCCGTCCACTTCTGGAGTAATTATTGGAAGTATTGGTTGGAGTAATGATGAAAAGATAACCGACGTTCAAAAATTTAAAACAATATCAAATAAATTTTCGTTAAATCAAAATTATCCCAATCCATTTAACCCTACAACAAAAATTGAATACAATATCTCAGAAAACTCATACGTAAAGCTGATAATTTATGATATTTTAGGAAATGAAGTTTCACAATTAGTTAATAAATATCAAAGTGCTGGGAAATATAGCTATTTGTTTGATGGATCAAAATTAGCAAGTGGAACCTATTTTGTCCATTTGTATTCTGGGAATTATATTGAAACAATAAAAATGTCACTTTTAAAGTAAAAATAATCAACCTTCATACATTAATACGATATATGAGGGTTAATTTAAATTTGATTTTTGGATTATTCAACTGTTCTATTGTTAGTCTTATTTTCCGAGCTTTATTATCAATTGTCAATTTTTTCGCAAAATTTCTAAATCTCATTCAAGATGACTTTACAGCTTAAATAATTAAGATCATCATCTTCCATTTATTATTTTACATTTTTTGACTTTGATAATGGGTTGGTTTAATAAAAAGTTGTTTAGGTATCCTCACATATTTTGATTAATAATCAACACTTCTTTTTTGGAAGCAGAAAATCGTTTGTAAACAAGACTTAAATATATAGGACATCATTTTAAAATTTTTTTAAATTCACAATAGAGTTAAAGTATAATTTCGAAGTAAACAATTATCACAAATTTTAATTAATATAAAATTATTCAATTGACAATACTTGTAATAATAACTATTTTATAATCAGAATAAAAGTTCTGCAAAACAAAATTGCTAGTGAGTAATTCTTTTAGAAAATGGATTTATGAAAAAAATAAATTATTTATTTATCTTCATTTTTTTGAGTTCTCTACTAAATTTTAATTATTCACAGCCCTCCGGTGAAAAAATATTTTCTGAAAAGTGTTTGTCGTGCCATACAATTGGTGAAGGGAAAAGAATCGGACCTGATTTGGCAAACATTCATATTAGACGAGAAGAAAATTGGTTATTAAAATTTATTAGTTCATCGCAATCTCTTATCACACAAGGCGATTCAACAGCTGTATCTCTTTTTAAAGAGAATAATAATGCTGTGATGCCTGATCAGCAACTTAGTAATATTGAAATTAAAGCGGTGATTAATTATATCACCTTGAATAGTCCGGATCCGAATAATCCGGATGTAAGAACACCAAAGCAAATATTCGATGCAACAAGCGTTACCGATTTGTTTATCCAACGCGGTAAAGCACTTTTCGAAGGAACAAAAAAATTTACCAACGGTGCAGCACCTTGTATTAGTTGTCATAATGTACAATTGCCGGGTGTCTTCACAGGTGGAAATATCGCGGTGGATTTAAGTGCTGCATTTACACGCCTTAGTGCAGCTGGTGTTGATGGTATTATTAGAAACCCACCTTTCCCTGCAATGATAAATAATTTTGCTGAAAGCCCCTTAACTGATGAAGAGATTAAATATTTAATGGCATATCTGTATTATTCAGATAATTGGAATTTAACTCAAAACCATACTGGAAGTAGTGATGCAAATTTTGTTTTATTTACTGTTCTAATGTTGGACATAATTTTATTAGCAATGCTGTTATACTGGCAACGTGTTAAAAAGCTAAGTGTTAATGCATTACATCAATAATTAAAAATTAATAAGTGAATTATGACTTGGATAAAAGACATATTTTCTCCTAATACTAGAAAATGGGAAGAATTTTATAGAAATCGTTTTCAACATGATAAAATAGTAAGAAGTACGCATGGTGTAAATTGTACAGGGGGCTGTTCGTGGCAGATTCATATTAAAGATGGAATTGTTGTATGGGAAACACAGCAATTAGATTATCCATTACTTGAAAGCAATCTTCCTCCTTATGAGCCACGCGGATGTCAAAGAGGAATTTCATTTTCATGGTATTTGTACAGTCCACTTAGAATAAAATATCCACTTGTTAGAGGGACGTTAATTGATTTTTATCGTAACGAGAAAATTAAAACAGGAGATCCCATAAAAGCATGGGAAAATTTGCAGAATGATCATGAAAAAAGAAATGTGTATCAGAAAGCTAGAGGAAAAGGTGGATTTAGAAGAACTACCTGGGATGAAGTTCTTGAAATTATCGCTGCTGCAAATATTTATACAGCAAAAAAATACGGACCTGACCGAGTTGTTGGGTTTTCACCAATTCCGGCTATGTCTATGCTGAGCTATGCAGCGGGAAGCAGATTTCTACAATTGTTTGGTGGAGTGAATTTGAGTTTTTATGATTGGTATTGTGATTTACCAAATGCTTCACCTGAAATCTGGGGAGAGCAGACCGACGTATGTGAAAGCGCAGATTGGTACAATTCAAAAATGATTGCGGTAATGGGAGCAAACCTTAATATGACAAGAACGCCTGACTGTCATTTTTTCGCAGAGGCACGTCATAATGGAACAAAAGCAGTTGTGTTTGCACCTGATTTTAATCAAGTTGCTAAATATGCGGACCAGTGGATACCTTTACATGCGGGAAGTGATGGTGCTTTTTGGATGGCAGTAACTCACATTATTTTAAATGAATTTCATCATGAAAAGAAAACACCATATTTTATAAATTATGTAAAAAAATATACAGACTCTAGCTATCTAGTAGAATTGAACAACGAAAAAGGAATTTATAAACCAGGTCGTTTATTACGTGCAAATCAAATTGAAGAATATCAAAATATTTCAAACGGTGATTGGAAATTCCTAAATATTGATTCGCAAACAAGAAGACTTATTGTGCCGAAAGGAAGCGTAGGTCATAGATGGGATAAGGATAAAGGAAATTGGAATATGAAGTATGAAAATTCTGCTGATAATTCCAAGTATGATCCTATGCTTACTTTCATTGATGATAATGATGATATATATCAAGTAGAATTTGTTGAATATGGCTTGAATAAAAATCGCAATCGTGGTGTTCCAGTAAAATTTATCAAAAATAAAATCGGTGAAAAAATTGTCGTTACCACTGTTTATGATTTAACCATGGCGCAATATGGAGTTAGCAGAGGACTTAATGGAGATTATCCTTTAGATTATTCGGATCAAGATTCTGCTTATACACCAGCTTGGCAAGAAATATTTACAGGTATTGATTCACAAACAGTAATTAGTTACGCTAGAGAATGGGCAAATACGGCGCAAATTACCGAAGGTAAATGCATGATAATCATCGGTGCTGGAGTAAATCATTGGTATCATAATAACCTTATGTACCGGTCTGGTATTATGGCTTTAATGCTTTGTGGATGCATCGGTAAAAACGGTGGCGGTTTAAATCATTATGTAGGACAAGAAAAACTTGCACCATCGGACTCTTGGGGTGCAATTGCATTTGCAAAAGACTGGGTAAACAGTTCACGGCTTCAGCAAACACCTATCTGGCATTATATAAATACCTGTCAATATCGATATGATGGTCTTACATCGGATTATAGCACAGGTCCCAAAAATGAATTAACTAATAAACATATGGGGGATTTGATTTTCAAATCTGTGAGAATGGGTTGGATGCCGTTTTATCCTCAGTTCAATAAAAATTCTTTGAATATAGCAAAGGAAGCACACAGTAATGATGCAGAAGATATTAAAAATTATGTTTTAGAAAAACTAAAGAAACGAGAAATTGAATATTCAATTGCAGATCCTGATAATGAAATAAATTTTCCGCGCGTGTGGTATATATGGCGAGGTAATGCAATTTCAGGAAGTATGAAAGGGCACGAATATGCTCTAAAACATTATCTTGGCACTAATTCCAATTTGATTGCAAAAGATAGTGAAGATCGAACAGAAGAAGTAAAATGGCATGATGTTGCGCCCGAAGGCAAAATGGATTTGGTTGTTGATTTAAATTTTCGAATGGATTCATCTGCTCTATATTCTGATATTGTTTTACCAGCTGCATCTTGGTATGAAAAAGATGATCTAAATAGTACAGATATGCATTCATTCATTCATCCTCTATCAGCGGCAATTGCTCCAGTTTGGGAATCAAAATCTGATTGGGAAATTTTTAAGGCAGTTGCATTAAAAACAAGTGAACTTGCAAAAGTTAATTTTAATCAACCGCAAATTGATGTAGTTACCGTCCCTCTTTCGCATGATTCTCCTGATGAAATATCTCAGTCGGGAATAAATGATTGGTTTACAAATGAATGCGAAGCTATTCCTGGTAAAACAATGCACAAAATTTCTATTATTGAAAGAGATTATACAAAGATATACGATAAATTTATTTCATTAGGAGAAAATATTAAGAAGACAGGACTTAGTGCTCATGGAAATTATTATAATTGTGAAGATTTTTATGAAGAAATGCTAATTTCGAACCATTTCCCTAAGGAAAAAATTGATGGAAAAATTTATCCATCTCTCAAAGAAGCAATTTCTGCTGCTAACGCAGTACTTCATCTTTCTTCATTAACTAATGGAGAACTAACTAAACGTGCATACAAATATATGGAAGTTAAGTCTGGACTTGTTCTAGCGGATTTGGCTGAAGGAACTAAAGATTTAAGATTAAACTTTAAGGATTTACAAGCGCAGCCGAGAAGATATAATACTTCACCGGTATGGTCGGGTTTAATGAATAATGGAAGAGCTTATTCAGCATTCACTTATAATATTGAAAGATTGGTACCTTGGAGAACCTTAACAGGTAGGCAACATTTTTATCTTGATCATGAAATGTATATTAAATATGGTGAACATCTTCCAACGTATAAACCTTCGCCAAAACCTGAAGCTTTCGGAGATTTAAATGAAACATCAAAAGAAATAAAAGGCAAAGCCTTAAACTGTCTGACTCCACATGGAAAATGGCATATACATTCAACATACATGGATAATCTTAGAATGCTCACCCTATCGAGAGGTTGTGAACCTTGTTGGTTAAGTGAAGCTGATGCAAATGAATTAGAAATAAAAGATAATGACTGGGTGGAAGTTTTTAACGATAACGGCGTTTACTGCACTCGTGCAGTTGTAAGTTCTAGAATTCCTAAAGGTGTCTGCATTGTTTATCATACAGTTGAAAGGACTATTACGATCCCTAAATCTGAAATACGTGGTAATAAACGAGCAGGCGGAAACAATAGTATAACAAGAACACATTTAAAACCAAATTTGCTTGCTGGAGGGTATGGTCAATTTTCTTTTCATTTCAATTATTGGGGTCCAACAGCACCTAATAGAGATACTCATGTATATGTAAAAAAAATGACTAGTGTAAATTTCTGATTTATGAAATTGAAAAAAATGAAAATAAATTTTTCTTAAGTAATAACCAAAGTTGAAATTAATTCGATGGAATTTAATGATACTAATTAATGAACATACTTAAATATAAAAACAAAAAAATCACCAATATAAGAATAATAATATGGATGTGAGATCACAAATAGCAATGGTATTTCATCTAGATAAATGTATAGGATGCCACACTTGTTCGATTGCATGTAAAAATATTTGGACAGACAGGAAGGGTGCTGAATATATGTGGTGGAACAACGTTGAAACTAAACCCGGAACTGGTTACCCAACCAAATGGGAAGATCAAGACATTTATAAGGGTGGATGGAAGAGAAATGGTAATGATAAAATAAATCTTCGCGGATCAGGGAAGTTAAAAGGGTTACTTAATATTTTTCACAATCCTTATTTGCCGGTACTTGATGATTATTATGAACCTTGGACATATAAGTATTTGGACCTAATAGAATCTCCTGCAAGCAATGATCAGCCTACTGCTGTACCTATCTCGCTGGTTACTGGAAAACAGATTGATATAAAAGGAGGACCAAATTGGGATGATGATTTAAGCGGTACACTAGAATATGCCCGTCAGGATCCCAATTTAGAGAATTTAACAGAAGCTGAATGTGAAGCAATGTTTCAATTGGAAAAAATGGCTATGTTTTATTTACCAAGAATTTGCAATCATTGTTTAAATCCTGCTTGTGTTGCATCTTGTCCATCCGGCGCAATTTACAAAAGAGGTGAAGACGGCATAGTTCTAATAAATCAAAAAGTCTGCCGTGCATGGAGAATGTGTGTTTCAGCTTGTCCGTACAAAAAATCTTTCTATAACTGGAATACTGGGAAATCTGAAAAGTGTATTTTATGTTATCCCCGATTAGAAGCTGGATATGCCCCTGCATGCATGCATTCGTGTGTGGGAAGAATTCGCTATTTAGGAGTTTTGTTATATGATGCAGAAAAAATTGAAGCCGCAGCTTCAGTACCTGAAAACGAATTGATAAATAGTCAGCTTGATCTTATTCTTGATCCGTATGACGAACAAGTAATTCAATTTGCACAGAAAAACGGAATTGCGGATTCAACTTTAAAAGCTGCACAAACTTCACCAATCTATAAATTTGTTAAAAAATGGGGTATGGCACTTCCGCTACATGCAGAATACCGAACTTTGCCAATGCTATTTTATGTTCCTCCAATGATGCCTATTATGGCATCGTTAACAGAAACCGATAATTCAACGCAGGCAGAGAAACTTGATCCTATTGCAAAATTTTGGAATAAACATTACAAATATAACACTAGTTCAAACTCTATAATTCAAACTATTGATCAAGCTAGATTTCCTATTAAATATATGGCAAATTTATTTGGTACGGGAAATGAAGAAAAATTAATTCAAGTACTTAAAAAACAATTAGCTGTTAGGATTCATCGCAGACACATAACTGTTGGTGATATTAATGCGGAATTAGCAAGAGTTTCCTTAACAGAAGTAAACTTAAACGAAGAAACTGCAGATGACATATATCGATTAACATCCCTTGCCAAATTTGAAGATAGATTCAATATTCCACCAGCGCATCGTGAACAAGCAATCGAAATGATGGAATTTACAGGTGATGTAAAAGGATCAACTGGATTTGGTTTTAGAGAGATTCCACAGAGAGGACTTTAATGTTAAATAGAGAAGCTTTAAAAAGTTATGAGATTTATGCTGATGTGTTTTCATATCCTGAAAGTTCCTTGATTGAAAAAATTGAAAAGGTTCAAGAATATTTAACTATTAAATATCCAGAAGCTTCAAAAATTTTTAATAACTTTTGTGATTTTTCAAAAATTATTAATAAAAAATCTTGGGAAGAAATCTACACACGTTCCTTTGATGTTCAGGCATTAACTACTCTTGATCTTGGATACGTGCTTTTTGGTGATGATTATAAAAGAGGGGAGTTGCTTGTTAATTTGAGTAAAGAGCATAAAAAAGCCGGAAATGAATGTGGGAATGAATTAGCTGATCATTTACCAAACGTAATAAAGTTAATGCCAAAATTGGAAAATGAAGAATTACTTGAAGATATTATTTCATATATTCTTTATCCAGCTTTAAAAAAAATTGAATCGGAATTTGATTTAATACACATTGAAAAAAAAAGAAATATTTATCAAAAACATCATAAAACATTGATAGATCATGATAAATCTTATAGCTTAATATACATTTACACTATTAAAACATTACTACTTATGCTGCATAATGATTTTCCTGAACTTACTGTAGATCGGATATTTGATAATAATTACACTCATCAAATTACAAAGGAATTGTCTATAGAAAAATTAAGGTAACTTAAATGAATATATTTAATATTATTTTTTTTATTGTTTTACCATACGCAGCTCTGTTGCTGTTTTTTGTTGGAACAATCTATAAATATAAAGCGACAAAGTTTAAATTCTCATCGTTATCGTCTCAATTTTTGGAAACAAGAAAATTATACTGGGGATCTGTACCTTTTCATTGGGGGATTTTGTTTTTATTCTTTGGACACTTAACAGCATTTTTATTTCCATCTTCAATTTTAGCTTGGAATCAAATGCCCGCAAGATTGATAATCCTTGAAATATCAGCTTTCACTGGGGGAATACTTACACTAGTCGGCTTAAGTAATTTATTTTATAGAAGAATATCAGATGCCCGATTGAGAAAAGTTACTAATATTATGGACATCATTTTAGAATTACTATTATTATCTCAAATATTTTTTGGACTTTGGGTTGCTTATTCTAATAGATGGGGTTCGTCTTGGTTCGCCACTATACTTTCACCGTATCTAAGATCAATATTTACTTTTTATCCTAATATAGATGCAGTTGCAATGCTTCCTTTTATAGTTCAGCTACACATAATAATTGCATTTTTTATTTTTTTGATAATTCCATTTACTCGTTTGGTACATTTACTTGTTTTTCCATTAAGTTATTTATGGCGACCTTATCAAAAAGTTATTTGGAACTGGGACAGAAAGAATGTTAGAAATCCCAAATCAAGTTGGAATATAAATAAACCTAAAAATAATTAATGATATTTATATGAAGTCTGAAATTTTTGATCTGAAAAAGTATTTATCAAGAAAGATAGATGAACGAAAACACATTTGGGTTATTTGATAAATTCATTTTTGAATTCTAATAAATTTGAGAATTGTTGAGTAATGCTAACTTCTAGGACATACAAAATATGATCGAAAATTCAATTAAGAAATCATATCAAATTTTGTTTGTAAATACGTTTGCATTTATGATTTGTTTTGCTGCATGGACAATAAACGGCGTATTAGTAACATTCCTTGTGGAAACTGGAACATATAATTGGAATAGTGTTCAGGTGGGTTGGTTACTTGGGCTTCCAATTTTATCTGGTTCTATATTTAGATTTCCCGTTGGAATGTTGACAGACAAGTATGGAGGAAGAATTGTATTCAGCGCATTGCTGTTCTTTTGCAGCATCCCAATGTTTCTATTAAGTGTTGCAAACAGTTTTGAAGTGTTTGCGTTTCTAAGCTTTCTTTTTGGACTTACTGGCGCTAGCTTTGCAAGTGGAATTGCTTTTACTTCTTTATGGTTTACCAAAGACAAACAGGGAACTGCATTAGGAATTTTTGGAGTGGGTAATATTGGAACCGCTTTAACAGTACTATTTGCCCCAAGTCTTTTAGAGATATTGACTGAAAATAATACTTTCATTGAAGGTTGGAGAACGTTACCAAAAATTTATTCGGTGATCTTAGCTTTTACTGGTATTCTTTTCGTTGTTTTTACACAAAACAAATTTCCGAATAAAAGGAAATCATTTAAAGAATTATTCGATCCATTAAAAAATATACGGCCATGGAGATTTGGTTTGTATTATTTTTTAGTATTTGGGTGTTTTGTAGCTTTTTCTCAATGGCTTATTCCATATTACGTCAATGCTTATTATCTTCCGCTAGTTACAGCTGGTTTTTTAACATCTCTCTTTAGTGTTCCAGCAGGGCTATTCCGAGCACTTGGGGGTTGGCTCTCTGATATGTTTGGTGCGCGAAAAGTAATGTATGGTGTATTCGGAGCATCAATTATTTTATCTTTTCTTTTAATTTTTCCAAGAATGGAAATCTATTCGCCAGGATATGGGGTAATTGCAAATAGAGATGGTAAGATAACAAGGGTAGAAGAAAACTTTATTGAAATAGATGGAACCAAAGTTGAGTTTATGAAAAAAGGTGTTAAGCCCCATCATGAAAATAATAATATGATAGTTTTACCAAAAATTGAATCGTGGCAGGAACCAGTTGTTTCAATTGGAAAAGTAGTCAAGAGAAAGGAACTTATTGCTAGGGGAGTTACAAGAATTTTCTTCCAGGCAAATGTTTGGATTTTTACTGGATTAGTTTTTTTAATAGGGATTGCGTGGGGAATTGGAATGGGAGGTGTTTACAAGTTCATTCCGGAGTATTTTCCAAATGAAGTTGGTGTAGTTGGTGGTGCTATTGGAGTTCTAGGCGGTTTGGGTGGATTCTTCTTCCCGATCGTTTTTGGATATACTTTTACTCTCACAGGAATATGGACTTCAAGTTGGTTTCTTGTTTTAGTTCTATCAATTATTTGTTTTAGTTGGTTTACTTCAGTTGTTACAAAAATGCTTAATAGTAATTTACCGGAACTTACAAGTAAGTTTGAATCAGCAGGTTAAGTAACTTATGTTCTTTGAAATTTTGGTTAATAAAAATAAAAAATAATTTTTTTTTGAAGAAAAGTCACTTTATACTTATTGTTTAAATGTAAAAAATTTTAATTTCTATTTACATTGAGCTCATTAATCCAGAAAAAGTTAAACTCGATGTTTATATAAATATAATTCAATGTAAATATAATATTCTGGAACTTTGTCAAAAATACAACTTAATTGATTTATCCATATTAAATGTACAAGATTTATACAAGCCAAGAGACGAAACTACTAACCAATAAAGTGGATTATATTTTAATGGGTATCTTTCATAATATGCCGCCCATTAACAAAAAATGATAAGGGTATCCACATGTTTCTTTTACTAAGTAATATGTTGTAAATCTCTTTAATAAGGGTAAGATCAATTCTTAAAAGGAGCCTGTTCAGTACTCGTAATTAACCAAGAACCACATACCAAGTGCTAAAAATTAATTAGTAATTTTTGTGGGTGCATTTAATGATTTGTTATTAGTGTATTTAATAATGCAATGATTGTTTTGCCACTCTGCAAATAGACAAAAGATAAAAGGATTTTGAATTAAACTTGGTTTGCTTTCATTAATCATCATTCTATAAAAGATTGAATATTTTAGTTCTCAAGAATACAAAAAATTTGATTCCAAGTAGTAAAAATGCAGAATTATTTTTTGTCAATTATCATGAATTTACTATCAAAAAACAAGAATCGTTAATCAAAGTTATTGGACAAATTCCAAATTATGATCAATTAAATATACAAAAATTGTTCTTGGTTGAATAAAATCCAACCAAAACGATTTTATAAATATTTTAATCTAAAGAAAAAATATACATTTAAAATGATTTAGGTTGTCTTTGTAGTTAAAAAATAAAATTGACATTGGTTTTTGAAATACGAATTATACTCAACAAATTATAGCTGTTCCAATTTTCGATTAATTTATTACTTTAGATTCACTTTATTTTGGCTATTACTTAATTATCAATTTCAAAACAAAATGATTTGGAGCATTTATGAATACATATCTTTCGTTAAAAAAATGGTTTGAAAAAAATATAGATACAGCTTTTTCTCTAATACGAATATTTGTGGGTTTTGCTCTATTTGTACGGGGAATAATACTTTTTGTTGAACCTTCGGTTTTTACAAAATTGACTGGATCAGATCAATGGTATTGGTGGTATTCCTATGTAATTGTAATACATATAATTGGTGGAGTGTTATTAGGAATAGGTTTATTAACTCGTTTATCTGCTTTACTTCAAATTCCAGTTTTATTAGGTGCAATTTTATTATTCCATTTAAAAGAAGGATTAGCACGCGTTGAACAATCTCTTGAACTTTCAACATTAGTTTTGGTGCTTTTAGTGATTTTCTTTCTGTTTGGTTCTGGAATTCTATCAGTTGATTCTTACTTAGAAAAAAGAAAAGTAAAACCATATTAGATTAAATTTTATTAAATATTAATAATTTATTTATAAAGGAAAAAATGAACAATATAATAGATTTAAAATCTACTATTGGCGAAATAGTAAAAGATAATTATAAAACTGCTGAAGTATTCAAGAAATATAATATTGATTTTTGCTGCGGTGGAAATAAGACAATTTCTGAAGTCTGCAATGATAAAAACCTTAAAGTTGTAGAATTATCAAAAGAATTGGAGAAGAAAATTTTTCAATCGGTTGAGAGTGTACAAAACTATAAGGAATGGGAAATTGGCTTTTTAACAGACTATATAATTAATATTCATCATAAATACGTAAAAGAAAATATACCTATTCTAACTGAATTTACTAATAAAATTGCCAAAGTTCATGGTGATTCTCATCCTGAATTATTTAAGATTGAAGAATATTTTAATGATGCATCTGAAGAACTACAGCATCACCTAATGAAAGAAGAACGGATTTTATTCCCCTATATATTTTCTCTTTCAAATGCACAAAAGAATAATACAAAAATTGATCCATCACCTTTTGGTACTGTTCGTAATCCTATTTCAATGATGATTATGGAACATGAAAATGCTGGAAATCTACTTAAAAAAATACGCGCAATAACAAATAATTATGAATTGCCTGAAGATGCATGTAATACTTACAATATAACATTCAAAAAACTTGATGAATTTGAAAATGATTTACATTTACACATTCATTTGGAAAATAACATTTTATTTCCCAAGGCAATTTTTCTCGAGGAAAATTTAGTTGGTAATTTATCAAGGATTTATTAATAAATATTTTTTAAATAATCATTAAAAGATAAATAAGAGTGCAGTAAATGAATAACCTAGGTTCAGAAAAAATACAGAAAATTGTCGATAAAAATTCTGAAGAAGAATTTTCTCCAATGAATCCACCCGATGCTTATAACCCTCCTAATTCACAACCAATTTTATATGATAAACTTCATCCCTTATTACAAGAATTGGTAGATGAGCATAAATTATTTGATAAGATTCTTGATAAATTTGAAGTGGCTTTACATAATTGGAAAAGTGAAAATTGGATTTTTAATGAAAATATAAATATTAGTTTCAGAAATTTTTTTGAATTTATGGATCATACAATTCCTTTGCATAATCAGAAAGAAGAACGAGAGGTTTTTCCCTTTGTTAAGAGGCTGATGATAGAAAAAAAGGAGTATAATTTTGTAAATTCCTCTTATACCGGAATAGATATACTTGAAGATGAACACTTAAAGGTTGCTCAAGCAGCTGCAGTTGTTTTTAATTTTCTTGGGTTAGGCTCTCAACTTCCGGATGAAAAATCAAGGAATATTACTTTCCAAGTTGTCTTTGATCAAGGTAGAGCAATTATTGAAACGATGAAATTGCACATTTATCGTGAGGAAAATATAATATTTAGCGACGCAAATTTCTATCTTCAACAAAAAGGAAATATTAAATGAATTAATAAAAATTAATTTAATATTTCAATAATCATTCAAAATTTATCAATTATTTTATGATTTATTTATAGTTATCAACGCTGCAATAATTGAAAAATTTTTACGGTTAATCATTGACAATCTGTTTTAAAATACAATGGAGGTACCGTGAATAAATTTATCCTTTTTTATATTTTAATAGCATTTTTAATCATTTCTTGTAAAATAGATTCACCCACTGAAACCAGAATTGAAGAATCATATCAAATAATTAGTGCACTACAAGGCGGAGAAATAACCATTAAGGATGAAATTAAGTTACAAATCCCTGCAGGTGCATTAAAAGAAGATACAAGAATAACACTAACTTCATTACCCAGCTCACAAATGCACGAATGGTGTATTAAATCAGTACATTTGGAACCTGATGGTCTAACATTAGAGAAACCTGCAAAACTTAGCTTTTCATTACCAGATAATTGGCCTTCAGATCACAATCCACTGATATATGTTTCATTTACTGAAAATGCATCTGAGTATTTTGATATGGGTATTTGTGCAGAAATTGTTACTGATGAAGAGAAATTATCAGCTCAAACTGAAATAAATCATTTCAGCAAATACGGAGTGATTGCAAATTGTCATAAAGGAACTTTAACTTTTCTGCTTGATAATTTTATAAAAAGAGGATGTGTTGCAGATTCAGCATGGAAAAGTGTGAAAGAGAAATTTCCCAATACAAATACAGATATAAATTCTAATCCATTGACAGGCCATCAAACTCTGCAAGCATTTTTACTTACACATTTCAATGATATTGGCGGATTGAATGCAAATGAATTAACTAGTAAGAAGTGGGATGAGTTAGTAGCATACATTAAAGCAGAAAATAAACAAGTGGTTGCGTTATTTACAAGAGATATGTGGGGAAACAATGATGCTAAAGGAATTTACGGTAACGTTCCACATAGTGCAGTAATAGAAGTAAGAAATGGAAAAATAAAGCTTAGAAATAGTGTTAGTACTGATGAAAAAATTTTAATTAAACTAAGAGAATTAAATGGTGAAAATGTTTTATGGTATCCAAAAGGTAATGAGGAATTAACTTCGGAATCATTTGATATATTCAGAAATATGAAATCTGGAAAGGCATTGGAGCTGGAATTGAGTAATTATTCGGAATTATTTATTAATTGGCCAAATGAATCACTTAGGTTAAAACCATGGACTGCTGTACGTTTTTATGTGGCAAAGTTACCTGAAAATTCTAATCCGTGTATTACTTCCAATTTGAATTTTAAGGTAGCAGCAATAGAAATATATGTAAAAGGTTTTCTTCAAAGAACAGACTCGAATAGTACTTACGAAGATCCTTATTATATAAACTATAAGACCACATATAACAATCAAAATGGAAACATAATTGGAAATGTATTTAGTTCAGTATGGGATACATCATACAATGATGGTATTGGTGAAGTTAAAATTACTGGAAGTATAAATATTGAATTCAGTAATGATTTTGATAAAATCATCAGTTACAAAGAAGAGGAGCACCGAGATTTTTATTCAAGTTGGCGTATTGACGATTACAAAATAGAAGTAAAAGATATACCTTATTTATTTGAAACCTCAAATTCTATTAAATTTGGTACTAATCGAGGTATTAACAACTGTCAGAAAATTTTAACTTGGAACTACAGTGTTGTATGGACTGGACAAATGTCAGCAGTCTTAAACAGATTTGAATGCGATGAGAATAGTAATATTTCAATTGGGTTGTTCGAATGAGAGTCAGAACAAAAATGTTGTGATATTAATATTTTAATTTCTAGTAAGTTGTGAAATAGTCCTGTTTAATTTTAGATGAGATTGGGGATTAATGCTTTTAAGATAAGAAAACAAGTAGAAATATTTTTCCCAGCACTTTAGATCAAATTTAATAAATAAAAGATAAATAATTATGAAATCTTTTATATTTATAAAAAATAAATTTATAAATATTTAATGCCTCGAGAGTGTAAAGTTTATTGTGTAAATGGAAAATTGAGTTATTAAAAATCATGAAATCTTTCCTTAAAGTAAATCGAAAAATTGGAAAGAATACGAGCCCAGTTTTGAATTGGTAAAGTCCATTTTTTAGATAAATCTCTATAAGCTAAGTATAACATTTTGGTATTGTCGTTTTTGTATTTTTTTTTAAGTTGTTGGAATTAAAAAAACCTTGGTTTTTTTGGTAATAAAATTAAGCTTATGATATTTTGATAAAATTGTTGAATGAAATATGAAGAGAAAAAATATAAATATTTTGAGAAATTGTGTGTAGTAGTTGTGTAGATAAAAAATAAGCCCTTATAAAATAAGGGCTTTAGTAGCGGGACTAGAGCTAATTCAATTATTTTATATTTTTTTGACTTATTGGATCAAATTATCATTGAAACAAAAATATCACCAATGTCGTTATTAAGCGATTTTTGAGTTTCACCATTTTAAAAAATTAGTAGTAATTTTTAACAATTAAATTCTGTTTCATAAAAATTCAAAGTATTTAGTCAACACTATTAATAAAAAATTTACATAAATTATTTTCACAACTTTAAGTTTTTAAAACTGATACAGTTATTAATTCTAATTCTTTTTAACTAATCTTAGAGAACTTCCCCAAGCTTTATCCATTTCATTTCTTACTTCAGAATTGTCTATTGCTAAATATCTTTTCATCATCCTATAATCTGAGTGACCGACAACTTTCATAATATAATCTGGTTTCATGCCATTTTTTAAAGATAATGAAATAAATGTTCTTCTTGCTGTATGTGTTCCTATAAGATTATATTTTGGTAAAATTTCCTCTACAATTTTATTTGCTTTTATTTTTGATACTTTAACATGAGTTGTAATCTTGGCAACTTTACAAAGTTCTTTAATATACTCATTCATTTTTTGATTACTTATAATTGGTAATGGAGATTCCCAACCACGATATTTTTCTAAAATTGAAAGGGCATAATGGTTTAGTGGTACTTCCAAAATTTCTCCAGTCTTAATGGCTCTAAATCTCCAAATCCCGTTTTTAATATCTAAGATAGATATTTTTTCAATATCTGAATATCTCTGCCCTGTAAAACATTGGAAACAAAAAACATCTCTTACTCTAGTTAACCTTTCATTCTCTAGTTTTATATCATATAAATTCATTAGCTCTTGTTCTGTTAAATAAACTATATCATTTTTATTATATTTAATCTTAAAATTTCTAAAATCAGTATTTTTTGTTAACTCTCTTTCAACTGCCCAATTCATAAATACTTTAAGAAAGCTAATAGTTTTATTCGCAGTATTATCAATAAAGTTTTTATTACTAATTAAATACGGATAAAATTTATCAAAAAATAATAGATTTATTTTTGAGTAAGATATTTTTATGCCCATATCATTCTCAAAATCTTTAAGATGTTTTTTTGTTTGCATATATTTTTTCATAGTACTTTTAGAAACCTGAGTTGATTTAGCTGAAATGAAATCGTCAAAATCATCAAAAAAGTTTCGTGTTTTATTTGAAAATGCTGTCTTTATTTCTTGAGCAATATCATCAAAATCTGCATTAAAATTTCTAATTTTTGAGTCTCGAATAATTTCTCTAATTCTATTTTCATACATATTTAAGTAATTATTGAGTCCGTACAACATTCCTTTCATCATTTTATCTTTTGTTTTTAATTCATTTGCTCTATGCTGATTAACATCCCAAAATTCTGGTTGAATCTTTTCTCCAGTATTTAATGGTAATGTCCTATTCTTTTCCCTAATAAAACACCAAATAGTATGTTTCCCAGTTCTATTTTTTTTCTGTTCAAGGTAAAATTTAATATTCATCTTAGTCTTCTTTTTTCAATAAATAAAGATATTGTTTAGACAATTCAATATCAATTATTCTTACAATATTCTTACAAAAATATGCGATAATAAAAGATATTTATAAGATTATAAAAGAAATCAAAAAATATAATATTAGGTATAACGTATTATAAAATAATAAGTTAACAAATAAATAAAGAAATGATGAATAGCTAGAAAAATAATAAAATATAGTAGGTACAACTCCCGCCACCTCCACAAAATATCAATAAAAACAATAACTTACAGACACAGCGCACAAATTATGCACAAAATAGAATATTTTTACTTATGAATTATGACATAATTGGAAACTATTAAAATGAATTGATTCTTAATTTTCCTAAGCGGTCGGGTAGATTTGCTGGTTATACCACTTTAGAAAAATATTGATAAGCCTAAACTAGCGCCGATTCCCTTTACTAAATATAGAGTCCCTTCACTTTTTTCTTCATGTTTTTGATCTATCTCATACGCGTCGTTATAGTAAAAATTTTCTGTACGTTTAGAATCCAAACTACCAATTGACATTGCCAAACCATATTCACCAGATAAAATCACGTTATTTGATAAATTATATTCTACGCCCATCAGTATGTCTAAACCAAAACTTGTACTATTATATTTGCTTAGGTATTCTCTTGTGTAATTATGACCATAATCATTTGCATTTGATTCTCTTTTCTGATAAGCAATAAATGGACCGAATCCCATTATAAATGAAAAATCTTCTTTTCTCATTATTGTTTTAATATACTGTACAGAAAACTTAAGATCATAATTGATATTTTCTTGAGGGGAATTGAATTTTGAGGAATCCACTAAATGATTTTCAGTGAAATTTTCATCAGAAATATTTGCGAATATTCCGATTCTCAATCCAGAATTATTATTAAGTAAATATCTATAAGCAAAAGTATAACCATTGAAATCAGAAAGTGATAATGTTCTAACTTGAAACTGCAATCCATGTTTCAGGTCAAGGACATCATTTTCACAATCTGTTTGAGCAATTGATAAGTTAAATACAAAGAATAAAATAAAAAGAGAGTAAAATGATTTCATGTTTTTCCTATAATATTTTAGTGGTATAACGGCATTGCAACTAAAGCGCCGCCCATAACTACAATGACGCTTTTGGCAACTACTTTTTTTGTTTTAAAATCAACTTCGTTTTACAAATCAACTTTGAACAACAAACTTACTTTGAAAAGCTAAACCCAATTGCCACATTAAACGACCGCTTCGAAGATAGCGGTCGCTTTGAGTTGCGGGTTAGGTGGATATTATTAATTAAATTTTTGTTCACTTGGTTCTAAGAATTTAACTTCACCAAATTTTTCTTCGAAGTTTTTCATGTTATCATTAAGAGCTTTAATAATTCTTTTCATATGACCAGGTGATACAATTAGTCTAGATACAAGATGATTGCCATTTGGAGACATAAGCATCCAATCTAGAATAAATTCTTCTGGGCTATGTGCTATAAACATAGTATTGCTGAATCTTCCACGTGACATCTCATCAGTAGTGTTGATTTGTATTTGCTGTGGATTTTTTAATTCATTTGCCATGACTCACCTTTTTATTTTTATGGAATAAGATTATTTAAAATTGTTTTTACATTGTTTTCTATTATATCAAAAATATTTTGACAATATGGTGTAATTAATCTTCTTAAGGTAATAGCTGGAATAACATCAAGCGGATTTTCACAAACTATCCATTCATGAGAAATAACTGAACCGGAAGCATTTCCATATCCAGGGGTTGTATATGCACGTGAAGTCTGTTGATATTCGAGATATACTTGCCTACGATGCATCGAACAATTACGATATTCATCAAGTTGAGTATATTCTTGTAAATTCCTAAGCGTAGACAATAATGGTAAAAGCGGCGAATGATTGTGGTTCGCCTGTATGTAATTAATCACCCTTGTAAAATCACAGCTTCTTTCGTCCAATCCAAGATTTTCAGTTTGATTAACAATTTGGGATAGAACATCAAGTATGGATCGCTCTAATGCCCAAAATGTATCAGAATAAAAATGAATTTTATCATAATCGTCATAACCGTAAGCATCTCTTGTATTACTTGGCGTTTGATTACTAAGAGAGTTTATTAATGCTAACGCAAAGGAAGCTTGTTTGTTTTTTGACTCTATTCCATTCGCATAGAGAATAACCCTTTCTCTTCTTTGAGCATCAGTAAATTTACTTGGGTCATTCACTCTCGTTATAAGATTATTAATCTCAGTTATAAAAGACATATTTACACCTTATTAAATCCACCTAACTATATATTAAGCAGAATAGCCCAACTCATATTGAAGAGAGTTAAACAAGCAATTTCTTCTGCTTTTGTATTTTCTAATATCTACTTAAAATTTTTATAACTCGTTATAAAATATACTTTTACAAAAATTTTTCAAATTTAAATTTTGGTTTATTATACGGAATTTTCTTCTTCTTTTCATTCATTCAATATCATTATTTTACTTAAATAACTTTCGGCGTAATATTAACTTATGATTATTAAGAATTTTTGATTTAATAATACGACACAAATCTTAAGTACTTAATTTTATTTATCAACCTTAGTGTTAATTTTTGAGAACTTAAAAAAGCTTCGCCAATTAACCTACATTAATAATTATTTTATATTTTTAACTTAAATCTTAAATACAATATAAGAGAAAAATATCTTTTTGTAAATACGTATAAGTACTTACAATAAGTACAAATACGTATTAAAACAATTCAGCTACATTTTTACCATCCTAACATTTTTAGGATGTTGCCAATTCAAAAATAAAATACATTTAAGACGTTATTTCTCCTGAATTGAATTGATTTTACAATTACTTACAGAACAATTGTACAAATTCTTCACAAAACATCTTAATTTTAATTGTTAACTAAGAAATTCACTCTAAGACTTATCGACCTTGTAAGATCATTAATAAATGCACTTATTGATGATGGTTATCCGGATATTGCTTTCAGAAATCTCAAAATAGAGTTAGATTATCACGAAATGGTACTTAAAGGAAAGTCACCAAAAGATGTCAAATCGAAAGTTGCTGCAGATTATTTCTTATCGCAAAAGAGTATTGAGAAAATTATTTATAAGAGACAAAGTATCAAATAATTTCTAGTTTATTCTTGTTTTAGTAATTTTATGTCATTTTTTGTCAAAAAAGTGTTATACAAAAAGGGGAGATATTCTTCGTTTTTAGCTTGTTTTCCCACAAAATAGATCAAATTTAAATTTTAATACACTGATTTTAAAAAAGTAGAAAATTTTAACGAAAAATGTCATTTACATGTAAAATTTTGACTCGAAATAAAAAAAATGAGAAAATTCTGACTCAATTTTTTCTCACTTTTGAAATCTTCTGTAAATAATTTTGAATAGATAAAAAGAAAAATAATAGATAAAGGCTCAAATCGCTTTTAATACATATTGCGAATTCTTTTTGCTCTTTCAACTGCTAAACGAAGTCCTTCATTATCAACATTTTGAGTTACTTTGATTGAAGAATATCGTACTATGTCATCAAGACCAGAAATTAAATTCGCATTCATAGCGCCAATTCTTCCATAAATACCTGATAATATTTCTTCAAGTTAATGAGTTGATAAATTATTTGATTGCCCTGCCGGAGTAACCGAAACTTTCTCACCGGATTGAACACCGATTAAGTAATTATCTTTATTAAAACCAGCTGGGACAGTAAAATTTGAAACTCCGGAGGCAAATTTTTTATGTGGCTCAATTGAAATATTTCCGTTTTGATTTGTTACCGTTCCGCCTTTTGAAAATCCGAATATATGTGAGAAGAAACTTGCAAAGCCGGAAAATATTCCGAGAGTTCCAGAAAGCTGATCGGTCTTCATTGTATTTATTGCTTCATTTATTTTTATTGCAGATTGAAGCGCAGCATTGAAATAAGATACAAATGTTTTTCCATGAGAGCCTAAGCTTTCAAGTGCATTTCCAAATTCACTAATTGAACTCATTCGTAAATTGTGAATTTCTTCTTCTCTTTTTAGTTTTTCTTCAAGATCTTTTTCTCATCTTCGGATAGGTCATTTCGAGCATCAATATATAACTGTAAATTGTCCAGACGGTTTTGAGCTAATTCATTTTCTTTTTCAATAACATCATCAATCCAGTCAAAATCTTCTTGAGTTAATTTAAATTCATCGAAATCTAATTTTATATTTTCATTAACATTTTGATTATTAGCTGAGACTTTTTTCGGTTTAATTATATTTTCTAATCTCTCAATTTCACTATCAATTTTTTGTACTGATTATCTGAAACTGAAAATTCTTTTTTTAATTCATTAAGAGTTTTAATTTTATCTTGGACTTCACTTAATTTCTTTGAATATGGATCAAACAAGGGAGCCAAATCTTCATGTGCACGTTTATAAACATTAAGCTTTGCATTTAATTGTTCTAATTTTAATTTTTCTTCATCACTTTTAGCCTCTCCAATTTCGTTAATTTTTTCTTGAACAGTTTTTATATAATTCACTAACTCGCTTTCATCTTTCCCCTTAGTATTTTCAATAGATTGTTTCTGTGCTGATTTTACAGCTTTATCAAGTTGTTTTTGTTTTTCTGCAAATTCATTCATCACCTTTTGATATGCTTCTTGAAGTTCAGCATTTGCTACATTTGAAGTTGAAGAATATTTGATAAGGAAATTGATTGAGTCAAAAACGAAACCACCAAATTGTTCTTTTACATTTTGGATAGCAGCAGAAATTTGAGCAATTTTATCTTTATTAGTTTCTGCAACAAATCCCATATTAGTAATACTTTTACTTACAAGATTAAAAGCCGCTTCTCCATAAGTGCCTACTCTACTTATTTCATCTTCCATTTCATTTACTGAAACACCGAATTTTTCAAGAGCAGATGTTGACTCATTACCAATATCATCAATAATGTTTTTCGCGAGATACTCAAAAGACATTCCAGTATCACTTGCTTTGTTTTTTGCAAGCTCCAATATTTGCTCTAAGTTATCAAAGGAAATATTTGAATCGACTGCTTGCATTGTTAGTTTCATTAATTCAGCATCGGCAATTGTGTTTCGTGTTGCAGATCTTAATTTATTCAGCAAATCCGGATTATTTAATTTTTCAAATGCATTGTAAACACCTTCAACTTCTGTATATGCTTTTACAGCATCGATCGTCACAGCTCCAAGCCCGGTAACAATTGCCCCAATTCCTATTCCTTTTAAAGATATTCCTATTGAACCTTTTAGGAAATCGTCAAGTTGAGAAAGTTTATTTGCAGTGGTTTGGTCTGGTGTATTAATTTTTTTTAGAGCATCTTCAACTGATTTTAATTGAGTTTTTGTTCTTTCAATACTTGCATCATCAAATTTTAATTGAATTTTTTCTTCTAATCTTTGTTTTAATTTGGTATGAAGTTTTTCAACATCAGTCAGTTTTAATTTTAGAAGCCTATCATCCATTGTTGCTTTAATATTTGCATAATTCCTTTCAATCCGTTCTTTCCCTTTTTTAACATCTTCTTCAGCTTTTTTCAGGTCATCATTCAATCTATCACGTTTAGCATAAACCTCAACTGCAAGAGCGCCTGCAACTAATTCATTAGCCATTTTCTATACCTTTAATTTAAAATTGCTTTAATATTATTTTCTGTTAATCTTTCACGAATTTGATTTTCTACAGATAATCTAAAATCATTACTTGCTTTTAGACTTTTAAAAACCTGCATAATTTCAGCCGGACATTTTATTTTATATTTTGATTGCATACTTTCAGAATTCATTTTATCAATTAACGTTGTAAGCATAAAATTACTTTCAACTAATTTTTTATTGAGCTCATCAATTGTCATTTTATTTTTCTCTTGAACTTTTTCTTGCAATTAGATTTAATTTTGGACGTGCATTAATTTGCTGTCTCGTTGCTCCAGCTGTAAACTTGCCTTTAATTATTCCGGATATTAGCGATGAATTTTTACTTTTACGTTTTGCCATTTCAATTACCCCGCCAATCATTCGGACCAATTCCTAACATCGTAAAAACATTTTTACGGTAAGAAGCGACTCTACAAACATTTTCATGTGATACATGCAGCTTTTCATCAAAAATTATCTGCTGACCTTTGTTAATATTTCTCATTTCCGTTTTTGTTAAATAATCCATGTCAACTTGAACAGTGCTGTTATCGTTTTTCAAAACTTCTGTAATTTCATCACTACATAACTCACAATATTTTTTTGCGTTATCCATTTTGAACTCCATTTGTATATTATTTGAGCAGAATTTTTATAAAGTGTTTTCTCATATATTCATTTTTGGAGATACTCAGAACTGAATTTCATTTTTTACTACTTTCTTCATTTCAAGCTTTTGTTTTACAACTTCAAAAAATTCATTCCAATGTATTTCCGCCATTTCATTTTGTTCTAACATTTCTTTCAATTTTAATTTTGAATAATTCTTCAATTCCTTAAATATGATTTTATCTCGATCTGTAAATTCATATTTCTGAATTTCTAATTTGTACTTAAAAAAAAATACCTAAGTTGATCATTCAATCCTTTAACATCATTTTTAAATCTGATTAATTTTCCGAGATCTTCTTCACTTGCAACACAAATAATTTTATTTGTTTGTTCCTCAGTCAATCCATTATCACCAAATATTTTTGATTCTAATTTTGACAAACGAGAATTCAAATTTCTTGCTTTAATCATACCCGGATTTACTCTCCAATTCTATTCTTTTTAATCTCTCTTCAAAATCGGTTGTTGTTAAAATCTGAATGTATGTACTGAATAAATAAACTGCTGTTTTAGCATCTTCATTTTGAATATTTCCTTTACAGAATTCAGAAATTAATTTGCTCATTGCTCTTCGAATATCTCGTGCTTTTAAATATTTTATTTCACGAGTAAAAAGATCAGTTAACCCCGGAGTTTTTGTAACATTTTTACTTTTAATCAATTGGAAATTTTTTTGCAATGGTTTTGATCTTTTTCTTTGAATTTTTTCTGTCATTTTTTAATCCACTTTTTGAATTTGTACTTTTCAAAATCTTCTTTCTTAATCCATCTTGGATTTGATAAACCAATATCAATTGCTTCAACATTTCGCCAAAGATTATATTGTGTAACTTCAGCATGAGAATAAACCCGAACTTTTCTATCATATTTAATAAAATCCGCAACCTGTGGTAATTTGTCAAAACCAGTATAATTATCAATAACATAGTTTACTGAGTCAATCATTCTTTCATCTGAGAAATTGTTTGCTTTAAATCTTTCCCTTAACAGATTAATAAATGGACGTTCTAATTTTGGAAAAGCAATAAGGATTTTTTCAGTTTGTTCTATAACAACAGATTGAGATAAACCATTTGAATGGTTATAAACTGAAATTAAATTTTCTTCATATTCATTTTTGGAGTAAGTCTCTATCGTTCGCGATGTCTTCTGCAATTCCTCGAAGTTTATCTTGCGTAAGGTGTTTTGAATATGTTCCATTACCTCTCCTAATTATTGATCTAATTTCATTGAATTTAGAATTTATTAAAGTCAAACTCATATTTTCTCTATACCATTGGTCCGGAATTAAACAACACTGAAAGAAGAAATTTTTTAATTGTTTAAGTGTTTCCTCAGAATTTAAATTTTTATTGGTATCAACTTTTTTTAGTAATCCTCCAACTGCTTTACGATCTTTGGCAATTTTAAAATAATTTATTCCACGACTTTCAAAATATTTTTCTGCAAAAACATCGATAATTTTATCGATGTAATCCTTTTCTTTAAAAGTTTCTTTAATATTTTCTTTATTTCTTTTGTGTCTAAGGTTTTCCTTAGTACTTCCACTAAGGTTTTTCTTAGTAGTACTACTAAGGTTTTCCTTAATATCTACTAAGTTTTTACTTAGTAGTTTTTCATCATTACTACTAAGATTTTCCTTAGTAGTCCAAGTATCAAAATCTTTGTTAAAGGATAAAAAGTTTTTACTTCCTAAACCATCATTAGAACTTTTAATTATTTTTAATTTAACTACAGCTGATAAAATTTGATGAGCTCTTATTGATGAAATGTTCAGTGAATTTGCAATTTGAGTAAGAGAGATGAAATCACCTTTATGCTTTCCTGCATATCCAAAAGTTTTTCGAAATACGTATAAAATTAACTGCAGTTCTTGGCCACTTAATTTTATTGAGATTAACTTCTCTAAAAGTTGATTATGAATTCTTGTAAAATTTCCATCATCAATCTGAATGTCAGCCATAAAATAAAATCCCTCTGTAATTCGATAATCTTAAGATCTTGGAAAGCCCAATTACATTTCTCATATATTTAATGATCTCAATTTTGTATAATTACTTTCTCTTAGCGATTTTAAAACATCAGACCGGGAATAAAATATGCGCCTTGCCATTTTTTTAAATGGGATTCGATTTTCTCTTTTCCATTTTGATAACGTTGCGCTTGAAATACCTAAGAATTCACATAGTTCCTTTGTGGAAAGTAGATCTTTTTGATTAACTGATTTTGATATTTCCAAGACTTCACTCATCGACTGTTTTATTAAAGTCTGAAGTTCACTTCTCGACATTGGAAATAATAATACTTGGTTTGAATCACCAGTCATTTTATCCTCATTGCTTAAGAAAATTTTAATAGATGTTCTTCAATAATTTTTTTACCAGCTTTCAAATCTTCAATCTTCTTTCTAATCTCACCTCGTTTGTTGAGATTTAGAAAATCATTTTGTATTTGTAGAAATCTTTGATATGGTTGTGAATCCAAACGGCTGTTTTCTTTTAAAAACTTTTCTAATTTTTCGATCAATAATGTTGCAAAATCAATTCGACCTATCTCAATAGCTCTTTCTAAATCATCATAAACCTTATTTATTCCGTTAAATTTATTTTGTTCAACACTTTTATAAATTTCATTTACAGATTGAAGCTGCAATTCATAAGCTGAAAAATCTTTGTTTGCTAACGATGGATAAAAAAGCTTTCTTTCTTCCGGAATTAAATTCTCCAGTTCCAATTTAATTTCAATTTGAAGATCATTTATCCTTACGTCATTGAATTTTTTTGTTTCGATTAGAGCTGAAGTTGCGTAAGGCTCTGAAGTTAGATTTTTAATTTGTTTTCGATTCGTTTTTATTCTTAAAGCCAAATCGCTCATTATCAATTCTTTTAGTTCTGGACCGGTTGGATTTTCAATTTCTAAAAGTTCACGAAAACGATTTTCAAGTGGAGAGTTTTGTTTTTCAACTTCTTCTTTTAATAATTCTGGAAATTTCATTTTCTTTTCCTTGTTTATTTTGAATTCAGATTAATAAATAAAAAAACCTTCGAATGATCCTCACGGCTGCGAAGAATCAAACAAAGGTTTTAATGAGAGCTCTAAAATTTTATTTGAATGATTGTTAAAGCAGCCGTGCAATAACATTCATATTTTCATGAGAAAAATATTTTTTTTGTTGAGGATATTAAAGGAAGTGTACTTCCCGAAAAAGGGAATTTGCTATTCACAAAAAAGGGAAGTATATACTTCCCTTTTTTGTAGTTATAATAAAACAAATTTATTGTTTTTTAGAATTTTTATTAAGAATACTTCCTAAAATTTTATTATTCCAATATCTTCTATGGAATGATTTTTTATAGGAATCAAATTTCTCATCTTGTAAATTGAAATATCTTAGAGTCTTTTCGTATGATTTTGTATAGCTAAAACCTTCGCGAATAAATTCAGCTGTTTTTTCAAACATTTCAAGAGTATATTTTTCAGATTTTTGAGTTTGAAGTCTTATTTCCGAATATAATTCAAATGTTTTAAAATAATCTAATATTCTAGTTAAGTGAAAACTTACCTGATCCGAATCTAAGACAAAATTGATTTTCTTTAATTTTGCAATTCTGTAGTATGTGTACTCCATAATAATAGCTAAGTTTCCTCCTATTCTTGTCCACAAATTATTAATTATTTCATTTTCATTATTAAAAAAAGGATGATCATTTTTAATTTCCCAAAGGCACAATTCGAGTTCAGCTGATAATATTCTTGTATTAACTTCATCTGACCTCGTTCGTAAAACTTTTCTAAATTTCTCAAATCCATCAAATTGAATAATATTCAGTATTTGATTTACTTCTGAATTCATACTCCAAAAATTGTGAAAATTTATTTCACTATCATCTATAGGCTTTTCTAATTTATCAAATCTTCTGAGATAAATTTCTATATTTGCACCAAATTTCAATGGCTGATTTTTTATAATATTTAAAAGAATTTCATTACCAATTTGGGACTTGGTTTTCAATGTATTAAGTGATTTAAAATTCATGTCTTTTCCAATAATTGTTAAAAAATTTAACTTTTCGTTAGTACATATAATTAATTTACAATTAATTCATTCACTTATCTAATTTCTATTAATTGTAACTTTTTAGATTTTAATAGTTTTATTATTATCAAAAAATTTAATTTTCAATCTTCTATGAAATTCATCATACTCTTTTTTGCTATAAAGAAAATAATGTTTTAATACTGCAGGATTGCCGGATCTTTTTCCTCTTTCCGGAAAGCTGTAAGCTTCACAAATTACATTTTCCTTATTTGCTCTTAAGTAGTCTATTGCTTCTTTTGTGAGGTTAGGTTTTAGAATGAGTAATGGACTCAAACAAATTGGTGTGTTCATGATAGTGCTCCTTTGGTTTTTGGTATTTGAAAAAAAAGCCCTGAGATTTACCAGGACACCAAAGTGTACCCCCGGTCCTCACGGATACCGGAATCTCAGAGCAAATATATTTGTTGTTAGAAAAACAAATCATTTAAAATAAAAATGCTTTTCTTATCGGAAAAAGTCTAAACCGCTTTGGTGATTTGGTAATTAAAATTAAAAATATGCCAATTTAAAATCAAGAAAATAATAGGGATTTATACAGAACGATGAAAAAACATTTCAATTGCATCAGATTATCTTGACAAAAGGATTTTGAAATTGCTAATTTGAGGAATAGAAAAACTGAATTCAAAAAGCAAAGAAGGATTGCTTTTTGTTGAGACATATCATTTGACCATTTCTTAAAATATCATCATTTCAAAGGGGGGAACGATGAAATTTAGGGTGAAAAATATCAAAACTGGCAATTTTGTTACCGCGCCGATTTCTATGGAAAGTGCAGTTAGATTATTAGAAAATATTTATTCTAACGATGAGAATTATAAAATTGTTCCGTTTGAAATTGACATGGATAAAATGTCGAATGAACTTAAACCAATGGAAGATATAGTTAAAACAGCAATAGAGTGTATAAAAAACAATAAAATGAATTTAACTGAATTACAGGAAAGTGTCACTGAAAAGCTAATTCATAGATACAATTCTGGAAATTTTATGATTTCAGAAAAAGAGTGTTACATTATTTGGGCAATAATTTTTAAGAACAAAAATAAAATTGAAGATCCAAAACTACTTTCTTTAGCACATCAACATTTCATTTATTGAACTGAATAAAAAGATATTATCCGGCAATAAAAAACCGACCTTTCCCCCAAAGATCGGTTCATAGCCCCCCTTAATATTTCATAATACTTAAAATAGTATAATATTAACTTAAAGTAAAGTACCTAAACTATTTTTTGAAAAATAATAAAATCTTTTCGTTTTGTGCAGCATTAGTGCGGAGTTAATTTAACTGATTGAAAATTAAGTGACTTTCTGGAGTAGTTGCGACTTGAAAACCTTTAATAGCATGTGACTGGCAGTCAAATGGTTTGATAATAAGATAAAGAATACTTAGAATTATAAAATTAATTAGAGTTTTAAATTAGTTTTAATTAGGTTTGAAATAATTTAATTATTTTATTTCCAGAAATTAATAAATACACATGTCTATAAATGATCCAGGTTTAGATGATGTAAAGGTTTACCAAGAATCATATCAAAAATTTTCTTCTTCTTTGAGAACTTGGCTTATTGGTTTTGGTATTGGCGCCCCAGTACTATTTAGCAGTCAAGCTGCGTTTTCAAATTTGGTACTAAATAAAACTGATTTTAATCCAATACTAATTCTATACTTAGTTGGTGTTTCTGTTCAAATATTTGCAACCTTATTATATAAAATTAGTATGTGGTATATAATGAAAGGGGCTTTACAACCTCAGTTTAAGAATAAAAGACGATATAAATTCTCAGATTGGTTATCTGATCAACTTTTTATAGAAATTGCGTTTGATTTAATCAGTATCATATTATTTTTAATAGCAACTTACAAAGTATTAATTATTTATTCATCTTGTTAATGCATCCTATTCTATAAAGATAATTGGAATTCTTATTTTTGATATAAATAATAATATAATTTACAATTAATTTTTAAATGTGATCTTTTCAAATTAATATAATTTTTTTGTTGGATTTAATAAAATGAATGTAATAGTTTTTATATCAATTATTTCAAGTTTTTATTTGTTAATTACAATTTTGGGAATATTGTTAGAATTCATTGAAAATCATAAATATAGTAGAATACTTAGGAAAAATTCTAAAAAACTTGATGAAATTAATACGAATAAAATTATTAAAGAAATTCAATTTTATAAATATACTATTACATCAGAAATAAATTCTGAAAAAATGACTCTTCCGAATCAACAATTTAATTCTTCTATAAGTAAAACAATTTTTCTTTCGCCCCTTTATAATAAGTTCAAATTCAAAAAAGAGAAAATAAATGAAGTTCTCTTCAAATGATAAGGAGTTAATAGAAAAACTTAGAGTGTCCAATAATCTAAAAATAGAATTGGAAACACTACTTCATAATGTAAATATTAGAATTGAAAACTTAGTTAAATTTGAAAGTAAACTCGAGAAGGATTTTGAAGAAAAAAAGTTTGAATTAATAAAAACAGAAAAAAAAATCTTGGACTTTAAAAATGAAGTTTTAAGTGAAATTGAAAAAATTATTTTGGAAAAAACAAAAGGTTTTCCGTGGCTTTCTGATGCTATTAGTCAATATTTTGAATTACAAGATTTAGAAATTTCAAATTTTTACTTACAAAAAAAATGGTCAGCAAAAAAAGCTTCTGAAGCAATTAGCCAAATTTCGAAACAAAAAAGTGAAATTAGGAAAAATTTTTTAGTTACAAGAAATTTATTAAAATATTATGAAAATTTATTTCCATGGTTAAATGATTTTGTTGATCAACAAATAGATGATTCTTTACTTGATGTTTTTACAATTGAGGACATTAATGATGAAGCGGATCCAGTAAAATATTTTGTCACAAAAGGTGAGTATGAGAAACTTAATGAAACAGAAAGAAATCAACTTGCACTAGATAGATATTGGAAAAAGAAAAAAAATCCTTGGCAAATCGGGCGTGATTATGAAAGATATATTGGATATTTATACGAATCTGAAGGATGGAATGTGATTTATCAAGGAATTGAAAAAGGTGTAGAAGATTTAGGACGGGATTTAATTTGCACAAGAGATGAGAAAACTGAAGTTGTTCAATGTAAATATTGGAGAAATGAAAGAGTAATTCATGAAAAGCATATAAATCAACTTTTTGGGACAACAGTTGAATATTTTATAAAATCTGCGGAAAATAGAAATTTGGATATTCAAATTGGTTTATTTCCCGACTTAATGAAAAGTAAAAATATTAGTGGAAGTTTCTATGCAACTTGTTCATTTTCTGATACTTCAAAAAAATTTGCGAACTTACTTGGTATAAAACTTTATGAAAATTTTATGTATCAAGAATATCCATCGATAAAATGTAATATTTCAAGAAAGGACGAATCTAAAATTTATCATCTTCCATTTGATCAACAATATGATAAAACAGTAATTGAAAAAAATAGAGGTGAATGTTACGTTCATACAGTTTTAGAAGCTGAAAAATTAGGTTTTAGACGTGCATGGAAATGGAGAGGAAATTAATTAACATGTTCTTTTGTACAATATTTGTAAGATATTTTGATAAGATTATTTTATACAATTACATTTCAGTTCTAAATATGAACAACACAAATTTAAGATTGATCTTATAAATAATTTGTTTTAATTTAAAATAATAATCAATAACAAATATTCAGATTGTAATTGTCAAAATATTTTTTATTTCTTGATGAAAGTGGTGATCATGGTTTAATAAAAATCGATCCTAATTTCCCAGTATTTGTTCTTACCGGAATTATTTTAACTGAAAATAGTTATTTAAACATTGGCAATCAAATTAAGGAATTGAAGAAAAAATTCTGGGGGGATAAAAAAGTTATTCTTCACTCATCTGATATAAGAAAACATGAAAACGAATTTTCGATTTTATTTGATCAAGATATTAAAAAAGAATTTTATGAAATACTAAACACCATTCTTAGTCAATCTGATTATAAGATAATTTCATCTGCTATAAAGAAGAAAAATTATGTCAATTTATATGGTAAACTGCATGATGATGTTTATCAGATTTCGCTTTCATTTATAATTGAGAGAGCAGTATTTTATTTAGATTCTCAATTCGCTGCTTCAAATTCATTATCCATTTACATTGAAAAGAGAGGAAAAAAAGAGGATAATCAATTAAAGGAACATTTTCAAAAATTAAAAAATAGAGGCTCAGGATTTGTTTCTCCAAGTCGTATAAAAAACTATTGTAATGAAATTAAATTTTATAGTAAGAAAGATGATATAATTGGATTACAAATTTCTGATTTAATTGCATATCCAATTGCCCGTTATGTATTAGATCAATCAAGAGCAAATCCTTCATTTGATGTCATTAATTCGAAGTTTTACTCAAAAGGAACCAGAAGATTTGGTCTTAAAATCTATCCTTAAAAGCAAAAAGCCAAGAACAACATCTTGGCTTTAAACCGACCGGGGACACCCCAATCCAGAATAGTTTATTTTTATTAATCGTAAATAAACAAAATTATTTTACTTAATCAATAGAATTCTATAATTCTCTATAGGCAGAAATTATACAATTAAATGTAACTTAGTGTTTCAAAAATAATTACTGATGAATAATTCTTAAACTAGAACCCCAAGCTTTTTCCATTTCATCGCGTTTGTGCTTATCTGCAATTTTTAAATATCGCTGCATCATTCTATAAGTTTTATGCCCGGTAATACTCATTATTACATCCGGTTTCATTCCACGTTCAAGAGAAAGGCTAATAAACGTTCTTCTGGCCGTATGGCTACTAATGACTTCAAATTTTGGAAAAGTTTCCTCTATCCTCTCAATACCGCGGAATTTAACTATTTTTACCGGAGCATTGATCTTTGCAAGTTCGCAAACTTCTTTAAGATATAAGTTAACTTTCTGATTTGAAATTATTGGTAGAGGTTTTTCCCATTCTTTATATTTTGCCAAAATTCCAAGTGCATAATTATTAAGTGGTATTTCAATTATATCTCTAGTTTTTTGAGTCCTCAATTTCCATGTTGGACCTTGTATATCAACTCTTTGAAGATTCTCAATATCAGAATATCTCACTCCGGTAAAACATTGAAATAAAAATAAATCCCGGACGCGACTTAATTTCTCATCATCAATTTTCAAATTATACAAACTCATCAATTCATCATAAGTCAAATAGACTACTTCATTTTCTTCATTTTTACTTTTGAAAGTTTTGTACGAATTGTTATCAATTATATTTGCTTTTTCATTTGCCCAGATCATAAAGGTTTTAAAAAATTGAATAATTTTATAAGCAGAATTATTTAGCATTTTTGGTTCTTCTTTATCCTGAGTTAGGAAAACAAAAAATTTTTCGAAAAACAGAGGTGTGATTTTGTCAAATGATAAATTTACATTATACATTTTCTCATATTCTCTAAGTAAAGTTGATACACGTTTGAATTTAATAATTGAATCTTTTGATACTTTCTGACTTTTCAATTTCAAGAATTCATTATATGCTGAGAAAAATGATTGATCTACTTTATGAAAGTGTTTATTTATTTCATTTATAATTACATCAAAACTTGCTAATGGATTTTCTCGTTTAATTTCTCTTACAAGTAATTTAATTTTTGATTCGAACGAATTTAAATAATCGTTAAGATCCTCTAACTCTCGTTTCAAGTCTAAATTTTTAATTTTTTTTAAATTTACTCTTTGTTTTTTTTTGTCCCAATATTCCGGAAGACATTTTTCTTCAGTATTTAGATAAATTCCTTCAACCTTGTATAATCGATTTCCAAGTTTACTTGTTTGATGTTTTCCAGTTTCATCAAGTAAGGGTTTACCCTTGTCACGAATAAAACATCTAATATTTCTTTCCTTTACTTTTGACTTATTTGTATCTAAATAAAATTTAATTTGCATAAAATTTACCTATTTGATTAAGTAATATGAAAATATTTGGATAATTAATAATTACAAATACTGCACAAATATATATAAATTATTATAGAAATTGATAGAAAGAAATTTTAAAAAAGCTGAAAAATAGTTAAAAAACGAAGATATTTTATTTATGTATAGAAAAATTTATAAACAGATCAGTTCCCGCCACCTCCACCAAATTCTATATAAATCAATGAGTTATTGAAATCTCTCACAATATTCTTACAAAACTAATATAATGTAATCAATAAATTCTTATTCAAGATTGATAAATTAATTATTCGTAGGAAAAATAAAATTAGATGTATTAAAAAGTGTGTCATGAATTGTTATTATTTTTTTATTATAAGATTATTAATTTTTTAAAAAAATTATAACTTTTTATTCAGTATTCTTATTAATAAAAAATCGTTGTGAAAATATTATTTGATTAAGATTATTGTATTTCAATAAATTAATAAGTTAGTAGAAATTTAGTATTTTAAATTTAATTTCATATTGAGGTAAAATTGCCAGAACTTAAAAAAGTTATTTTGTTATTAGAATCATCAAGAGCATTTGGTAGAGATTTACTTTTTGGAATTGGAAGATATTCAAGAATAAACGGTCCTTGGTCATTTTATTGGGAACCGCGAGGATTAAAATCATCCGTACCGCATTTATCAAAGTGGAAAGCTGATGGTTTAATAATGAGAAATTCACTTATAAAAAAAGAATTAATGGATATGAATCTTCCTACAATTCTTGCCTTGCATGATTCAAAAAGACCGGTTAATATGCCAGCTATTTGCACAAATTCCGCGTCTATTTCAAGTTTAGCAGCAGAACATTTAATGAATACCGGATTGAAGAATTTTGCTTATTGCGGATTTGATGATATAGAATGGTCAAACGATAGAAAAAATTACTTTAAGAAAATTATTGAAGAATCAGGTTTTAATATTTATTTATATAACAAATCAATAAGTACTAAACAAAGTTCTTGGCAGAGCGAACAAAGTCAAATGAGAAAATGGATTCTCAGTCTTCCCAAACCAATTGGGATAATGGCATGCAATGATGATAGGGGGCAGCAAGTCTTAGAAATTTGTAAATCACTTAATATTAAAGTACCAGAAGATATAGCAGTTGTTGGTGTTGATAATGATGCTTTAATTTGTGATTTGTCAGATCCGCCATTGTCAAGTGTATGTTTAAACACTGAACAAGCTGGTTATGCTGCAGCTGAGCAATTAGATCAAATGATGAATGGGAAACAAAAAAATTATGATGATATTATTGTTCTGGGAACTCATGTTGTGCAAAGGCAATCAACGGAATTGCTTGCCGTTGAAGATAAAGATGTTGTTGAAGCTGTTCGCTTTATTAGAAATAATGCAAAAAATAAAATTCAAATTAAAGATGTAGTGCATCAAACATGTCTTGGCAGAAGAAGTTTAGAAAACCGCTTTAAGAAAACATTACACAGAACAATTAGTCAAGAAATTAGAAGAGTAAGAACAGAAATGATGAAACGTATGCTTCTTGAAACAAATTTATCAATTTCTGAAATTACATCAATGTTTGATTTTACCGGCATAGAACATATTGCAAGGTATTTTAGAAAAGAAAACGGTTTAAGTTTAATACAATTCAGAAAACTTTTACAAAAAAAATAATGGTTTGAATATTTATTTAAATATTCGCTTAAATTAATTTTGCAAAATATTTTTCATTTTCTAAGAAAAAAATATCCTAAATACTTTTAAGAAAAGTAATTTTTTTAGAAGCTAACACAGCTTATTATTTTCTAAAAGAAAAAAAATTTTTGTTAAGTTACAATTATTATTTATGAATAAAAATTCATACAAAGTTTTAAATCAATAAAAAAATAATAATGAAAGGAAAATTAAATTTGAAATTTTATCTTTTACATCCCAAAGAACAATTAGTCAGAATTATAAATCGAATTTACAACAACAAAATGACTACACTTTCAGGTGGGAATTTATCCGTTAAGGATTTGAATGGTGATATTTGGATTACACCTGCCGGAATAGATAAAGGTAAATTATCAACTAATGACATAATGTGCGTTAAAGAAAATGGAGAATTTATTGGACCTCACAAACCTTCTTCGGAATTACCTTTTCATATTGCTATTTACAAAGCACGACCAGATATTAAAGCAATTGTTCATGCACATCCACCGGCGTTAGTTTCATTCAGCATTGTTAGATTTTTACCGGATACAAATATAATCCCTCAAGCAAAACGTGTTTGCGGAAATGTTGGATATGCACCATATGCTTTACCGGGAAGTGAAGAATTAGGCGAAAATATTGCGGCAACTTTTAAAAAAGGATTTGATGTTGTTTTGCTGGAAAATCACGGAGTTGCAACCGGTGGAAAAGATATTTTAAATGCTTTTCATAAATTAGAGACTTTAGAATTTTGCGCAAGAACAATAATTCAGGCCAAAAGAATTGGGGAGTTTACAACATTAACCGAAAATCAAATAGCTTTTTTTGATCACAGAAAATATGAACTTCCGGAATTTGAAATTGTTGAACATACAAGTTTTGAAAGAGAAATAAGAAGTCAAATTATCGAAATTGTTCATAGAGCTTGTGATAGAAACTTAATGATTAGTACAGAAGGAGTTGCATCAATAAGATATGAAAATAATGATTTTCTTATAACGCCAACAGGATTGGGCAGAAGAAGTATTGATATTGAAGATATTGTTATGATAAAAAATGGAATGCGGGAAAAGGGAAAAAATCCAAGTAGATCTGTTTTGCTCCATCATGAAATTTACAAACACAATCCGAATATTAATTCAATAATTACAGCACAATCGCCAAGTGTAACAGCTTATGCAATTTCAAAAGAATATTTTGAAACAAGAACAATTCCAGAAAGTTATGTTGTGCTGAGAGATATTCCCAAAATTGAATTTGGTACGCAGTTTATTGATCCCGAAAAAATTGCAAAAACTTTATCAATGCGATCGCATACGCTTCTATTACAAAATGATGGACTTTTAACAACAGGCAAAAATATTCTTGAAGCATTTGATAGATTGGAAGTTGCCGAGTTTAGTGCTAACTCACTTATTACATCACATGATTTAGGTACATGTATAAAAATTAATGATAAACAAATTCATGATTTAAATGAAAAATTTTCTCTTAACTAAATTATTAAAGAATTTTTTAGGAAAGTAAAAATGCGAATTGCTTTCAAAATGAAATTACATTAGGGAAATCTTGAAGAATATAAAAAAAGGCATAATCCTATTTGGAAAGAATTAGAAGAACTTTTATTCACACAAGGAGTTCAAACCTATTCAATATTTTTTGATAATGAAACGAACTTCCTTTTTGGTTATGCTGAAATTAAAGATTTAAAAAAATGGCAAGCCGTTGCTGATACTGAAGTTTGTAAAAATTGGTGGCATTTTATGGCTCCATTTATGGAAGTAAACAATGATGAAAGTCCAGTATCTAAAAATTTAGAAGAAGTATTTCACATAGAAAAGTAAAAATAATCTTGAGGTAATAAATGAAAGTTAAAAATTTATTTTTTCTAATTTTTATTTTAAGTTCAGTTATAAACCTTGCGCAAAATTACAAATTACCTCTTTGGGGAAAAAATGTTCCCAATCAAAATGAAATTAAAGTTGAAGAAGAAAAAGAAATTACTGACATTTTAAGAATTACAAATGTCGATAAACCAATAATTGAAGTTTATTTACCAGAGAAAAAATATGCAACTGGTGAAGCTGTTGTAATTTTTCCCGGTGGAGGATATAGAATTTTAGCCTATGATTATGAAGGAACAGATGTTGCAAAATGGCTTAATTCATTTGGTATTGCCGGAATTGTTGTAAAATATAGATTGCCACAATCTCCTAATAATATTGAAAAAAGACTTTCTCCTTTTTTGGATGCGCAAAGAGCAGTTCGGCTAACAAGATTTAATTCGGAAAAATGGGGAATTGATCAAAACAAAATTGGCATAATGGGATTTTCTGCTGGCGGGCATTTGGCTTCAACGTTGGGAACTCATTTTGAAGATAATTTTTTTACATCGGATAAAATTGACTCAATAAATTGCAGACCGGATTTTATGATTTTAATGTATCCGGTAATTACCTTTAAAGCGCCAAATTTACACTCCGGTTCAAGAACCAATCTTATTGGTGAAAATGCGGATAGTAATTTGATAATTTATTATTCAAATGAATTGCATATTTCTGAAAAAACACCTCCAACATTTTTAATCCACGCAGCTGATGATAGCGGAGTTCCAGTAGAAAACAGCATAATGTTTTTTAATAATTTGAAGAAAAATAATATTAAAAGTGAAATGCACATTTTTGAAAAAGGCGGACATGGCTTCGGATTAGCAATAGGGAAAGGCAGATTAGAACAGTGGAAAGATTTATGCATTAGTTGGATAAAAGATTTTACGAAATAAAAATTAGTAAAATTTTATTTTTTAAAGATTCTTGAATAGCAAATTTGAGGAACAAAATGGAAAACATTTCAAAAAATAAAAATTTGAATAATTATCCAAGAAGAGATTTTATTAAGAAAAGTTTATTTGCAATCGGCGGGGCAACATTACTTCCGTATGATAAAATATTTGGAAATAAAATAATTTGGGATGAGAATTCTCGTGGATACAAAAGTATTTCAATTTCATCAAATGAAAAAGTCAGATTAGCTTGTATCGGGATTGGACACAGAGGTGGTGAAATCCTTAATGATTTTTATAATACCGGATTGGTTGATATTGTTGCTTTGTGCGATGTAGATTTGGGTGCTGAGCATACATTAGAAAATATGAATAAATTTCCAAATGCTGCTCGCTTCAAAGATTTTAGAAAAATGTTTGATCAAATGACAGATAAAATTGATGCAGTTAGTATCGGCACTCCGGATTTTTCACATTTCCCAATTACAATGCTTGCGTTATCATTAGGTATTCCAGTTTATGTTGAAAAACCAATGGCACGAACTTTTAATGAAGTTGAACTGATGATGGCTGCTGCAAAAAAATATAATGTCGTAACTCAAATGGGAAATCAAGGTCATTCGGGAACAAATTATTTTCAATTCAAAGCTTGGAAAGATGCCGGGATAATTAAAGATGTTACAGCTATTTCTGCACATATGAATAATTCTAGGCGATGGCATAGTTTTGATCCAAGAATTACAAGTATGCCGCCAAAAGAACAATTACCGGAAAATATGGATTGGGATGTTTGGCTTAATACTGCACAATTTCATGAATACAATAAAGATTATCATCACGGGCAATGGCGCTGCTGGTTTGATTTTGGGATGGGTGCGTTAGGTGATTGGGGTGCTCATATTTTAGATACTGTTCATGAATTTTTAGATCTCGGATTGCCAAAAGAAATTAATCCAACTTTACTGGAAGGACATAATTCATTTTTCTTTCCATTCTCATCAACACTGGAATTTAAATTTCCCGAACGAAAAAATATGCCAGAAGTTGATATTACTTGGTATGATGGACTAGATAATATCCCACCATTACCTAAAGGATATATAATGCCGGAACAAGATCTAAATATTCCTCCGCCAAGTAATAATGAAGTTGTTAAAACAAAAATTCCACCGGGAAAAATAATTTATAGTAAAGATTTAATTTTTCAAGGAAGATCACATAGTACAACTTTATCTTTAGTACCAAATGAAAATTCTAAAGATATAGAAGCGAAATTACCAGTTATTCCAGAAAGCCCTTCAAATCATTTTGAAAATTTTATTCTTGCAGTTAAAGGTGAAGAAAAAACTCGTTCATCGTTCGAAATAGCTGGACCACTCTCACAAGTATTCTGCTTAGGCGTAATTGCTCAAAGATTAAGTTCTAAATTAGAATTTAACAGAGAGACAAAACAAATCACAAATAACAAATATGCGAATGAACTTTTAACTGGCGAACCTCCAAGAAAAGGTTGGGAAGAATTTTATAAACTATAAGTTTTAAAAACTTTGGAAGTAAAAATGAAGATGAAGTTTACAACCGCGTTGGAATAACTACTGGCATGCCAATTCAAAAAAAGTTGAAGATATTTATTTGTGAATTTTCAATATTACAGATGAAAATAAAAATATTTCAGTTAATTTTAGTGAATTAAATTTACCATGTATGAAATATTCATTAAGTGATTTATGATTAATAAAGAAATAGGTATAATATCAGATTCAATAAATTGTGAAATAAATTTACACGGTTCTAAGTTATTTAAATTAACTATCAACTAAATTGTATTTAAACAAAATGATTAATCCAAATTTAATTCCCCAAAAAAAATTATATACCGGAAGTTTAATTCCTTCAATAGGATTAGGGACATTCGGCTCAGATTCCGTAAGTGCTAAAACTATTTCTGACACAGTTAAAAATGCTATCATTGGCGGATATAGGCATATTGATTGTGCATCAGTTTATGGAAACGAAAAAGAAATTGGTGAAAAATTAACTGAATGTTTTAACGAAGGAATTGTAAAGCGTGAAGAAATATGGGTAACATCAAAAGTTTGGAATGATAAACATGATTGTGTGATTGAATCATGCAAACAATCATTGAGTGATCTTCAATTACAATATCTTGATTTATATTTAGTTCATTGGCCATTTCCAAATTACCATCCACCTAAATGTGATGTAACAGCAAGAAGCGCTAATGCAAAACCATATATTCATGAGAATTATATGAATACATGGAAGCAAATGGAAAGTTTAGTTGAGATGGGATTAGTAAAAAATATTGGTACTTCGAACATGACTATCCCCAAATTGAAGTTAGTACTAAAAGATTGCAAAATTAAACCATCATGTAATGAAATGGAATTGCATCCTCATTTTCAACAACCGGAACTTTTTAATTTTTGCATTGAAAATGATATACAACCTATTGGATATAGCCCGCTTGGTTCCCCTGGAAGACCCGAACGTGATAGAACAAATGATGATACAGTTGATTTAGAGGATCCAGTGATTCAAAAAATTTCTAAAAGATTAAATGTAAGTCCTTCCGACGTAAGTTTAATGTGGGCAGTAAAACGCGGACAAATTCCAATACCATTTTCTGTCAATCATTATATGGCAAATCTAAATGCAATTATAAATACACAGCTGACTAATGAAGATATCGAAGAAATTTCTAAGATTGATAAGAATTGCAGATTAATAAAAGGTCAAGTATTTCTTTGGAAAGATAATCAATCTTGGGAAGATCTTTGGGACATAAATGGAAACATTCCCACTTAACTAAAAATATTTAAGGAAATCTGTAAATGAAAATGAAAGGAGCAGTTTTACCGGGCAATAGCTCAACAATGTTAATTGAATTTGATATTCCTAAACCCAGTCATGGAGAAGTTTTAATAAAAGTTAAATCATCAACAATTTGTGGTTCTGATATTCGATGTATTTATCATGAACATTTGGGAAAAGGTCCGGAAGGATATCAAAACGGAATGATTGCCGGACACGAACCTTGCGGTCAAATTATTGAAGTAGGTCCCGGCTGCAGAAGATTTAAAGAAAATGATAGAGTTATTGTTTATCATATTTCGGGGTGTGGCGTGTGCAATGATTGCAGAAGGGGTTATATGATTTCTTGCACAAGCGAATATCGAAGGGCATACGGCTGGCAGCGCGATGGCGGAATGGCAGAATATTTACTAGCAGAAGAAAAAGATTTGGTATTACTGCCGGATGAATTATCATATTCAGATGGAGCTCAAGTTGCATGCGGATTTGGAACAGTATATGAAGCAATTGAAAAAATTGGAATTTCCGGAAATGATGCAGTTTTAGTTACTGGTTTAGGTCCGGTTGGATTAGCTGCAGCAATGTTATGCAAGGCACTTGGTTCAAAAAATATTATTGGTGTTGAAGTTATTGATGAAAGACTAGAAATTGCAAAAAATACCGGTTTGTTTAATCATGTTTTAAAAGCTGGAAATAATAATGTTGAAGAAATAAAAAAAATAACCGGCGGATATGGAGTTGAAAAATCAATAGAATGTTCTGCAAATGATAAAGCAAGATTATTAAGTATTCAAGCTGCACGAAAATGGGGAAAAATTGTATTTGTTGGAGAAGGCGGGTCATGCACATTCAATCCATCACCGGATATTATACATGATCAAAAAACAATTTATGGTTCTTGGGTTACAAATATTTGGAGAATGGAAGAACTTGTTGAAAGAATTGTAAGATGGGGAATTCACCCGGAAGATTTGATCACTCATAGATTTCCTCTTGATAAAGTTGAAGAAGCATATGCAGTAATGGCTTCGGGAAAATGCGGCAAAGTTGCTGTAGTATTTGATGAAGAGTTGAAATAACAATCATTTTTATACTAATATTTGAAATAAGTGAAATAAAATAATTGAGTTTATAAAATAGATATTTGTTTAGAATACAAGCTGCTACTTAAATATTAAACATTTTTAAGAAAATGTTCTGCCTAATTTTTATGTTAAAAATTTAATCCATTAGATGGAATTTTTTATTTTTTTATGCAACATTCTTTGGATAAAATAATCTCTGGAGAGTTAAATGAAGTTACTTTGTGTTCTATTAGCTGCTATAATATTTTTAAATATTAACTTTTCGCAAACACAAAAAAAATATAATCGATTACCACATCTGGAACTAGAAAATCCAAATATTCAAAGTATAAATAAAGAAGAACCACATTCCACATTTATGACTTTCACCAATACTGATCGATCGAAAACAAATCGAAGAGAAAATTCAGAATGGCAGATTTCACTAAATGGAATATGGGATTTTATCTTTCGCCAAGGAATAAATAATAGAATTGAAAATTTTGGTGAAAAAACTTTTGACAATTTAAAATGGGAAAAAATTCCAGTACCATCCAACATGGAAATTCAAGGGTATGGAATTCCGATTTATACAAATTTAAGATACGAATGGGCTTTTGATAATTCTCAAGTTCCGCCGTTTGTTGATATGGAAAATAATTATTTCGGATATTATAAAAGAGAATTTGAAGTGCCGAATGAATGGAATGACCGCGAAATTTTCATTCACTTTGGATCAATTAAATCTGCCGGTTACATTTGGATAAACGGAAAGAAAGTTGGTTTTACAAAAGATGGTAAAACTCCAGCTGAATTTAACATCACAAACTTTGTTAAAACTGGAAATAATAATTTAGCTGTTGAAGTAATTAAGTGGACTGATGGAAGTTATTTGGAATGCCAAGATTTTTGGAGATTAAGTGGAATTACAAGAGATGTTTTTATTTATTCGCAGCCAAAAGTTAGAGTTAGAGATTTTTTTGTGAAATCATCGTTGATAAATAATTTCCAAGATGTAAAAATTAATATTGATATTGAAATAAAAAATCATCTAAATAAAAATGTGCAAAAGCAAATCAGTTATGAATTGATTGATGAATCCGGAATAAAAATATTTTCGGAAAATAAATCATTAAATATTGATAAAAATAGTATTCAGATTATTAATTTTCAAAATGAAATCACAAATGTAAAATCATGGTCTGCCGAAATTCCAATTCTTTATACACTGCTTATTTATTTAAAATCATCAAGCGGAAAAGTTGAAGAAATTATTCCTTCCAAAATTGGATTCAGAAATGTTGAAATCAAGAGCGGACAATTACTTGTAAATGGAAAACCCATTCTAATAAAAGGTGTAAATCTTCATGAGTTTAATCAGTTATCCGGTCAAGTTGTTGATGAAGGAACTATGATGTTGGATATTAAGAGAATGAAAGAGTTAAACGTCAACGCAGTAAGAACAAGTCATTATCCACAGCCGGATTTATGGTATGATCTATGCGATAAATATGGGCTGTACTTAGTTGCTGAAGCTAATATCGAATCTCACGGAATGGGATATAATCTTCAAAAAGGTCAAACACTTGGCAATAATCCAGATTGGTTAGAAGCACATTTGTACAGAACCAAAAATGCTGTTGAGCGCGATAAAAATCATCCAAGCGTGATTATTTGGTCTTTAGGAAATGAAGCCGGAAACGGATATAATTTTTATAACACATATAATTGGATTAAGCAGCGCGATGAAACTAGACTTGTTCAATATGAAAGAGCAAATATGGAGTGGAACACCGATATTTATGTTCCAATGTATGATAGAATTTGGGATATGGAAAATTATGCAAAAAATTATCACGATCGTCCGCTGATTCAATGTGAGTATGCTCATGCAATGGGAAACAGTTTGGGAAATTTAAAAGATTATTGGGATCTGATTAAAAAATATCCAAATCTACAAGGAGGATTTATTTGGGATTGGGTTGATCAAGGAATTTTGAAAAAAGTTGGCGATAAAAGATATTGGACATTTGGCGGAGATTACGGTCCAAAAGATGTTCCTTCGGATGGAAATTTTTTAATTAACGGGGTTGTTTATCCGGATAGATCTCTAAAGCCTCACAGTTATGAAGTGAAAAAAGTTTACCAAGATATTTCATTTCAGCTAATTGATTTGTTAAACGGAGAATTTGAAATTTCAAATGATTATTTCTTTAAAACACTTAAAAATTATTATCTTGATTGGTCAATTGAAGTTGACGGAAAAATTATTAAAGAAGGAACTGAAGAAAATATTAGCATAGCACCTCAAACCAAAAAAAGATTTAAAATTAATGTTGAAGATTTAGAAAAAAGAATTGGTAAAAATTATTTCTTAAATCTTTCTGTAAAAATTATTAAAGGTGAAAGTTCAATTCTTTCAAATGATTATGAAGTTGCAAGAGAACAATTTCAAATTCCAATAAAAACCAAATCTATTCTTAATACATCAAAAAATAATAGTGAAATTTCTGTAACTGTAAATGATGATAAAATATTAATTTCCGGTGAAAATTATAAATCAACAATTGATCTTAAGAAAGGTGTAATTACTTCATATAATTTTAAGGGAAAAGAATTTATTAAAAATGGTGAGGGTTTTAGACCAACATTTTGGCGTGCACCAACAGATAATGACTACGGTTGGAAAATGGCAGTAAAATGCCAACCTTGGAAAGTTGCTTCTGAGAATGATTTGAAAATAAAATCTCATAAACTTACAGAAAATGGTGATGGTACAATTATAGTATCAATGGTTTATAATTTTGAAATTGTAAATTCTAAATGGAATGTTGATTATACTTTTTATGCAGATGGTGAAGTTAATATTTATAATAAATTTTTTAGCAGCGATACATCGAAAGATGTAATTCCGAGAATTGGAATGAAAGCAACACTTCCTTCAGAATTTGAAAACATAGAATATTTTGGAAGAGGTCCAATTGAAAATTATACAGATAGAAAATATTCAGCACATTTTGGCTTATTTAAATCGAAAATAAGTGATATGTATGTTCCATATATCCGACCTCAAGAAAATGGACATCGGACAGATGTTTCATGTCTTAAATTAGTTAATTCAGTTGGAATTGGTTTAAAGTTTGAATCAGAAAAATTATTTGAATTTAATGCACTACATAATTATATAAGTGATTTTGATGCAGGCCTTGATAAAGACAAAGACTTAAGACATACAAAAGATATTGTTAAAAATGATTTGATTCAATTACATATTGATCATAAAATGATGGGTTTGGGAAGTGATGATAGTTGGGGAGCTATGCCGCATAATGAATATCTAATTTTCCCAAGTAAAAAAGGATATGAATATTCATTTAAAATGGTCCCATTTGAAGAATAGAAGAAATTATAATAAAAAGTTTTAAGCATTATTGGTTCAAATTTTGGAAATTATTTCCCTTTAAGTAATGATTAAATTATAAAAAATACATCAAGAAATTTATTTTATAAAGTTTTCGTATAAAAAGCTAAACATACGATTAAAAACGGTTCACAATTGATTAATAGAATAATATAATGATTTTGTATTATTTTTTATGAATAAAAGTTTAAGCACAAAATACTGACCATTATCTCAATGAAGAAATAAAAATCATAGTTACAAATCTCACAATATTAAACGAAATGATAAATTGGTTTCAATAAATTGAGATAAGATGAAAACGGAAAAAAGTAATTTTATAAAAGAATTATTTATAATTTATCAACCTAGAAATGAAGTTGAATATGCCATTGCAGCCGCATGGGAGCTTGAGAAGAACGGAATTAAAAATAAAATAGAATTCGAAAAATATATAAATGATGAATTAACAAAATTGAATAATCCATTAAAAGTTGAAATAAAATAGAGAATTTAAATGAGTGAATTTATTTTGAATGAAGACAGATTTTTGATGCGAATCCGGCAATTAGAAATATTGCTCGTGAATTATATTTTGAAGTAAAAGATTTACCAATTGTAAGTCCGCACGGACATGTTGAACCAAAAATATTTGTTGAAAATAAACCTTTTCCAAATCCAACCGAATTATTTATAACTCCAGATCATTATGTTTTAGAATGTTATATTCGCAAGGAATTTCTTTAGAAGAATTGGATATTCCTCAAAAAGATGGAAGCAGATTAGGAAAGGATCCAAGAAAAGTATGGCAGATTTTTGCTGAAAATTATTTTTTATTTGCGGGAACGCCCTCCGGCGTTTGGTTAGATTATGAATTTAACAAAGTGTTTGGAATCAAAGAAAAATTAAACGGAAGAAATGCTCAGAAAATTTATGATGATATTAATGAAAAATTACAAACTCCGGAATTTTTACCAAGAAATTTATTTAAGCAGTTTAAAATAGAAGTTTTATCTACTACTGATGCTGCAACTGATCAATTGGAAAATCATAAGAAAATTAAAGAATCCGGTTGGGAAGGAAAAATTGTTCCGTGTTTTAGACCGGATGGACTTACAAATCTTTTAAATCCAAATTGGAAAAATGAAATTGCTGAACTTGAAAAATTAACATCACTCGAAATAAATAATTATAAAAATTTCATTTCTGCTCTTGAAATGAGAAGAGAATATTTCAAGAAAAATGATGCTACATCTACTGATCATGGAGTTGTTTCACCAAATACACATAAGTTAAGCCAAAATGAAGCCGATGAAATATTTTCGCGTGCATTACAAAATAATGTGAACGAAAAAGACGCTAATTTATTTACTGCAAATATGTTGATGGAAATGGCACGTATGAGTTGTGAAGATGGTTTAACAATGCAGATTCATGCGGGTTCAAATCGAAATCATAATAAATTAATTTTTGATAAATATGGCGCTGATAAAGGCTGCGATATTCCGAAGCAGACAGAGTACACAAATAATTTACAAGAATTGTTGAACACTTACGGTAATAATCAAAATTTTACGGTAATTGTTTTTACGCTTGATGAAACAAATTATGCAAGAGAATTAGCGCCGCTTGCCGGACATTATCCCGCAATGAAATTAGGCCCAGCATGGTGGTTTCATGATAGTATTGAAGGCATGACTCGTTACCGCCAAAATATTACGGAAACAGCCGGTTTTTATAATACGGTAGGATTTAATGATGATACTCGTGCGTTTGTTTCTATTCCAGCACGACATGATGTTGCTCGTAGAGTTGATTCAAATTTCTTAGCCGGATTGGTTGCCAAACATATTATCAGCATTGGTGATGCACAAATATTAATTAAAGAATTAACTTATAATTTGGTTAAAAAAGCATATAAATTATAAAGGTATGAAAATGATATTGGATAAAATTATTGAGTTAAAAGAAGCTGCAAAAAATGGTAATAATGATTTATTGAAGTTAGAAAATTTAATTGGCGAAGAAATATTTATCTATCCCAAATCTGTAAATCATTTAGGAGAAGTAACGTTTTTTATTGCGAAGAAAAGTAACGAGAAATATCTTTTTTTAGGTTTCAAAAATAATTCAGAATTGATGGAGAATTTTGAAGGTCATAATTATGAATTGTCTGATATAAATATTTTACTAAAACAATGTCCGTTAAATCATAATAATGCAATTCAGCTTCAAAAAATATTTTCTTTTACAAAACCAATTTTGCTGGGATTATCAAATTCATTTGGATTTGGCGATAGAATTGGCTTAGCAAATCCGGCTCACATTCGAGCTTTAGAAGGAAGTGATTTTAAACCAATTATTGCTCAGCAATCAATTCGTGAATTAACAAGAACTCAAAGAATTCCAGATGAAGTTATGGATGCCGCAATCTGGGCAGTTTTTCAAGAAGGATATAAAAGTGGATTTGGTGCTGATGCAGATCATTTAAAAACTAATGAAGATATTGATTTGATGATCAATGCCGGATTTACAATGTTTACATTTGATCCCGGTGAATTTGTTATAAATGCAGCAGATTCTATTTCAATTGATGAGCTTGAGAAAAAATCAAATGATTTAAATTGGGAAAAATTAGAAGATACTTTTTCAAATTTAATAAATCGTTATTCTAACATTGAATTCGATTTGAAGGAAGGATTGATTATTTATCCCACTTATGAAAATGTTCTTCGAGCTATTGTAAAATATGGAAATGCAATTGCTCCGGGTTATATTGCTACTGAAAATACTAAAGCATTAAGAGAAGATGCAGTAAGAAATAAAGCAATTTTGGATAGAATTCCGCAAGGTAGATGGGGAACACCGGAAGATTTAATGGGAACAGTAGTTTTCCTAAGTTCAGATGCATCAAATTATTTAAATGGAAGTGTGGTAACAGTTGATGGCGGCTGGATGGGAAGATAAAAATTGATGGAAAATAAAATTAAATTTATAATTTACGGAAGCGGAAATATTTCTAACACATACGCCGCCGCAATAAATAAAATTCAGAATGCAGAAATAATTGGAGTAATTTCAAGAAACCAAAATTCACCTTCTGATTTTCATCATTTACCATCTTATAAATCTATTAAAGATATTAACGAACATTTTGATGCAGTAATAGTTTGTACTCCAAATCATTATCATCACATAAATGTAATTGAAGCTGCAAAATTAGGTAAACATGTGTTATGTGAAAAACCTATTGATATTACTTTGGATGCAATTGATCAAATGATATTAGCATGTAGAGAAAATTATGTTAAACTTGGAGTTTCATATCAAAGAAGATTTAGTCCGGACAATCTTATTTTAAAAAAATTAATTGACCAAAATAAATTGGGAAGAATTTTCTCGGTCGACTTATCAGTAAAAAATTATAGAGATGATGCATATTATAATTCCGGAGATTATCGTGGGACTTATTCAATTGATGGCGGCGGACCTTTTATTCAACAAGCAGTTCATTATATCGATTTATATTATTGGTTTTTTGGCAAGCCAAATAAAATAGTTAGTTCTTTAAATACTTTTATTCATGATATTGAAGTTGAAGATCATGGAGCAGTAATTTTTACACATGAAAATGGACTAATTTCTACAATTACAGCTTCTACGGCAACGAAACCCGGGTTTCCAGTGAAAATCGAAATCTATACAGATAAAGGTTATTTAATAACTGAAAATGATATAATAACACAATGGCAAATAGAAGGTTTAGAAAATCCCTCTAAACAGAATTTAAGTTTATCAAAGAATGTATCTGTTGCTCAAGTTAAAGATACAACACATCATGAATTATTAATAAAAGATTTTATTGAGGCAATTGATGATGATAGAGACCCTTTAATTACAGGTGAAGCAGCAAGAAATGCAACAGAGATTGTTTTGGAAATTTATAAGAATAAGATTTAATAATTTTTTTTATGCCGAAAATTGTAAAAGACTACTTATTTTCAACCTTCAATTCAATATTGCAAAAAATCGGATTTGAAAAATCTGATGCTGAAATCCTTTCACAAATATTTACCGAAAATACATTAGTCGGTGTTTTATCTCATGGAGTAAATAGATTTGCGGAATTCATTGAATTAGTAAAATCCAAACATATAAATCCAAAAGCAATTCCTCAAAAAAAAAATTCATTTAACTCATTAGAGCAATGGGATGCAAAATTTGGAGCTGGTCCTTTAAATGCTTTAAAAATGTCGAATAGAGCAATTGAATTAGCTAATGAATTCGGAATTGGTTGTGTTGCTTTGAAAAACTCAAATCATTGGATGCGCCCGGGTTATTATGCTTGGGAAGCTGCTGAAAAGGGATTTATTTTTATTTGCTGGACAAACACAATTCCCATTATGCCGCCTTGGGGTGCAAAAGAAGCAAGAACCGGTAATAATCCAATAGTTTTCGGTGTTCCAAGAAAAGAAGGAAATATTGTTTTAGATATTGCTCTTTCGCAATTTTCTTACGGGAAATTAGCAAATTACAAAAGGGAAAATAAAGAACTTCCATATTTTGGCGGTTATGATGAAAATGGAAATTTAAGTAAAGATGCCGCACAGATTTACAAAACTCAAAGAACCTTGCCCATTGGTTTGTGGAAAGGATCTGGTTTATCACTTCTTTTAGATATGATTGCAACAATTTTATCGGGAGGAAATTCAACATTTAATTTGAGCAAAACAGATGTCGATTCTGGAATGTCACAAATTTTTATTGCGATCGATCCAAATAAATTGGCGTCAAAAGAAATAATAGAAATGAAAGTTAATGAAATCTTAGATTATTATTTAACTGCGGAAAAATCCGACGAAGATAAAATTTCATATCCGGGCGAAAGAATAATTGCATCAAAAGAAATAAATTTAAAATTTGGCGTTGAAGTTGATGATACTATTTGGGCAAAAATTATTGAAATAAAGGAACAATATGAAAAAAATTAAATGGGGAATTATTGGTGTTGGAGATGTAACTGAAATTAAAAGTGGTCCTGCATTTAATAAAGTTGATAACTCGGAAATAGTAATTGTTATGCGAAGAAATTTAGAAAAAGCAAAAGACTATGCCGAGCGACATTTAATACCAAATTATACAAATGACTCTGAGGATATTTTTAATAATCAGGAAATTAACGCAGTTTATATTGCTACACCGCCTTCCTCACATGCAGAATATGCAATAAGAGCAGCAAATGCCAAAAAAAATATTTATGTAGAAAAACCAATGGCAACAACATACGAAGAATGTATTAAAATGATTGAAGCTGCTAAACAAAACAATGTAAAACTATTTGTTGCCTATTACAGAAGAGAATTGGAATATTTTAATAAAATAAAAAATCTAATTGATGAAAATAAAATTGGAAAAATAAAATTTGTTGATATAAAATTATTGTTGCCGACAAATGATTCGGACTTTGATAGAAATAAATTGAGCTGGCGTGTAAAAAAGGAAATCGCCGGAGGAGGATATTTTTATGATCTAGCTTCACATCAATTTGATTTATTAGATTATTTTTTCGGTCCGATAAAAACTGCAAAAGGTGTATTTACAAATCAACAAAATTTATATGATGTTGAAGATATTGTTTCGGCATCTTATTTATTTGAATCAAATATTATCGGGAGTGGAACTTGGTGTTTTACAATGCCCCAAACTGAACGAATTGATCAAACAGAAATTATTGGTACCGAGGGGAAAATAGTTTTTTCTTTTTTTAATCCTAAACCGATTGAACAATATAAAAATGGAAAAATTGAATTCTTCGAAATTAAGTACCCTCATCATGTCCAGCAAAATCTAATTAATAAAGTAGTTGAAGATATTTTAGGAAAAGGTGTTTGCGTAAGTACCGGAATTTCAGCGGCAAGGACAAACAAAATTCTTGCAAGTATTATTGATTAAAAATAATTTTTTAAAGCCCAATTAGTTTTATCAATTACTTTTCTAAAAATATAACTGAAAAAACTTTAGAACTTTTCAAAAATTGTAATCTAAATCTTAAACAAGTTTTGAGTAATTCAAATTATGAATTGCAAATAGAGAATTATTTTGTCACAATTAAAATAAATGTAAATCAAAAATTTGTATTTTGCGTAAATTGGTTATAGAATTACTAAATTAGGCTTTTACAAAGAGTTGAGAGAACTTATCTTTTAAAAATAATAATTTAATATTAGTGAGGTTTATATGATAAAATTTTTATCGGTTTTACTTTTACTTACAATCTTAGTTTCATGTAACGAAAAAGAAAAACAAGTTACTGAAAAAAGTAATTCACTTTTTGGAAAATTATCTGACGGAAGAGAAGTTAATATGTTTACATTAAAAAATAAAAATGGTGCAGAAGTAAAAATAATTGAATTTGGAGCAACCGTAACTTCATTAAAAGTTCCGGATAAAAATGGTAAAATTGAAGACGTAGTTTTAGGTTACGATAAACTTGAAGATTATATAAATGGTACTTCTTATTTCGGTGCAATTGTTGGTCGTTATGGAAATAGGATTGGTAAAGGAAAATTTAATTTAAATGAAGATGATTTTCAGCTAAGTATAAATGATGGTGAAAATCATCTGCATGGCGGAAAGATTGGTTTTAATAAAGTTCTTTGGATAGGTGAGACTTTACAGAGCAGTGAAGGAGAATCAGTAAAATTAACTTATGTTAGTCCGGATGGTGAAGAAGGTTATCCCGGTACTGCAAACATTTCAATTATGTATACACTTACAGAATCTAACGAATTAAAGATTGAATATTCTGCAACGACTGATAAAACGACAATTATGAATCCAACACATCATTCTTATTTTAATTTAAGTGGAAATTTTCAAAATACGATTTTGGATCATGAGTTAATGATGGATGCGGATTTTTTTACACCAGTTGATAAAGGATTAATTACAACTGGTGAATTAGTTAAAGTAGAAAATACACCAATGGATTTTAAAGTACCTACAAAAATTGGTAAAAATATTAATGCTGAATACGAGCAATTAATTTTCGGAAAAGGTTATGATCATAATTGGGTGTTAAATAATTATGATGGAAGTCTTAAAAATGTTGCAAGTTTGTATGATTCAACGTCTGGACGGTTAATGGAAATATTGACAGATCAACCAGGATTGCAATTTTATTCCGGCAATTTTTTAAACGGAACTTCAATCGGAAAGAATGGAGAAAAATATAATTTTAGGACAGGCTTATGTCTTGAAACTCAAAAATTTCCGGATTCACCAAATAAAGCAAATTTCCCGTCAGTAACGTTAAATCCCGGAGAAGTATATAATCAAATAACTATATATAAATTTTCTGTAAAGTAGTTTTTATAATAATTATAAAGTAGAAAGAATTTGAGATTCTAATTTCATTATTAAAGAAAATTACATTTCTTTAATTTGAAGTAAAGGTAATATTCTTCAAATTTGATTTTGCAGATAAAATTATTCGGATTATAATCTAACTTAAAATTTATTGAAAATTTGAAACGGTTTAATAATGTTTTAGTTTAAGTGATTTTGTTTAATTATTTTTCGGTTATTGAAATAATAAAATAAAATTTCAGAAAAGTAAATAAACATGTGTAATAAATTGGAGTATAAATTGAATAATCTAAAAATCAAAATATTTAAGATTGTTTTATTTTTAACAATTGTAGTATTTAACGAAAACATTTATTCTCAATTAGTAACTAATGGAAATTTTGAAGTTTCTGATACTGGAGTTGTTACCGGAAATGAAGTTAAAGGCTGGCTAATTCAAGTTGCAGAAAGTATTTCACCAGCACCGGTTTTTGAAATTATTGACGATACTTATCAAAACGGTAACAAAGCACTAAAAATTTCAATCGGAGCAATTGCCACAAATCAATGGGATATACAAATTGTTGCTGATAGTATTCCCTCAGAAAATGAAAAAACTTATTATTATTCAATATGGGCCAAAGCAGAAAAACCTGGCGCTCAAGTGAATTTTACTGTTGGAAATTATTCATATTCTGAATATGCAGCATTAAGACCGGCAAATCTTACAACAGAATGGAAAGAATTTAAATTGACTTTTTCCGTTAGTGATAATCAAACAATAATCAGAGCGCCAATTCATCTTAATTATGCCGGCAATGTTGGTAACGTAATTTATATAGATAATCTTAAAATTATTGCGGAAGATTTTGGAAAAACTCCAATAATCGTTGAAGCCGAATCCGGTATTGTTGGAAGTAATTTTTTAACAGAGCAAGATGGTGATATTACGTTTGTAAAAACTTCAAAAAATTATATTGGATTAAGTTTCCCTGAAGATTCCAATAGTGTAATTTCATATCAAGTTACAGTAGAAGATTCCGGAAAATATAATTTATTTGCAAAAGTTAGAGTTGGCTCCGGAACTTTTAATGACGATAGTTTTTTTGCTGGCAAAGGTTTTGGTGATAAAAATGATACCTCTGCAAATGATTGGGTTTTTGTGAATGGATTAGGAAGCGCCGGATTTTCTGCGGTAGAAGATTATGTTAATGATTTTGGTATTGCCGGATCAGAAGTTTGGAAATGGATTAATGTTACAAAAAACTTTTTCCCAGTTGATTCAACACAAGAATATTTTTACGTCAGTTTAGATTCTTTAACAAATACTTTTCAAATTGGAAGTCGTGAAGACGGTTTAGATTTTGACAAATTTGCTTTCGGAAAAGCAAATTTATTTTATACTGTCAATGATTTGGAAAATACACTGCCCGGCTCTGAAACAATGGAAGGACCGGATTCAAGTAAATTTTATCAAGGTCCACCATACGCAGAAGGAATGCCAAAGTTTTTAGGTAATGCTTACGGCGATATTCAAGATAATATTTTTCAAAATTATTGGAATCAATTAACACCCGGAAATGCGGGTAAATGGGGCTCTGTTGCAAATTCTATTGACACTTTAAGATGGAATTGGAATGGCTTAGATAGAGCATATAATTGTGCGAAAGACAATAATTTAATTTTTAAAAATCACACATTAATTTGGGGGCAGCAACAACCTTCATGGATATCTACTTTAGATTCTGCGCAACAAATAAAATATATTGAAACATGGATTAGAAAAGTAGGTGAAAGATATCCGGATATTGATATGATTGATGTTGTTAATGAACCTTTAGTAAATCATAACCCTCCTGATGGAATTAATGGAAGAGCAAATTATAAAAAAGCTTTAGGCGGAAACGGAGTTACTGGTTGGGATTGGGTAATTAAGTCTTTTGAATTAGCAAGAAAATATTTACCAAATTCAGAACTTATTTTAAATGATTATGGAATTATAAATGACAATAGTGCAACAACTTCATATTTACAAATTATTAAAATATTAAATGATCGTGGATTAATTGATGGAATTGGTGTACAAGGACATCGTTTTGAATTAGAAAACACAAGTACTTCAACATTAAAATATAATCTTGATAGACTTACGGCAACTGGATTACCGATTTATATTTCCGAATTAGATTTAGGAAATATCGGCGATACCGGAACTCCGAATGATGCAAAACAATTAGAATTATATAAAAAATATTTTCCGGTTCTTTGGCAGCATCCGGGGGTAAAAGGAATTACACTTTGGGGTTATCTCGAAGGACAAATGTGGCAAACAACATGCTATCTTGTTCATACAGATGGTGAAGCGAGACCGGCATTAGATTGGTTAGTGCAATATATAAAAGACAATCCAGTTGGTGTTGAAGAAGATTTATCAATAATTCCGGATAGATTTGAATTAGAACAAAATTATCCAAATCCGTTTAACCCAATTACATCAATAAATTATAATATAGCTTATACAACTAAAGTATCACTGAAAATATTTGATATTCTCGGTCGTGAAATACAAACACTTGTAAATGAAGTAAAATCACCAGGAAGATATAATATTTCATTTAATGCGCAAAATATTTCTAGCGGAGTTTATTTTTATCAATTAACTGCTGGAAATTTTTCTTCAATAAAAAAATTAATTGTACTTAAGTAAAATTATTTCCAATATTATTTCATAATTATTAAATAATTATAATGATGAATCTATGAAAAAAATTTTTCTAATAGTTTTTACCGTTTTTACAATTAATTTTGCGCAAGAGAAAAAAATGGATTTTTCGGATTATCCGATCAGCAATGTGGATATTAGAAATGTTAAACTAAATGATAATTTCTGGCTTCCAAAAATAAAAATTGTGCAAAATACAACAATTGATTATGCATTTCAAAAATGTGAAGAGGAAGGCAGAGTTGATAATTTCCTTATTGCTGGCGGAAAGAAAGAAGGTAAAACAAAAGGTAAAATGCCATTTGATGATACGGATATTTATAAAATTATTGAAGGCGCATCCTATTCTTTAGTTACTCAACCAAATGAGATTCTTGAAAAATATATTGATTCTTTGATAAAAATTATTGGTATTGGACAAGAACCAGACGGATATTTAACAACATGGTTTACAATTGATAGAGATAATCCACCCGCTACTTGGGTAAAACCATCTAAAGAACGTTGGGGTTCTGAAGATGCCAGTCATGAGCTATACAATAGCGGACATATGTTTGAAGCTGCTGCAGCACATTATTGGGCAACTGGGAAATCGAACTTTTTAGATATTGCAATTAAAAATGCGAATTTATTAGTAGAAAATTTTGGACCAAATAAATTAAGAACTCCGCCCGGACACCAAATTGTTGAGACCGGACTTATAAAATTATATCACATCACGCAAAACAAAAAATATCTTGAGTTGGCTAAACTTTATCTTGAATCAAGAGGAGATTCTACAACTCACAAATTATATGGAGAATATAGTCAAGATCATATTCCGGTTTTACAGCAAGAAGAAGCAGTTGGGCATTCTGTAAGAGCACTTTACATGTATGCCGGAATGACTGATATTGCTGCAATTTATAAAGATCAAAATTATTTGAATGCTGTTAATAAAATTTGGAAAAATGCAACAAATAAAAAAATGTATATCACGGGTGGAATGGGCTCAAAACATGGTGCAGAAGCATTTGGAGAAAATTATGAACTTCCTAACTTAACAGCTTACAATGAAACTTGCGCGGCGATTGGAAATATTTATTGGAATCACAGATTATTTTTGCTCACCGGAAATTCTATATATTATGATATTCTTGAACGAACTTTATATAACGGAATGATTGCTGGAATTTCGTTAGACGGTAAAAATTTCTTTTATCCAAATCCTACTGAATCTGACGGCGAATACAAATTTAATATGGGCTCTTGTACAAGATCAGCTTGGTTTGATTGCTCATGTTGCCCTACAAATATTATCAGATTTATTCCTTCAATTCCAGGTTTAATTTATGCATTAAACAAAGACAGTTTGTATATAAATTTATTCATAGAAAATTCTGCAGAAATTTTGATAAATGATGAGAAAGTAAAAATTCAGCAAACAACAAATTATCCTTGGGATGGAAAAATTAGTTTAAACATCGAATCTGAAAATCAAAAAGAATTATCATTAAAAGTTAGAATTCCGGGATGGGCAATAAATAAACCGGTTCCGGGCGATTTGTATTCTTATGGTAATTCATCAGGTAATGAAATAAAATTATTTGTTAACGGAAATGAAGAAAATGTAAAAATTAAAAATGGATATTTAACAGTTACAAAAATATTTGGGAAAAATGAAATTGTTGAAGTTCTTCTGCCAATGGAAATTAAAAAAGTTATTGCAAATGAAAATGTAAAAGATGACAGCAATAAAGTTGCAATTGAATATGGACCAATTGTTTATTGTGCGGAAGAAGTGGATAACAAAATTATTTCTAAAATAATAATTGATGAAAAAACAATTTTGAATTCAAATGTAAAAAAAGTTTTAGATCAAAATATTGTTTCAATAAATGGGGAAAATACAGAAGGAAAGTTTACGTTAATTCCCTATTATCTTTGGTCAAATCGAGGTGTAAACAAAATGAAAGTCTGGTTTCCAAAATCAATATAAAAATTTATAAAATTCAAAAGTTAATTTGAGGAGTAAAATTATGCTAAGACTTAAATACTTATTTGTGATTTACTTTGGTACAATCTTTTCAATATTTGCCGGAGATGGTAATAAAATAATTGTAAACGGTGATTTAGGAAAAGTAAAAATTGATAAAAATATTTACGGACATTTTGCTGAACATTTAGGTAATTGTATTTATGAAGGATTTTGGGTTGGAGAAAAATCATCAATCCCCAATATTCGCGGGCTTCGCAAAGATGTTATTGATGCATTAAAAGAAATTAATCCGCCGGTAATTCGCTGGCCCGGAGGATGTTTTGCAGATACTTATCATTGGATGGATGGAATTGGTCCGCGTGAAAATCGTCCCTCAATTGTGAATACAAATTGGGGCGGAGTTACTGAAGATAATAGCTTTGGGACTCATGAATTTCTAGATCTCTGTGAAGTGCTGGGTGCAGAACCATATTTGTGTGTCAATGTTGGAAGCGGAACAGTTGAAGAAGCATCGGAATGGGTTGAGTATGTAAACTCAAGTAATGAAAGTCCTATGACAAGATTAAGAAAACAAAACGGAAGAGAAAAACCCTGGAATGTAAAATATTGGGCAGTTGGAAATGAAAGTTGGGGATGCGGCGGAAATATGGAACCGTCGTATTACTCGGATGAATTTAAAAGATTTTCAACATTTATGCACGGAAGAAATTTATATAAAGTTGCTAGCGGTGGTACTGATGCCGATTATGATTGGACAGAAACCGTAATGAAAAAAACACAAAAGTTTGGACATTTAATACAAGGATATTCATTTCACTATTACACAGTATATCCGGGATGGAATCCTAAAAGTTCTGCTACACAATTTAAGGAAGATGGTTGGTTCGGAATGATGAAAAATACTTTTGTGGTTGATGAAAGACTAAAAAAACATATCAGTTTAATGAATGAATATGATCCGCAAAATAAAATTGGATTGATTGCAGATGAATGGGGAAGTTGGTATGAAGTTGAACCCGGAACAAATCCCGGTTTCTTATATCAACAAAATACTTTGCGTGATGCAGTTATGGGTGCAGTTTATCTTAATATTTTTAATAATAATGCAGAACGAGTTAAAATGGCAAACATTGCACAAACTGTAAATGTTTTGCAAGCGATGTTATTAACTAAAGAAAATCAATTAGTTAAAACACCAACTTTTTATTTATTCAAAATGTATAAAGTTCATCAAGATGCGACTTTATTGCCAATAAATATTTCATGTGAAGATTATGAATTTAATGGAGATAAAGTTCCAGCTGTTACAGCTTCTGCGTCAAAATCAGCAAAAGGTGTTATAAATATTTCTTTAGCAAATGTTAATCCGCATAAAGATTTAGATGTTGAAATAGATTTGCGAGGAATTTTAAATTCTAAAAAAGCAAAAGGTGAAATTATAAATTCAGAAAATATGAATGACTATAATGATTTTGGCCAAGCAGAAAAAGTTAATATAAAATCATTTTCTAATTTTAAGTTAGCCGATAATAAATTAATTGTAAATTTACCTGCAAAATCTGTAGTTACAATTAATATTGAATAAATCAACAATAAATTGAAAAATATGTGGTTAGTATAAAAGCTAACCATATATTTTTAAGTAGAATAAAATTCTTCACTAAGATAAGTAAATAGTACTATCGTCATTTTTTACTATAATCCTTTAAAACAAAAAAAGCGTAATTATAAACAATAATCACACTTTCTTGAGGCGGCGATCGGATTCGACTCGCTCTCTTTTAAATTTTTATCAAAAATGCCATAACTATATGTATTATAGTAAGTTACAGTTATTTTTAAAAGTCTAATTATCCCTATAAATCCCTACCTTTTTCGACAAAACTGGCACGATTCTGCCACGCCTTAAATTTTAATAATTAAAATTATAAAATAATAATTAAACAGGCAACTTAATGTAATAGTAACTTTCAAGAATTGCTGTTTTTAAAAGATAATTTATTTTATCTTGAATAGAAAAGTACAAATAATTATTTAAGTAATTTGTTAGCTTTTTGTCATTATAAAGTTTCATCTTGAAAACTTATAAATCTGGCTCTCCCCGAATTAACAAATTCGAATAATATTTCAGCCGTTTCCAGATTTTATTAACACCCCTCTTACATATGGAACAATTTTAATCAATCCGCGGATTGGCTCAAACCTAGCAAATCTAATTCAAAATAGGCGACAACTTTGGGTCCCATATTTGCCCAGCTTGGGCCTCATAATAGGCTCATCGAATCAATCAGTAATTTTTCCAAAATAAAACATGTCCAATTATTATTTTATTTTTGGATCGATAATTATAAGAACAATTGAAAATTTCATAAAAAATATGATTTTGACCAAAAGATAAAGTTAATATTAAAAAGCTTAGCTCCGGGTTGAGATAAAAATATTAACAAGAATTAAGTAATTCGGTCTGCAACCTTTTCAATTTTTTTAAGTCTAAATAAGTAATCAAATATATTTATTCTATGATAAATTTAAGAGGGAGTTGAAATGAATACTAGAAAAAGTTACTTTTTTTTAGCTATACTTTTGATAACAAACTTAACATTATTTGCATCAATCGCTAAAACTGAGAAAAAAAATTTTAATGTAAAATCCGGTGGGAAACTTTATGTTGAAACCGACAAAGGATCAATAACTGTAAAATCCCATGAAAGTGAAACTATTGATGTAGTTGTATTTTTCAAAGCAAAAACAGATGATGATGAATTTGCCAAAAAATTATTTAACAATTTTGAAATTCAATATGATCAAAACGGTTCTGATCTTAAAATTATTGCTAAATACAAAGGCAGTAAAAATTGGCTGAATAATATTTTTAGCGGAAATAAGTGGAACAAACTTGATGTAAAATTTGAAATAACCGTACCGACAAATTATAATACAGATTTAACAACAAGTGGCGGTGGAATTACTGTTGGAGATTTGAATGGATATGTAAAAGCTGAAACATCCGGAGGCGGTTTAACTTTTGGAAATATTACTGGAGATATTGATGGAAATACTTCAGGCGGAGGAATTACTGTTGGTGAATGTGATGGAAATTTAAATGTTCATACATCAGGAGGCGGCATTAAAATTGAAAAATGTAAAGGATCGGTTGAAGCTGAAACATCCGGCGGGGGAATAACAGTAAATGAGGTTTACGGTACAATCAATGCTTCAACTTCAGGAGGTTCGGTTTTTGCTTCAATTCTTGAACAGCCAAAAAAGAATTGTTCACTTTCAACTTCCGGTGGTGGAATTACTGTAAAATTAGCGGAAAACATTGGTGTTAACCTTGATGCAAAAACAAGTGGAGGATCAGTTAGTACGGATTTCCCAATTACAATTAAAGGAACAATGGATCGTTCTAAATTAAATGGTAAAATAAATAATGGTGGTCCGGATTTATATCTAAGAAGCTCCGGTGGAAGTATTCATGTTCAAAAAAATTAGGTCTATGCTGAAAGTAAGATAAAATTATGAAAAATTTGTATCATTAAAAGTTGACAAATTTTTCCTTAAAAGTTAATAGTATTTTGGATGTTCATTTAATAATTTTAATTTTAATTAAAATTGCAAAGTAAGTTTACAAATTACTTTGCTAATTCACTTTTCTATCGAATGCTAACCTGTGACTATTTATTTAACTTTACTCAGCCATTGCATAAATTTTTATTTCAGCATAAGCTAATCCTGGAGTATTAACTTTTAATAAAATATCCCCTGGGATACGAGAACTTTTAATTACAACTAACGCACGTCCATGCCAAGCTTTACGCTGAGAACTAACATAAGAATCAATATCTTTTAAATTACCATTGTCAACCCCTAAAATCATTCCGGAACCGCTAAGAGTAAATTGCAAGAGATTTTCTGCGTTTGGTATAATATTTCCTTCTTCGTCGGTTATTTCAATAGTAATAAATGATAAGTCTTGTCCATTTGCGGTTAAGGTTGTGCGATCAGCTTTTATTTTTATTTTACTTGACTTACCGGCAGTTTTCAAAACAGTTGATTCTATTTCTTTGTTATCTAAAATACCAACTGCCTTTAACAATCCCGGAGAATATGGTACAGTAAAAATTGTTTTAAACTCTTGTTCTCTAGTTGTAAGTTTTTCACCAATCAATTTATTATTCAGGAAGAGCCTAACCTTAGGGTATTTTGAATAAACTACGACATCAATTTCTTTCCCTTCATATCCAGGCCAATTCCAACTTTCCCATGTGGGCCAAATAGACCATTGTGTTTCTTTGATTTCGCCATTATCTGGGTTTGGTTCTTTTACAGCCATGTAAAGTTTTTCAGTATTATTCCACAATAAGTTTCTATAATGTGAAATTGGTTTTCTCCATCCGGTTAAGTCAATATCACCACAATAAGAACCATGCCAGGGGAAAAAATCATTTTCCCAATGTTCACCAGTTGTTTCTCCAGGATAGTAATATCGTCCTATTCCTGACTCTCCCAAGTAATCGATTGCAGTCCAAACAAAATCGCCAATTATATAGTTATTGTTTTGAACCATATTCCAGCAATAAAAAGCATCTCTTGGAAAAGATTCTGTTTGCATAATAATCCTTGAAGGGATTCGTTCATGATCAGATGGAGCCCGTTTCAATTGATAATTATATCCACACACATCGTGAACTGACATTAACGGATCGAATATTTCCCAGCCTTGGTCCCATGTAGTCATCCCTGAAGTTATCGGATGTGTCGGATCAATTCTACGAATTGCATTGGAAAGCTTTATTGCAGTCTCAACAGCTTCTGGTTTCGTCCTTTCTATAACTTCATTTCCAATACTCCACATAATTATTGAAGGGTGGTTCCGGTCTCGCATTACCATTGATTCAATATCACGCGTACACCATTCATCGAAATAGATTGAATAATCATAAGTTGTTTTCTTTTCTCTCCAACCATCAAAAGCTTCATCAATCACCATTAACCCTAATCTGTCGCATGCGTCTAGAAATGCAGTAGAAGGAGGATTGTGAGAAGTACGAACAGCATTAAAACCTACTGATTTCAGAAGTTCAACTTTTCTGTATTCCGCCCTATCGAATGCTGCTGCCCCCAAACAACCATTATCGTGATGCACACAACCACCGTTTATCTTTATTGTTTTTCCGTTCAATTGAAATCCATTTTCAGAACTAAATTTTATGGAACGTATTCCAAAAGTGTTAAAACTTATATCAATCGTTTCATTGTCTTGCATCATTTTAATCTGTGCTTGATATAAATTAGGGTTTTCCGGCGACCATAACATTGGATTATACACAATTAAATCTTGAGCAATTTCTTTTTCCACATTTGCCGGAATTTCTATTTCAACATCTTCAGTTCCTGTAGTATTAGATTTTTCATCCAAAATTTTTGTGGAAAGTGTAATGCGTTGCGGCATAGAAGTTTCGTTTTTTACTAATGTTTTAACGTGAACAATTGCTTTTTCGGAATCAATTTTGGGAGTAGTTATTACAACACCCCAATTTTCAATATGAACTTGCTCAGTTACTTTAAGCCAAACATGTCTGTAAATACCGGAACCACTATACCATCTGCTGTTCATTTGTTTTGAATTATTAACACGGACCGAAACAATATTCTCTTTATTGTAAATTAGGTGTGGTGTCAAATCATAATAGAAAGAAGTATAACCATATGGATGAATACCGAGAGATTTACCGTTAATAAACACTTCGGAATTCATGTAAACACCTTCAAAGTAAATTGATAAGCGTTTACCTTGCCATGTTGATGGTATGTTAATCTTTTTCCTATACCATCCTATTCCAGCTGGGAAATAACCTCCGCCAGAACCCGTAGAATTATTGCGATCTATTTTACCTTCGATACTCCAATCGTGTGGGAGATCAAGGTTCCGCCATCCTGAATCATCAAACTCAAGATATACTGCTGCTGGAAAATCTCCTAAACTAAATTTCCAATCATTGTTGAAATTAAGCATTTGTTTGCTGCTATCAAGTGGAGATAATTCCATGCAATAAAGAGAATAAGTTGAAAATAAGAAAATTAATACCAGATGAGTCTTCAAGTTGATTTTCATTGTATATTCCTAAACTTTATAAGTCATAAAAAGATAACGGACAAAAGTACTAATTATATAACGGCTCTTATAATTGAATCAAAAAAATTATAATTCAAATAAATAAAATAATAGTTCAAAATAATTATCAAGGATTTAGGTTCCATACCCCTAAACAATAATAAAAGGAACTTTTGTTCTATCACAATTATCATTAAACTTTGATTGCTCCTCAATATTGTATGTATTTACAAATCCACATGCAAAACTAAAATTAAAGGATATTTTATGTTTTCTGGTTCATTAAAATTTTGCAGTAAGTGAACTAAATAATATCTCCACATTCCATCAAAAAAAGTGAATCATATTGGCAGTAAATTGAACTGAAGTTTGGTAATATAATTGCTAAAAAATATTTTAGAGAGTTTTTCATTTATTATATGTTTATAATCATTAAATTTTAAGTTATAAAATACCATTAATATAAACTTCCGAAAAATTGATTTATAATCATATGTCATTGTAATGAAAACAGGAATCTATAATAATTTCAATAGATTCTCGTTTTCATGAAAATAACAATTTTAATATTTCAGAAGTCTCTAATATAAATTTCGATTTCCATTTGTTTTTAAGTCTGTAAATATTAAATTAAATAAGACACAATATCAAAATAATAAATTATCAAATAAAATAAGGAGGACTTTATGAACGATAAATTCAGTAAGTTTTTAATAATTGCTTCAATTCTAATATTCTTTGCTTCAAATTCAAATGCTCAGAATGATAAAATTAGACAAAGCTTAAATGCAAGTGTTTCGCAGGCAATTGGGTTAGATACAAAAATTGATATCAATTATAGTAGACCAGGTGTAAAAGGAAGAAAAATTTGGGGAGATTTAGTTCCATATGGTTTAACACCAGGAAACAAATATTCAGATGATAAGCCTTTCCCATGGAGAGCAGGAGCTAATGAAAATACAACTTTTGAAACCAGCAAAGATATTTTAGTTAATGGGAAAAAACTTCTTGTCGGGAAATATGGGATTCACATGATTCCGGGAGAAAAAGAATGGATTGTAATTTTTAGCAAAAATAATTCACTTTGGGGAAGTTATAAATATAATGAAGCCGAAGATGCATTAAGAATAACTGTAGCTCCAAAAGAAGCTCCCTTTGAAGAATGGTTAACTTATGGTTTTGATAATTTGAATGGAACTACTGCAACTGTATTTTTGCATTGGGAAAAACTTATTATTCCATTTCAGGTTTCAATAGTAGAATAAAATTTATATTATTTCTTTAACTTAGTATTAGGCAGCTGAATTGGAAAATATTCAGTTGCCGATATTGATCTGATAAACACAATTTTTGGATGGATATGAATCTTCGAAAAATCTTAATCTCATTTGCAATATTTTCATCAATTATTAAATTAAATCTAAATGCACAAATTCAGCGACCAATGAACAGTGCGGAAATTATTGAATCAATTGAAAAACTAAATGTGGCTGGAAGCGTGTTGTATATTGCAGCTCACCCAGATGATGAAAATACTTCAGTGTTGGCATACTTTTCAAAGGGGAAAAAATTAAGAACTGGTTACTTAGCTTTAACTCGCGGAGATGGCGGTCAAAATTTAATTGGTTCTGAAAAAGGTGATGAAATTGGAATTATACGAACAAAGGAATTGCTTGCTGCAAGAAGCATTGATGGAGCTGAACAATTTTTTACCAGAGCTATAGATTTTGGTTATTCTAAATCTCCGGAAGAAACTTTTAAGTTTTGGGGGAAAGAAAATATTTTATCTGATGTTGTTTGGGTAATTCGAAATTTTAAGCCGGATATTATTATTACTCGCTTCCCAACTGATGGTAGTGGAGGACATGGTCACCACACAGCTTCAGCAATTTTAACCGAAGAAGCATTTAAAGCTGCTGCTGATCCTACAAAATTTGAAAATCAGTTAAAATATGTTGAAACTTGGCAAGCTAAAAGATTATTTTGGAATAAGTGGCGACCATCAGAAGAAGCACAAAAAGGATTGACAAAAATTAATGTTGGAGATTATAATTCAATCTTAGGAAAATCATATACTGAAATTGCAGGTGAAAGCAGATCAATGCATAAGAGTCAGGGTTTTGGAGCTTCAGAAAGACGAGGAAATATTTTTGAATATTTTGAATTTAAAGCTGGGGAAAAACCAAATTCTGATTTGTTTGATAATATTGATTTAACCTGGAATAGAATTGAAAATAGTCAGAAAATTCAGCAGCAAATTAATAAAATTATTTCTTCCTTTAATCCAGAAAAACCGTCACAATCAGTAAAAGATTTAATTGAATTAAATAATGAATTAAACTCTATAAAAAATAATTATTGGGTTGAGCAGAAAAAGAAAGTATTACTATCAATAATTCAATCTTGTGCAGGATTTTGGCTTGAAGCAATCTCCGATGATTATTCAGCCTCTCCTGGAGATAAAATAAATTTTACTACAACATTAATAAACAGATCGAACATAAATTTTACTATAGAAAATATATCACTTTCAGATAAACTTGCAGATTCAACAATAAATCTTAAATTAGAAAATAATAATCCCTTTGAAATAAAAACTAACTTTATTCTTCCAAAAGATTTTCCAATCTCTCAGCCTTATTGGTTAAAAGAAAATAACAACGGAAAAATATTTAATGTTGATAATCAGAAATTAATTGGATTACCGGAAAATCCAGCGGCAATAAAAGTGTGGGCAACTTTAAAAGTTGGAAATGATATTTTAAAATTTCAAACACCTTTGGAGTACAAATGGACCGATAGAGTAAAAGGTGAAGAATATAGACCATTCGAAATTCGTCCACCCGTTGTAACATCAATTCAAAATAAATTAGAAATTTTTTCTGAAGATGAGCCGAAGGAAATTAAGGTGCGATTAAAAAGTAATACAAATAAAGTTTCGGGAATGTTAAAACTTAACGGAAATTCCGATTGGCAAATTTCACCGAATGAAATTCCATTTTCGTTTGATAAAAAAAATTCCGAACAAACTTATACTTTTTCAATTACTCCGCCAAAATTTAAAAATGTAGCAAATCTTTCTGCCAATATTTTAATTGATGGAAAAAATTACAACAAAGATATGGTTGAAATTTATTATGATCATATCGGTTACAACACTTACTTTCCGGATAGTAAAATTAAATTAGTAAAACTGGATATTAAAAAATTTGACGGAACAATTGGATATATTATGGGAGCTGGAGATGATGTTCCCGAGGCACTTGAAAATTTGGGTTATAAAGTTGTAATGCTGAGTGATGAAAATCTTGACAACGAAAACCTAAATAATTTTGATGCAATTATTACCGGAGTAAGAGCTTATAACACTAGAGATAGATTAAAATTTGATCAGCCGAAATTATTGGAGTATGTAAAAAATGGCGGAACTTTATTAGTCCAGTATAATGTTTCTTCTGGCTTACAGACTGAAAATATTGGTCCGTATCCTTTTTCAATAACTCGTGAAAGAGTTACAGATGAAAATACAGAAATGAAATTTTTAGATCCGGAAAATAAACTTTTAAATTTCCCCAACAAAATAACAAATGAAGATTTTGATAATTGGGTGCAGGAAAGAGGTTTATATTTTGCAGATAATTGGGATAAAAATTACACCCCTATTTTTACCTCACACGATAATGGTGAAAGTGATTTAAAGGGAAGTCTTCTTTACACAAAATATGGAAAAGGTAATTTTATTTATACGGGAATTTCATTTTTCAGACAATTACCAGCTGGAGTTCCCGGCGCATTCCGACTTTTTGTTAACTTAATTTCTGCTGGAAAGTCAAATGAATGAAGAACAAAATATAAATTCTATTGAAAATTTAGATGAAGAAAAACCTCCAATATTTTCTTCATGGAAAAAACTTTATATAATTGTTTTAATAAATTTAATTTCACTTATCATTCTATTTTTTTTATTTACAAAATATTTTAACTGAAATTTTTTCTAAATAATTGGCCGATGAATGAGTATTCTTGATTGGATTGTTCTTATAGGTTTTTTGTTGTTTGTTTTGGTTTACGGAATTTGGAAAACCAGAGGCAAAAAAAATATTCAAGAATATCTGCTTGCAAATAGATCAACTCCTTGGTACACCGTAACGCTTTCAATAATGGCAACTCAAGCAAGTGCAATTACATTTCTTTCAACTCCTGGACAAGCATATGTTGACGGGATGCGTTTTGTACAATTCTATCTTGGTCTACCAATTGCTATGATTATTCTTTCAATAACTGTTGTTCCAATTTTTCACAGATTAAATGTTTATACAGCTTATGAATATTTAGAGCAAAGATTTGATTTAAAAAATAGAATTTTAGGAAGTGTGCTTTTTTTAATTCAAAGAGGCTTGGCAGCCGGATTTACAATTTTAGCTCCAGCATTAATTATTTCTATTTTACTTGGTTGGGATATTCAGCTTACAATTTTTGCAATTGGCGGAATTGTAATTTTATACACCACTTCCGGCGGTACTGATGCTGTTAACAAAACTCACTTATTACAAATGATAATAATTACATTCGGAATGTTCTCTGCATTCTTTATGATTTTGCATTATTTACCAAACGATATTTCATTTTTAGATGCTACACAAATTGCCGGGAAAATGGGCAAACTAAATGCAATTACTTTCGATTTTGATTTGAATGACAGATACAATATTTGGACGGGATTAATCGGCGGAACATTTTTAGCATTATCATATTTTGGAACTGATCAATCTCAAGTTCAAAGATATCTTTCCGGCAAATCTGTTGCACAAAGTAGAATTGGACTTTTAGCAAACGGAATTATTAAAATTCCAATGCAGTTCAGTATACTTTTTCTAGGAACGATGGTATTTGTATTTTATCAATTTATTACTCCACCTCTTTTCTTTAATTCTATTGAATTGGAAAAAGTAAAAAACAGTAATTACTCAGCTGAATATTCAAATATTAAAAATCAGTTTGATGAAATTCATAAAGAAAAAAGAAATCAATTAAGGGAAATGTTAGATGCAGAAAATTCAGAAAATGAAAATGTTAATGAAATTTCTGAAAAAATAAATAATTCTGCAGCTCAAGAAAAAAAACTTAAATCAGAAGTTACAAGCTTAATCAAAAAAGTTGATTCAAGTGCGGATACAAATGATATAAACTATATTTTCCTTAGTTTTGTTATAAATTATTTACCAGCGGGATTAATTGGATTAATTTTGGCTTCTATATTTTCAGCTTCAATGTCATCAACTTCTGCAGAGTTAAATGCTTTGGCCTCAACATCCGTAATTGATATTTACAAAAGATTAATTAAATCGGATGGATCAGATAGACATTATGTTTTTGTATCAAAAATAGCAACAGTTTTTTGGGGATTTTATGCAATCGGTTTTGCAATGTTCGCAAACAAATTAGGTTCGTTAATTGAAGCTGTGAATATTCTTGGATCATTATTTTATGGAACGATTTTGGGCATATTTTTGATTGCATTTTATTTCAAAAAAGTAAACGGAACTGCAACTTTTTATTCTGCAATCATTGCTGAAACAATCGTAATCTTAATTTACCTTTTCACCTCAATTCCATATCTCTGGTATAACGTAATTGGATGTTTAGTATTAATTGCCATAGCAGTTTTTCTAAATAGGTTTGCAACTTCTAATTAAAATAAAATTGAATCGATAATAAGTCCGCAAGTTTGGAAAGACTGAAAAATATTTAGAATTACTCTAATCGTAATATCATCAATGGTTACATATTCATTGTTAGGTAATATTGACGGAATACTTTTTCAGTTTACTGGAGTTCCAGTATCGAGTATTAAACAATATTTACATATTTCATCGGTTTTAATATTTTTCCCATTTGCACTAATAGGAATTTTAATATGGAATTCAATTCTAGTTGCAATTGCTTCAATTATTACTAATCCGAATAATTCCTGGAAAAGTTCCTTAATGTTACTTCCAATATTATTTATTCTGACTTCTTTTTAATTACTCGCAACCCGGATAGTATAACGGCAATAATACTTTCATGGTTTCCATTAACTTCCTCTACATCAATGCCGATGCGATGAGCAGTTACTGAAGTTCAAATGCGGGAGTTAATAGTTTCATCTATTGTCTTTGCCTTTACATTCTAAATTTTTAGATAATTAGCAGAAAAGATTTTTGCGAGTTTCAATTCTGATTACTGAAAAAGAACCAACTTGTTGTGAAGTTTTCAAACTTTCAAAACTTAATTAAATACTCTGTTTCAAATAAAATATTTTTGTTAACTTTTATGCTATGACATTATACATTGACGGGGATGCGCTTCCTAATTTGTTAAAACCAATTCTCTCTTTTTGCCTAATATTAAGAATACCATTCATTATATCATTTTGAATTTTTGCTTGATATAAAATAGCTTGGTTCTTATTTGTACCAACGATTTCTCTTTTTCTTACTCCGTTGATAGTGTAATCAATCTGATAAACTTTGCTATTTTTTCTTGAGATTTTTCTTAAACCAACTCTTGGAGTCGACATAAATTACCCTATAATTCCTTATAGTAAAATAATAAAATGGCACGATTTTGTCACGCGTAGGATTTGTAATAGCTGTAAGTCTTTATAAAACAATAAGTTAGATGAATTTGGAGGCGGCGATCGGATTCGAACCGATGAATAAAGGTTTTGCAGACCTTCGCCTTAGCCACTTGGCCACGCCGCCATTCAAATATTTTTGAAAAAAGAACAGTACAAAAAAGAAAATCCACCTAAGTGGATTAGAGCGGGAGACGAGACTCGAACTCGCGACATCAACCTTGGCAAGGTTGCGCTCTACCAACTGAGCTACTCCCGCAAAAATATCAAAAAACTGAGTGCAAAATATAATATTGTTTATTTTCTTTATCAATAGAAAAAATCATTTTCTTGAACCATGTATAAAACCTCTATATGGTCTTGATGGCTGAACAGAAATGAAACAATTTTTATCAATTTCTTCAACAATTTTTCTAGCTTTTGTTAAATCACGTCTTCTGATTAAAATTATTAATAGAGACATTCCACCGGAACCACCTTCAGCTGGAAGAATTGTAACTCCAAATTTAGCTTTTCTTAATTCATTTGCAATATTTTCTGCAAAATGCATTGAAATAATATTTACTTGAACATAGCCCATTGCAACTTTTTCTTCAAGTGTTATACCTATTACATTTCCTAAAGCAAAACCTAATGCATAACCAAGCATATTATAAGTGTTATCCAAATGCTGAAAAATATATCTCATTCCAAAAATCCAAATCAGAACTTCGCAAAATCCTATTACTCCAGCTAAATATTTTTTACCTTGAACAACTGTAATTGTTCTAAAAGTTCCAAATGAAACATCCATCATTCGCAAAACCATAATAAAAAGAGCACCAAGAATATTTTCCAACATAATTTAATCCAATTTTATAAGTAAGTTTTTTGTGTAACGAAATGTAAAGATTTAATTTGAAAAAACATGATGACAACTTATTTTTTTGTAATTTTGTGCTCAAAATTTGGGTAATTATGTTTGAAATTGAACGAACGGAATTAGTTGAAAACTTAAAACAAAAAGGTATTAGAGATATAAATGTGCTTTCCGCAATTTTATCAGTTCCTAGACATGATTTTGTTCAGCAAATAATGATTTCGCATGCATACAAAGATGTTGCTTTACCAATTGGATACGGACAAACTATTTCGCAGCCTTATACTGTTGCGGTAATGACCGAAGCTTTGAAATTAAAACCGAATGATAAAGTTTTGGAAATTGGGACCGGTTCAGGTTATCAAGCTGCAATTTTAAAACAAATGGGAATGCAAGTTTTTAGTATTGAAAGAAATGAACAAATCTATAAAAAAGTACAAAGTTTGTTTGACGAAAAATCAATTCGTGTTTATTGCAAATGCGGCGACGGAACAATTGGATGGAATGAACATTCTCCATTTAACGGAATTATTGTAACTGCCGGAAGTCCGTCAATTCCAGAAAATCTTAAAAAACAATTGGCAATTGGCGGAAGATTGGTAATTCCGGTTGGAGATAAATCATCTCAATCATTAAAAATTCTGAAAAAAATTTCTGACGAAAATTTTATTACAGATGAAATTCCTAATTTTGCTTTTGTTCCTTTAATTGGAAGAGAAGGTTGGAACTAAAAGTTTTAATTATTGTTGGTCCAACTTGCAGTGGAAAAACCACTTTGGGAATTAAACTTGCACAAAAACTAAATAGCGAAATTATTTCTGCCGACAGTCGGCAAATTTTTAAACTATTAAATATAGGAACAGCAAAACCAACCGAGACTGAATTAAATTTGGTTAAACATCATTTTATCAATAAGTTAAATCCGGATGAAATATATAATGTTAGCAAATTTGAAAAAGACAGTTTAGAAATAATTAATAATTTGCACAAACAAAATAAAATTCCAATTGTTGTTGGAGGAAGCGGATTATACATTAAAGCAATTGTTGATGGAATTTTTGATGAAGTTGATATAGATGAAAATTACAGAACAGAATTATTAGAAAAACGGAAACAATTCGGGAATGAATATCTTTATGAAATGTTGAATAAAATTGATGAAAAAACTGCTTCAAATTTACTTCCGCAAAATTGGAAAAGAATAATTCGCGCTCTCGAGGTTTTTCATCTAACTGGAAAACCAATTTGGGAGTTTCATATTTCTCAAAGTAGAAATTTAAATTTGGATTTCATTCAAATAGGTTTGAATTGGCAAAGAGAAATTTTATATAAAAATATTGAAGCAAGAGTTGATTTAATGATAGAAAACGGACTGATAAATGAAGTAAAATCAATTTTGAATTTGGGATATGGAAAAAGTCTAAATTCCTTAAATACAGTTGGATATAAAGAAATTATTGATTATTTAGAAGATAAAATTTCACTCGAAAGAGCAATAGAATTAATAAAAAGAAATACACGAAGATATGCTAAACGTCAGCTTACTTGGTTTAGAAAAGATGATAGAATAACATGGTTTGATGTATCTTCGGAAAAAAGTCTTGAAAAAATTTGTGATAAAATTTTATGTTCAATCGCTTAGTTTAATATTTAGATTACTAATCGAAATTACTAAATATCAAGAATTGTGTTAATTCATTTAATCGAAAAGTAAAATTTGTGAAATAAATTTTTAAAAATATAAAAATAACGTAAGAGGAAATTATGTTTGAAGAACAATTGAAATTTGCAAAAGATCAGAATGAAAAATTAGAGAAATTACGAGGTTATCTTTGACATTTCAAATAAAGTAAATAAAATAAGTGAATTAAAAAAAGAAACTGAAAAAGATGGATTTTGGAACGATCAGAAAAGTGCGCAAAATGTATTGCAAGAAATTAAGAAAATAGAAATATGGGTTGAACAATTTGATAAGCTAAAGGAGAAACAAAAAAATCTTTTCGAATTTATTGAACTTGCTGAGCTAGAAAGTGATGAATCTTTATTTGATGAAATACAGAAAGAAATTTCGGAATTAGATGAAAAAATTTCCAGCTTAGAATTTAAAAGTATGTTAAGCGGAAAAGATGATGATAAAAATTGCATTATGACAATTCACTCAGGAGCTGGCGGAACCGAATCTCAAGATTGGGCAGAAATGCTTTTCAGAATGTATTTACGATGGGCAGAACAGAATAATTTTCAAACAAAACTAATTGATATGTTAGAGGGCGAAGGCGCCGGAATTAAAAGTGCAACTTTAGAAATTACCGGGGAATTTGCTTACGGCTATGCAAAGGCTGAAAATGGTGTTCATCGTTTAGTAAGAATTTCTCCGTTCGATTCGAATAAAAGAAGACATACATCTTTTGCCTCTGTTTTCGTAATTCCGGAAGTTGATGATTCAATCGAAATTGAAATAAATCCAGCTGATTTAAGAATTGATACATATCGTTCCGGCGGAAAAGGCGGACAGAACGTAAACAAAGTTGAAACTGCAGTTAGAATTACACACATTCCCACAAATACCGTTGCTGCATGTCAGTCGGAAAGATCGCAATCAAGCAATAAAATTAATGCTCTTAAACTTTTAAAATCAAAACTTTATCAGTTGGAGTTGGCAAAGCAAGAAGCTGTAAATGAAGAAACTGAAAAAACCAAAATGAAAATTGAGTGGGGAAGTCAAATAAGGTCTTATGTTTTTCATCCATATAATATGGTTAAAGATCATCGCACAAATGTTGAAACTTCAAACACACAAGCTGTTATGGATGGCGATATAAATATGTTTATGAAAGCATTTTTATTAGAATTTTCCCAGAATATTTAATAAAAATTTCTTAATCTTAATAATACTCTTAAACTTACTCTGCTTATAAATTATCTATATTGTTATGAAACTGATTAAAAGATAGATTAAGAATAAGAATAAGATAAAGAATGATGTAAAAATTGAATCAAAGAAAATGTCTAAAAAAACAAATTTTGATAAACAAAAAAGTAGCAAAAGAAAAATAGATTTTTTTGATAAAGTTTATAAAGTTGTTGCAAAAATTCCCTATGGAAAAGTTACAACTTACGGAGCAATTGCAGAATTTTGTGGAATTAAATCATCTGCAAGAACTGTTGGCTGGGCAATAAATGGAGCTAAAGATTCCGGTTTGCCTTGTCATAGAGTTGTAAATAGAAATGGTGAATTAACCGGAAAATTACATTTTGGTGATCCGAATTTAATGGAAGAGTTGTTACAATTTGAGGGAATTGAATTTACCAAATCCGGAAATGTTAATATGGAAAAGCATTTATGGAAACCAAAAAAAATCAAAAATGAAAAGTTAAAAGTCAAAATACCAAAATCAAAAAATGGTTAAGAAAAAATCTAATATTTACTTACTTCCAAAGATGCTAAACCTCCGTTCACGTTTATGTAAATTTTTTCCGAAGCAGTTTGAAAATTATCAGTTACATAATCTGAACCATTAATAATAAATCCATCTAAATTTTTAGAAACTAAAGCCATTTCTCCAGTTATTTTACATCCGGAAGTTTGCGGAATATAAATTTTTAAGGATGCGGCTCCCATTTCTACATTTAAATCAGTTTCGGGAAATCTATTTCCTAATTTAATTTTTGTTTCTGTTGCTCCGGTTTTTAACGAAATATTTTTTACTTTGAATGGAATTAAATTAAAATATGATTTTGCTGCACCTATTTGTAAATCAAAATTATAAATGGGATTTTCGTTTAAACTTAGCTGAAAATCATTTGAATATTTCCCGAAAATTTTTGCACCGACTTCTTCCATCCGAACATCAATTTGCATTGTTGAATCATTTTGACTTTTTGTGAATTCATATTTTCCTATATTTCCCGATGAAAATCCTTTTACCAATTCATCAGAAATTTTCTCAATATTAAATTTTCCGGCACCGGCTGCAATTGTTAAATTAACTTGTTTGATAGAATCGTTGTTATCAATTCTATAAAAATTTTCCGAATATTCTCTTACGTGTTTTCTTTGGAAATCTCTGTAATTATCAAAATCGAATGCGTCATTTATTAAACCAAATATAAAAACCCCAAGAATTATTCCCATTACTACGCTAATTACTGGCTTAATAAATGTTCCTTTAAATATTATTGAAATTCCCATTAGAATAATTGCGACTGGCCACAAATCCCAAATATAATACCAATCAATATCGATGTATGTATATCTGTTTAGTAAATAAAGTGAGCCGAATGTTATAAATGCGAATCCCCAAAATAAATTTGATGATTTCATATTTTTTTCTCTGTTTTATTTGTAGAGTTAAATATTAAAAAAAGTCCTAATAAAATTATTGCCGACATGAACAATACTTCAAAATCAAAAGATGGAATAAATCTTTCTGATAAAAACATTAATCCAACACCAATTAAAATTGCACCAAAAATAACTCTGCCTTTGTTTGATGAATTTTCAGGAGTTACTTTATTTTCTTGTGTGAAATTTGAAACTGGCGGAATATCAGATGAAATATTTTCTGCATTATTCTGAACATTTTTATTTTCATTAACAATTTTTTCATATGGTTCTTCTTGAATTACAACCCACAAAATGATATAAACTAATATTCCAAACCCGCTAAAAATTGTAAATAGAATAAGAAGAATTCTAATTATTACCGGATCAACGCCGATATAATCTCCTAAACCACCGCCAACTCCGGCAATTACTTTTTTAGATCTTGATCGATATAATTTCTTTTCCATTTTAGTCTCTCTGAATTTCTAAAATTTTAGACGGAAATATTTAATCAAAAGTTTGATAAAATTCTTGAAATCCAAAGCCATTCACCGATTAAAAATGCTGATTCACCGAAAATTTCATTTTTAACAAAGCAAAAATCAATAAATGATTCTAAAATCAAAAATCGTCGAAACTTTGCAATGTAAAAATATCTTATGAAAACAAAACTTATTATAAAACCAATTGTATAAAAAAACATAGTTGCATATTTTTCAACTTCACAAATTAGGAAATGCGATTTTATGAAAATTGGTTTGTGCCAAATAAATTCTATTATTGGAAAAATTGATTATAATAAATTAAAAATTTTAGAAGGATATAAAAAAGGAATTGAAGCTCGGGTTGATTTGGTAATTTGTCCAGAATTAGCTTTGTGCGGATATCCTCCACAAGATTTGATAGAAAAAGCAGAATTTAGAAGTGAAGTCATAAAAGCCGCAAATGAAATTGCTGAGCAAACAAATGGTGTTGGATTAATATTTGGTACAATTACGGAAGAATTTGATTTTGTTGGAACCGGTTTGTATAACTCGGCGGTTTTATGTTTTGATGGAAAAATTCAATTTGTGCAGAATAAAACACTTCTACCAAATTATGATGTTTTTGACGAAGTAAGATATTTTGAATCTGCAAAAGATGTTCACGTTTTTAAATTTAAAGATGAAAAATTAGGAATCTCAATCTGCGAAGATATTTGGAATGATGCAGATTATTGGAAACACAGACTTTATGAAAAAGATCCCGTTCAAAGACTAGTTGATAAAGGTTCAACAATTTTGGTTAATATTTCCGCAAGTCCTTATCATTACGGAAGAAGGGAAGAACGCCGCGAAATGCTTTCCGTATTAACAAAAACAAATAAGCTCCCGTTGGCTTACGTTTCATGTGTTGGAGCCCAAACTGATTTAATATTTGATGGTGCAAGTTTATGTTTGGATAAAGATGGAAGATTGGTAAAAATAGGTAAAACATTTGAAGAAGATTTTATTGTTTTTGATACAAATGAAAATTATTCCGAAATAAAAAATATTGAAGGAACTTACGGAGAAGAAGTTATAAATTCTTTGGTTTTGGGATTAAAAGATTATGCATCAAAATCCGGATTTAAAAAAGCTTTAGTTGGATTAAGCGGTGGAATTGATTCTGCCGTTGTTACATATTTAGCTGTTCAAGCATTTGGGAAAGAAAATGTTCATGTTGTTATGATGCCATCAGAATTTTCCAGCGAAGGAAGTGTTAAAGATTCAGAGAAACTTATTCAAAATCTCGGCATCTCATCAGAAAAAATTTCTATTAGTTCTTTATTTAATGAGTTTAAAAAAGTTCTTCAACCATCGTTTCTAAATAAAAAGCTGGATGTGACTGAAGAAAATCTTCAATCCAGAATTCGCGGAATTTTATTAATGGCTTTATCAAATAAGTTTGGATATTTATTATGCACAACTGGAAATAAATCCGAAATGGCAGTTGGTTATGCAACTCTTTACGGAGATATGAACGGAGCAATTGGTGTAATTGCTGATATTTACAAAACTGAAGTTTATGAAATTGCAAATTTTATAAACAGAAATGATGAAATAATTCCGCAAGAAATAATTCAAAAAGCTCCATCGGCAGAATTGAGTCCTAACCAAAAAGACGTTGATTCGCTTCCGCCATATGATTTATTGGATAAAATTCTTGAATTATATTTAGAAGAATACAAAGAGTACAAAGAAATTTCAGAAATTATCGGCGATGAAAAATTGGTAAAGAAAATTTTAAACTTAGTTGATAGAAATGAATTTAAGCGAAATCAATCGGCTCCGGCTTTGCGCGTTACAAAAAAATCTTTTGGTTACGGAAGAAGATTCCCTATTGTTCAAGGTTGGCGAATTTAGTTTAAAAGGAAAATTATGAAACAAATAAAAATATTTACAATTCTACTTTTTCTGACTTTTACAATTAATGTTTTTTCACAATTTGGATTTGAGAAAGTTAAAATTCTTAAAACGGAAGTTTTTACATCGTTCAATAAAATTCAGCAAGGCGGTGAAGTAAAACTTGCCGTAAAAATTAATATTGATCATGCATGGCATATAAATTCTGATAAACCTAAAGAAGATTTTTTAATTCCTACCGAATTGAAAATTACAACTTCCGATAATTTTGAAATTGGAAAAATTGTTTATCCGAAATCCAAAGAAATTAAATTTGATTTTTCTGATAATCCAGTTTCGGTTTTTGAAGGTGAAGTTTTTATAGGAACAATTTTAAAAGTTCCTCAAAACATTCAATTGGGTGAAAAACAAATTGTTGTTGAGCTTTCATATCAAGGATGTAACAACGCAACTTGTATGGCGCCAAGTTCAATAATTGATACAATAAATTTAATAGTTGTTGATAAATCAGAACAGATTCAAGAAATTAATTCAGAAATTTTTAGCAATCTAAATTTGCAATATTCTTCATCAAAAAAAAGTGAAGATGATTCATTAACTAATCAGCTTGAAAAAAGTGGATTATTTCTAACTCTACTAATTGTATTTTTAGGCGGTTTAGCTTTAAATCTTACACCTTGTGTTTATCCATTAATTCCAATTACGATTGGTTATTTCGGCGGACAAAGTGAAGGGAAAAGTTCAAAATTATTTTTAATGGGATTTTTTTATGTTTTAGGAATGGCACTAACTTATTCTGTTGTTGGAGTTGTTACAGCACTAAGCGGATCAGTTTTCGGTACACTTCTACAAAATCCAATTGTAATTATTTTCATTGCTCTAATTTTTATTGCACTCTCATTGAGCATGTTCGGAGTTTATGAATTTAAATTGCCGGATTCGCTTGTTGCAAAAGCCGGTGGTTCAAAATCGGGAATGTTCGGCGCATTTTTTATGGGATTAACAATGGGAATTGTTGCAGCTCCTTGTATTGGTCCTTTTGTAATTGGATTGGTAACTTATGTTGCAGCAAAGGGAGATCCCTTTTATGGATTTTTACTTTTCTTTGTTATGGCAATTGGATTAGGTTTGCCGTATTTGGTGTTAGCTTTATTTTCCGGAAAAATTAAAAATCTTCCTCGTGCCGGTTTTTGGATGGATGCTGTAAAACATATTTTCGGATTTATTTTACTTGGAATGGCAATTTATTTTGCAGAACCTCTTTTACCAAAATCCATCTCAAAATATATTCTTCCAATTTTTATGATAATTTCCGGAATTCTTTTATTCATAATGGATAACGAGGCAAACAAAATTTTCGGATTCAAAATATTTAAAATAGTTTTTAGCACATTGTTAATTATCGGTGCTGCATATTTGCTTTATCCAAACGAAAAAAAATCTTTAGATTGGGAATATTATTCTGAACAAAATTATGAATCAGCCTTATCAAATAATGAAAAAATGATTATTGATTTTTATGCCGATTGGTGTATTCCATGTAAGGAATTAGATGCACTAACTTTTTCTAATGATGAAGTGATTAAAGCCTCACAAAACTTCAAAAGTTTTAAAGTTGATATGACCAAAACACTTTCCGAAGAAACCGAAATTATCAGAAAGAAATTCGAAATAAGAGGAATGCCCACAGTTTTAATTATTGATTCAAATGGCAAAGAAGTGGAAAGAATTACTGGCTTTATTAATGCGAAAGAATTTCATAAAATAATTGAGACTGTAAAATAAAAATAATTTCCTTGGTTAATCTTTTTAGCTTTCATATTTTTTATTTTATAAAAAATTTATAATAAATTGATTGGTAAACAAATGGCAGATGTAAAAGAAAAAGTAGAAAAACACATTGATGAAGTTACGGTTCGTTTTGCGGGAGATTCCGGCGATGGAATGCAGCTTACCGGAACTCAATTTAGTGATACGACTGCAGTACTTGGTAATGATTTAAGTACTCTTCCAGATTATCCCGCAGAAATTAGAGCTCCTGCCGGAACTTTATACGGCGTTAGCGGATTTCAACTCCATTTTAGCAGTGAAGATATTCATACTCCCGGTGATGTTCCTGATGTTTTAGTTGCAATGAATCCAGCTGCATTAAAGAAAAATTTACCGGAATTAAGGAGAAACGGATTAATAATTGTTAACTCAGATGCTTTTGATAAGAAAAATTTGAAATTAGCTGAATATGATAGCAATCCACTTGAAGATGGTTCTTTGGATGGTTATGAAATTATGGATATTCCAATTACTTCACTTACTTTTTCTGCTTTGGAAGATAGTCCGCTAAGTCAAAAAGAAAAATCAAGATGTAAAAACTTTTTTGCACTTGGATTAATGTATTGGTTATATAATAGACCAATTGATCAAACTGTAAACTGGATTGAGTCAAAATTTAAAAATAAACCCGATATTATTGATGCAAATGAAAAAGCATTGAAAGCCGGTTATAATTTTGGAGATATTACAGAAAGATTTACAACAAGATATACAATCGAACCTGCAAAACTTAAATCTGGTGTTTATAGAAATATTTCCGGGAATGAAGCTACTGCTTTAGGATTTGTTGTAGCCGCAGAAAAAGCTGGGCTACAATTATTTTTAGGTTCATATCCAATTACGCCAGCTTCTGATATTTTACAATATTTAAGTAAATACAAAGAATTTGGAGTTAAAACTTTTCAAGCTGAAGATGAAATCTCCGGAATTGCATCGGCAATTGGAGCTGCTTTTGGCGGAAGTTTAGCTATTACAACTACAAGTGGTCCTGGTTTAGCACTTAAAACTGAAGCAACCGGTTTAGCAGTAATGACAGAATTACCGTTAGTTATTGTAAATGTTCAACGTGGCGGACCAAGTACTGGTTTACCAACGAAAACAGAACAAGCTGATTTACTTCAAGCACTATATGGAAGAAATGGAGAAGCTCCAGTTGCTGTTGTTGCAGCTGCAACCCCAAGTGATTGTTTTGATATGTCAATCGAAGCTTCAAGATTAGCGCTGACTTATATGAGTCCAGTAATTTTATTAACAGATGGATATTTAGCAAATGGTTCTGAACCTTGGAAAATTCCAAGTATAGATTCAATTCCAGAAATTCCAGTTAAATTCCATACAGATGTTGATTCATATCAACCTTATTCCCGAGATGAAAATCTTGTTAGACCATGGGCAATTCCTGGAACTCCTGGTTTAGAACATAGAATTGGTGGACTTGAAAAAGCAAATATTACCGGAAATGTAAGCTACGATCCTGATAATCATTTTGAAATGATAAAAGTAAGAGAAGAAAAAATTAAAAAAATGGCAAATTCAATACCTGATTTGGAAATTGAGGGTGATAACGATGCTGATATTTTAGTAATTGGCTGGGGTGGAACCTATGGAGCAATAAAAGAAGCTGTAATGCATTCACGCAAAAAAGGTTACAAAGTAGCTCAAGCTCATTTTAAGTATATTAATCCAATGCCAAAAAATACGGAAGAAGTTTTAAAAAGTTTTAAACATATTCTTCTCCCGGAAATTAATATGGGACAATTAGCAAAAGTATTAAAAAGTGAATTTCTAATTCCTATAATTCAATTTAACGTTGTTAGAGGATTGCCTTTTAGAGTTGGAGATATTGAAGCAAAGATTGTAGAAGTTTTAGGAGGAAAAAATGAGTAGCACGGAAATAAAAACAGAAAAATATACATCAAAGGATTTCTCAAGTGGGCAAGATGTAAGATGGTGTCCGGGCTGCGGAGATTATTCAATACTTGCGCAAGTTCAGAGAACTTTGCCAAATATAGAAAACATTGTAAAGGAAAAAGTTGTTTGGGTATCCGGAATAGGATGTTCAAGCAGATTTCCATATTATATGGGAACATATGGTTTTCATGGAATTCACGGAAGAGCTCCGGCAATTGCAACCGGATTAAAAATTGCACGACCCGATTTAACTGTTTGGGTTGCAACCGGAGATGGTGATTTATTAAGCATCGGTGGGAATCATTTTATTCATGCGTGCAGAAAAAATATTGATCTTAAAATAATTTTATTCAATAATAGAATTTACGGTTTAACAAAAGGTCAATATTCTCCTACATCAGAAAAAGGAAAAGTAACTAAAACTTCTCCTTACGGAAGTGTTGATTATCCTTTCAATGCTATTTCTCTTGCACTAGGTTCAAATGCAACTTTTGTGGCAAGATCTCTTGATCGTGAACCAAAACATCTTGCGGAAATGATTGATAGAGCTGCAGCACATAAGGGATTAGCTTTTGTTGAAGTTTATCAAAATTGCAATATTTTTAATGATGGAGCATTTGAACTTCTTACCGAAAAAGAAACTAAAGATGATCATGTTGTAATTTTAGAACATGGAAAACCAATGCTGTTCGGTAAGAATAAAGATAAAGGTATAAAGCTTGATGGATTTACTCCGGTTGTTGTAGATTTAAACGATGGGAGACATACAATTAATGATATAATTGTACATGATGAAAAAGATCATGGAATGGTTAGAGCTTTTATTCTTTCTCATTTAACTGATGACCCAAATTTACCAACACCTATTGGTGTTTTCAGACAAGTGTTTAAACCAACTTATGATGAAGCAATGGTTGAACAGATTGAACAAGTAAAAAAGAAAAAAGGAAAAGGTGATTTGGAAAAATTACTTTTCGCTACAAATACTTGGGAAGTTTCTGAAAACTAATATTTTTACGGCGGGAATTTTTCCCGCCTATTTTTCATTGCAAAAATTCTTTTCTTTGGCAAATTAAATATGTTAAATCATTCACACTTATTTGAATCTCTTAACAAATTTTCTTCTTTCATTATAACAACTCACGTCAATCCAGATCCAGATGCAATTGGTTCTGAAATTGCAATTGCAGAAATTCTGAAACAATTAAATAAAAAATTTAAAATCATCAATCGATCGGAAACTCCTTATAATATTAAATTTTTAGATTCAGAAAATTTTATTGAAGTTTTTAATGAAGTAAATCATAAATCAGTATTTGAAGATTATGAAGCTGCAATTGTTTTAGATTTAAATCATCTTAACAGAACTTCAATAATGGAAAATTCATTTAGAAATTTTAAAGGAAAAATTATTTGTATTGATCATCATACAAATCCGGAAAATTTTACGGATTTGAAATTTATTGATGAAATAAAATCTTCAACTGGTGAAATTATTTATGATTTTATTAATTTCAATAAAAATCTAAAAATGAATTTTCAAATTGCCCTTTCGCTTTATTCTGCAATAATGACGGATACCGGTTCATTTAGATTTTCAAAAACCAATTCCGAACTTCATAGAAAAGTTGCAGAACTTTTGGAATTTGGAATAAATACAGAAGAAGTTTATGATAAAATTTACTCGCAATATGAATTTAGCAGAAATAAAATGTTGGGCAACACGCTTGCAACAATTTCAATTTCCGAATCTGGAAAAGTTTCATACATGATAATTACGCAAGCAGTTTTAAAAGATGCTAATGGAATTGAAGCTGATGTTGACGGTTTTGTAAATTTTGCACTAAACACAAAAGGTGTAAAAATTGGAATTTTATTTTTTGAATTGGAAAATGGAATAAAGATTAGTTATCGATCAAAGGAAAAAATTCCGGTAAATATCTTAGCAGAAAAATTTAAAGGCGGCGGACACTTAAACGCTGCCGGTTCGCGACTGTATAATGAAAAGTTGGATAATATTATTCCGCAAGTAATTGAAGAAGCAGAAAAATTAATTCAAAATTTTGAAATAAATTTGGCAAATAATCTATGATATTTAATTTAGAAATTACTTCAGCCAACAAACTAAGTTCTTATAAAAAAAAATCTGCGATTATTTATTTTATTAAAGACTCTCATGATGTTGATGATTTTTTCACAAAATTAAAAATTAAAATTAGTGAATCACAAAAACTGCAATTACTTGATGAAAAAATTTCTGAATTAAAAATATGGAATTCAGATTCACCGGAATTATCAGTAATTAAACGAATTAAAATTGATAAAAAATTCAATAATGATTTTTTTAGAAATTATTTTAGTGGATTGATTCAATTTTTAGAAAATCAAAATTTGCAGAATATTTATATACCATTTATTGATTTCAAAAATTTTGTAAATCATTATAAATCTGAAGAATATTTTTATCAAACTATTTTGGAAGGAATTTATTTAGGAAATTATAATTTTAAAAAGTATATCGGTAAAACAAAAAAACCTCTTAGCCTTAACATCACTTTTGAAAATCCAAACACAAAAATTTCAAATCAAATTTTTAATTCAACAAAACAAATAGCTGAAGCAATTTATTTTACTCGAGATTTGGTAAATGAACCGGCAAATATTCTTACGCCAATTGAGTTTGCAGCTAGAGTAAAAAAGGAATTCAACAAAACATTAGTTGATGTAAAAATTTTTTCCGAAGTTGAATTGAAAAAGAAAAAGATGAATGCAATTCTATCAGTTGGGAAAGGCAGTTCAAATAAACCGGTGATGATTATTGCAAACTATAAACCAAAAGTTAAAACAAAAAATAAAATTTGTCTTGTAGGAAAAGGTGTAACATATGATACCGGCGGATTATCGATAAAACCAACTGCCGGAATGCTTCAAATGAAGGCGGATATGGCTGGCGGAGCAACAGTTTTTGGAATTATTAAAGCTGCAGAAAGAAATAATTTGCCAATCGAAATAATTGGAATTGTTCCTGCAGTAGAAAATTCAATTTCCGGAAATTCATACAAACCGGGAGATGTAATTTCAACTTCATCCGGAAAAACTATTGAAGTGAAAGATACAGATGCAGAAGGAAGAATAATTCTTGCAGATGCTTTGGAATTTGCATCAAAACATAACCCAGATGTGATAATTGATTTTGCAACATTAACCGGTGCAGTTGCTGTAGCATTAGGATTATTTACTGCTGGGGTTTTTACCAAAAATGATGAAATTGCAAAAAGAATTGAAATTGCATCAAGAGAAACTTACGAACACACTTGGAGATTACCATTCTGGGATGAATTTAATTCCTTAATGGATAGTAAAATTGCTGACGTAAGTAATTTAGGTCCACGTTGGGGCGGAGCAATTACCGCTGGAAAGTTTTTAGAGAAATTTGTCGATGAAAAAATTCCCTACGCACATATTGATATTGCCGGACCGGCATTGAATCATGATTTAACCAATTATACAAAAGATTACTGCACCGGATTTGGTGTTAGATTTATGAATGAATATCTAAAAGATATTTGCAAAAAGTAATTTTTATTCAAATCTATTAGTTTTCGTTTAACTCGTAAATCTTAATTTTTGATTTAGAAAAATTCTTTTCTTAACTTCAATATTAGTTATTGAATTTTATATTGATTGGCAGATAAAAATCTAAAACTAAAAGCGAGGAATTATGAAAAAGTATACTGTTCTAATTTTATTTGTTTTGTCAATTAGTATTTATTCCCAAAGCAATTGGGATGTTGTTTGGTCACTTGCTGAAAAACCATTTTTAGGTTCTGGTGCAGCTTCGGAAATTTCAATTGTTAAAGCTGGGTTTGATACTGATCAAGACGGTTGGGGTGAATTTATGTGCGGCTGGACTGATCTTGAAAGAAATTTTGTACTTATGTATGAAGCAACCGCAGATAATACTTATGATTTAGTTTGGTACTGGGAATTTCCAGTTTCAGTAAATACATTTCCTGGAATTGCTGTTGGGGATTTAGACAATTCTGGCAAAGTTGATATTGTTATCACACTTCCAACAGTTGCTGCAGATGATAGTCCGCCAAGACTTTGGTTTTTTGAATGGAACGGAGTTACCGGCGAAAATAAATATGGTAAAGGAGATTTAGGCTCAGTTACAGCACACAAATCTTGGAACTTCAATTTGGATAATGGATTGGATTTTCGTCCGTTTGGATTAACGATTGAAGATATCGATAAAGATGGAAAGAATGAATTAATTTGCGGTGTAAGAATGGGAGATCGCGGAAGAGAAATTTTTGTTGTTTCTGCAACGGGAGCTTTAACCGGATTTGGAAGTTTCAAAATTGAATTTAATCATCAAGAATTTTTTGATGGTTCACTTTACAGTGTTACAACCGGTGATCTAGATAATGATGGAAAAAGAGAAATTTATGCCGCTGTTTGGGCAAATATGACTTTAAGAATTTTTGAATGTAATGGTGATAGTCAATACGAATTGGTTACTTCACTTGATAGTATGTCAACAACTGATTATGGTGCTGTTGATGCCTTACGTGTTGCTGATGCAAATAAAGATGGTATTAATGAATTATATTGGGCTGGCTCTGAATCAGAGAATACTATGTTTATTGTAACCGGGATAAATGATGTTAGTCAAATAACTCCGGAAGATATTAAACCATTTTTCCATATTCCGGTAACTGCGGATGGCGGGTTAAAGTCAATGTATATTGCTGATCCGGATAATGATAGTAATATTGATTTAATGATTGGTGGAGAAAGAAATGGACAAGTTTTTGATTTGGAATACAACGGAACTGGTGATCCAGCTGATTCATCAAGTTGGACATTAAATATATTATTTGATATTTGGGAAGAAAGTGGACTTTCTCCAACTGATTCAGTTGTGCTTACCCCAAGAATGTTTTATGGAATGCCAGCTGGTGATATGGATAAAGATGGAAAATCAGAATATGTATTTACAAATTACAGTGCAGATTTTTCAGTTTGGGCAAATGATAAATATCTGTGGATGATTGAAAGTGATGTTGCAGTTAGTGTTGAAAATCCTAAGAATATTATTTCAAGCAATTATAATTTGGAGCAGAATTATCCAAATCCGTTTAATCCAAATACAAAAATAAGTTATTCAATTCCAAATGTAGCCTCGAGCTTTAGCTCGAGCCAAATTGTGCAGATTAAAGTTTATGATATTTTAGGGAAAGAAATTTCAACATTAGTAAATGAACAAAAACCAGCCGGAAATTATGAAGTTAATTTTAATGCAGTAAATCTTCCAAGCGGAATTTATTTCTACAAAATACAAGTTGGTGAATTTTCTGAAATAAAGAAAATGACTTTACTTAAATAAAATTTAATTTTTATTTAAATGAATGCCGGATAAATTCCGGCATTTTTTTACAGAATATATTCCAAAAAAGTATTTGCATAATTTTCGATATGATCCCGAAATAAAACTTGCCTGACGGCAGTCAGGTTTGGGATGACAAAACGTAAATTATCCAATAACATTCCCGTCTTTCATTTCCAAAACTCTATCTGCAAGCTTAACCAATTCCGGATTATGAGTTACAATTAGCAAAGTAATATTTAGTTTATTTTTTAATTCAAGAAAAAGTTGGTGAATCATTTCACTATTTTTTGAATCAAGATTTCCGGTTGGTTCATCTGCAAAAATTATTTTTGGATTATTTACCAAAGCTCTTGCAATCGCAACTCTTTGTTGTTCGCCGCCACTTAATTCAGCAGGTTGATGATTTTTTCTGTTTTCTAAACCGACTAATTTCAGAAAATCTAAACTTTTTGATAAAGCTTCTTTTTTTGATGTTCCGTTAATCATTAATGCAATTGCAACATTTTCAAGAGCAGTAAATTCCGGCAGAAGATGATGAAATTGATAAATAAATCCTATCGATTTATTTCTAAAATTGGCAACTTCATTTTCAGAAAAATTAAAAATATTTTTTGAATCAATAATTACTTCGCCACTATCCGGTTTATCCAATCCGCTTAAAATATGGAGGAGTGTACTTTTACCGGCTCCACTTGCTCCAACAATCATTGTTATTTCATTTTGATTTATGGATAAGGAAACATTATCTAAAACTTTAATTGTTTCTTGTCCCTTTCTATAATATTTAATTAAGTTTTCAGCTATTAAAATTTCCATTAAAATTTATTCCCATTTTAAAGCATCAATAATCTTTGTTTTTAAAGCTTTGTTTGCCGGATATTTTGAAGCAAAAAAAGTTAACAATAATGACATAATTGAAACTGCAAAAATATCGCTGAGTCTTACTTCAACCGGCAGTGTATCAATAACAAATTTGCTCGCATCAAGTGTGTACAAATTAAAATTTATTTGAAGATAACAAACTAATAATCCAAAAAACAATCCAAACATTGTGCCCAAAACACCAATTAAAATTCCTTCGAACATAAATATTTTTTTTATAGAATTACTTGTAACCCCCATCGAACGTAAAATTCCAATGTCTTTTTTCTTTTCATAAACAGACATTGTTAACGAGCTTAAAATATTAAAAACCGCAACAGCAATAATAAGAGAAAGTAATAAATAAGCCGCCCATCTTTCCAATAACATTACTCGGTATAAATCTTTATGCATATCGTACCAAGTGAAAATATCCAAATTATTGTTTCTAAAATTTGTAAGAATTTCTTCTTTTAGATTTTCGGATTTATCCAAATCCTCAAGTATTACTTCAACTCCGGATATATTTTTTTTCATTCCAAGGATTTGTTGTGCTGATTCTAACGCAGTAAACGCATATTCTAAAGCATATTGTTTATTATTTATTTCATAAATTCCATTTACAATTAATCTTTTCGTTTGGGGAATTGTCATTCTGGTAATTGTTTTTTTTATTTGATTTGCCGAAGTTGCAAAAATTGTATCACCAATTCTTACAGATAGACGGAGCGCAATCGGCAAACTTAAAATAATTTTATCAATGTTATTTTCTTTCGAGAGATTTAATTCGCCAATTTTTACTTGGGAATTTAATCTGCTTAAATTGGAAGAATCCGAAATATCAATTCCTTTTAAATTTAAAATTTCCATTGAATTATTTTTCATCAACAAAATCTTGCCTTCCGCAAAAGGTGAAAATGATTTAACAATTTCTGATTTTGACAGAAAAGTTTGAACTTCAACTAAATTATTTTGATTTTCAGAAAGTGAAGTTATTCGTAAATGCGGATCAAAGTTTACTAGCATTTTTGTAACGAGTGAACCAAATCCATTGAATACGGAAAGCACAATTATTAATGCCGCAACGCCAATTGTAACTCCTATTGTAGAAATTATGGAAATCACGGAAATAAAATTCAAACTGTGTTTAGATCGTAAATACTTTTTTGCTATAAAATATTCAAACATATTAATTGAATTTAATTGCTTTAATTGGTTGAATTCGTGATGCAATATAACTTGGAATTAACGAAGCAAAAAAAGCCAATGTAATTCCCAAAATTGAAATTAGCAGATAAACTTTTATATCAATAAAAATTGGTACACTTGATAAATAATAAATTTGAGATGGAAGCGATATTATTTTAAAAGTGTTTTGAATCCAACTAAGAAAAAAAGCTAGAAAATTTCCTAATAAAATTCCAACGCCGGCAAGAAATAATCCTTGAAAAATAAAAATTTGAATAATTTGTTTTTGCTTTGCACCCATTGATTTTAAAACTCCGATTGCTTCTGTTTTCTGGATTATCAACATTAACAAAGCTCCAACAATATTAAAAATTGCAACAATTATAATTAAGCCAAGCACTATCGGAATAGGCTTTTGCTGAAGTTCAAGCCAAGTAAAAATATGTTTATTAATTTCGCGATAAGTTCTTACATAATGTGGATAAGGTAAAATATTTTGCAATTTTTCACTTAAAGAATCTATCTCAGTAATATTTTTTACATTTATATTATAACCGCTTATTTCATCATTAATTTCAAACAAAGATTTTGCTGTTTCAAAATTTATATATGCATAAATATCATCATACTCAGCCATTCCGCTTTCGTAAATTCCGGAAATTTTAAATTGTTCAATTGTTGGAAAATTTGTTAAAGAGGGAACTTCATCATTTTTGAGAGAAATAATATTGATGAAATCACCAACATTAACTTTTAAATTTCCAGCAAGTTTCTTTCCTATTATCACATTATAATTATTTGATGATAAATCTAAAATTCCATCAATTAAAATTTTTCTTAACGATTGTTCTGCAAAACTTGAGTCAATTCCGGTTAGAATAATTCCGTCTGTAAAATCTTTTTTTGTAATTAGCACTTTTTGAGAAATGTATGGAGAAAATGTTGAATATTTTCCTTTCAATTCATTTTTTATGGATTCGGAAATTTCCTTAAAATTTTTCAAATTTTTTGAACCAAATCCGCTAATATTTAAATGCGAATTAAATTTTATGATATTTTCACCTACGGTTTTGTCAAATCCATTTAAAATTGAAATTGCAATAATTAATACTGCAACACCAAGTGTAATTCCGCCAATTGTAATAACAGAAATAAGCGATAAAAACCTTGATCCCTTTTTAGATCTAATATATCTGTTAGCAATTTGAAATGAAAAATTCATTTAATTTTATGGAAGTAATTTCGATTTTAATTTGTAAAAAATTCTGCAAAAGTTTGAAAATTGCACAGAATATGATTTTTTGAAAATAAATATAGACATAAATTTAACATTTAATCATAAAAATTTGGCAAGATAATTGACATTAAAGTAATAAAAATATAGATTTAGCTTCTTAATTTTTTAATGTTCTTTAGTTGATGAAAATTTTTTTATGGGCAGTAAACGGGGCGTAGCGTAGTCCGGTTAGCGCGCCTGCTTTGGGAGCAGGAGGTCGCAGGTTCGAATCCCGCCGCCCCGACTCGAGCAAAGCTTAGGAAACTGTATGCGCCCGTAGCTCAATCGGATAGAGCAACAGCCTTCTAAGCTGTAGGTTAGTGGTTCGATTCCACTCGGGCGTACATGAAAAACAATAATAATATTATTGGAAAATTTCATGGTGGGCGTAGTTCAGTTGGTTAGAACGTCTGGTTGTGGCCCAGAAGGTCATGGGTTCAAATCCCATCGCTCACCCACAAAAAATTTTGGCCCCATCGTCTAATGGTTAGGACCTCGCCCTTTCACGGCGGTAATAGGGGTTCGAATCCCCTTGGGGTCACCAAAAGCCTTGAATCTTCAAGGCTTTTTTATTTTATACAAACCAAATTTCTTACTAACATTTATTCTTTTCATTTTCATAATTTTTTATAAAATTACATTTCAATTTTTAGATGGAATAAAAAATGAAAAACTATTCTGACTATCCGGAAATACTTGCTAAATCTGACGAATATTTTACTAATCCAAATTTAAAAGAACCTTTTTTATCTTCTTTACTTTTTTACTCAAGATTAATTAAAGTTGTAAAATTTGCAAATGGTCAGACAAAGAAAAATATATATGATAGATATAATTGGGTTGCATCTTCCTTAGCTGTTTTACATGCGGTTGAAAGTATCGGAATAAAAATTACCGTTAAAGGAATGAAAAATTTATCAAGTTTTGAAGGTCCGTCTGTTATAATTGGAAATCACATGAGCACAATGGAAACTTTGCTTTTACCTTCATTTATTCAGCCAATTAAACCGGTAATTTTCGTTATTAAAAAGGAATTGGTAGATTTTCCATTATTCGGACCAGTTGCTGCTGCTCGACATCCAATTATTGTTGGAAGAACAAATCCACGTGAAGATTTAAAAATTGTAATGGATGAAGGTTCGGAAAATCTTCAAAAAGGCAGATCAATAATTATTTTTCCTCAAAAAACAAGAACAGCATATTTTGATAAATCTGCATTTAATTCGCTTGGTGTTAAATTAGCAAAGAAAAATAATGTTCCAGTAATTCCCTTGGCATTGATTACTGATGCTTGGGGAAATGGAAAATTAATTAAAGAATTAGGTAAAATTGACGTTAGTAAAAAAGTTCATTTTGAATTTGGCGAACCGATAAATGTTGAAGGAAACGGAAACGATCAACATGAATTTGTGCTAAATTTTATAAAAACTAAATTTGTAGAATGGGGTAGAACGGATTTAATTTTGTGAAATCTACATTTTTTTAAAAAATCTTTGTTATCTAAACTCAAATCAAACTTTGGAAAAAGGTTTAAGTTTTTATATATTCAACAAATTTTTTTGAAAGATTTCATATGAAAACAATAAAACCTAAAAAACTTCTGCAAAATGATTTAATCGGAATAATTTCTCCGGCATCAACTCCAAATAATTTAGACGCAATTCAAAACGGAGTAAATTATTTAGAAAAGTTAGGGTATCGTACAAAAATCGGTAAAAATGTTGGTAAAAAACATGGATATTTAGCTGGAACGGATAAAGAAAGATTAGATGATTTTCACGAAATGTTTGCTGATAAAAATGTAAAAGCAATTTTTTGTGTTCGCGGAGGTTATGGTTCCGGAAGATTATTGGAAAAAATTGATTTCAATATTGTTAAAAAAAATCCCAAAATATTTGTCGGCTACAGTGATATTACAGCTTTACAATTATCAATTTTTAATAAAACGGGATTAGTAACATTTGCCGGACCAATGGTTGCAAGCGATTTTTCCGGAGAAATAAATGAATTTGCAGAAGAAAATTTTTGGAAAGTTCTAACTTCAACAAAGAAAATTGGTAAACTTCATAACCCGAGAAATGAGAAATTCTTTATTCTAAATTCTGGAAGAGCAGAAGGAAAAATTCTTGGCGGAAATTTATCGTTATTAATTTCACTTATGGGAACCGAATATTTTCCGGAATTAAAAAATTCAATTTTGCTTATTGAAGAAATTGGCGAAGAACCTTACAGAGTTGATAGAATGTTAAATCAGCTTAAATTGGCAAAAATTTTTAAAAATGTAAAAGGTATTATTTTAGGTAGATTTGTCGATTGTTACGAAAAAAAATCTGAAGAAAATCATATAACTTTGAATGAAGTAATTGAAAATTATTTTGCAAAATTAAAGATTCCGGTAATTTATAGTTTTAACCACGGACATATAAAAGAAAATCTAACAATTCCGTTCGGCATAAATTGTATTTTGAATGCAACGAGATCATTTGTAGAAATTCCGGAAAGTGCAGTTTTATAAAAATTTTATAGTATAAAGTTGTCTTAATTTTCTTAAATAAAAAAGATTACCTATCTAAATTCTCTTTTTTAGGAAATAGAATAAAAAAATATCAAAATTCAAATCTCAAATTTCAAAATAAAGTACACACTTCATTTTAACAAAACCCTTTTAAAAATTTTTATTGTATAATATCTGGATAAATTCTTGAGAAGAAGAATTTTATTTTTAACCAAAAACGAAATATTCTTACATAAAAACCAAACTCAATTAAAAATTTAATTTTTTATTATCATTCAGAAAATTCATTCTAAAAAAAATATTTTTTGCACAAAATTAATAATTTGTAAAGTTTGATAATTAATTCAGATAAATCATTTACTGGTATATTTCTTGATGTTTTTACTAAGCGTATAATTTGTATAATTAAATGAATTTGTTAGAAATCTTAAATAAAACAGAGATTACAAAAGAAGAAATAATCTTTCTTTTAAATTTGGAAGCGAAAGAAGATTTATCTATTCTTTTTGAAAAATCTCGAGCGATAAAAGAACTTTATTTAGGCAGATTTACAAATAAAATAGCATCAATTCAATTTTCTAATAATTGCGAAAACAACTGCCTTTATTGCGAATTACGCGAAGATAATATTTCTGCGGAAAGATTTAGACTTTCGCCCGATGAAATTCTTGTGAAAATTAAAAAAATAATCAGCAATGATATTTCAAATATAATATTGCAATCCGGTTCCGATAGTTATTACGATACCGATATGATTTCTTATTTAATTTACAAAATTAAAAAAGACCATGATATTCAAATTACGCTTCATTTGCTTCAGAGAGGCTTTGATGAATACCGCGCTTGGAAATTTGCCGGAGCCGATAATTATCTTCTGAAATTTAATTCTTCAAATTCCGAGAATTTTTCTTTTTTCAATAAAAATAATAAACTTGAGGAAAGAATTAATAATCTAAAATATCTAAAACGTTTAGGTTATAAAATTTGCACGGGAAATATTGTAGGACTTCCAAATCAGACTCAAGAAGATTTGGTAAATGATTTATTGCTTTTAAAATCTCTCGAACCGGAAATGATTTTCAATACTCCGTTTGTACCGCGTTACTATTCAAAATTCAAAAATGCTGATAAAACAAATATTTTGTTGATGCAGAAAATTATTGCCGTAACACGAATTTTATTAAGAAAATCAGATATTATTGTCTCGGATTCAATTGATTTTTATGATAGAAATGAAAAAAAGCAATTATTTGAAGTTGGTGCAAATATTTTACTTATGGAAATTTCCGGAAATGAAATTTTAACAAAAAATAAAATTTCCGAAATAAAAACTTCAGCTAGAAAAGATAAAATCGTAAACTGATTTTCCTTTCATAAAACTCAAAACTTTGATAAAATTCATTCCGTAATTTTTTTGTTTACTAATTTTACACAAGGCAAAATTTATGAAATCAATTAAAAATCTTTTATTTCTAATTTCTTTATTTACATTAGCATTTTGCAGTTCAAACAACGAGAAACAAATTTTTGATGAAGCAAGAAACTTAATAACATCAGCAAAGTATGATGAAGCAGTTGTAAAATTTGAGGAAATTGTTAGTAAATATCCTCAAAGTAATGTTGCAGACTCGTCACTTTTCGAAATTGCTAAACTCTATCAAGGTCAAGTAATAAAAAATGTAAAACCAATGGAATCATTGAATAAAGCAGTTGAATCATACAAAAAAATTTATGAAGAATATCCAAATTCTAAATTAGCAGAAAACTCAATTTTTATGTCGGCTTTTATTCTTGCGAATGAAATTAAAAATTTCCCGTTAGCAGAAAAAACTTACAAATTATATTTGGAAAAATTTCCGAATGGAGATTTGGCTGATGATGCAAAAATGGAATTAAAAAATTTAGGCAGAGCGCCGGAAGATATTTTGAGAAATCAAAACGTTTTATAAATTTGATGAAAAAGCAAAATGATTTTTCTAAACTTTTAAATCCTTCTGTAATTGCAAAATTAAAAACTCTTGAATTAAAAGCCAGAACTGTGGTTGAAGGTTTTATGGTTGGATATCATAAAAGTCCTTACCACGGTTTCAGCGTTGAGTTTAGTCAGCACCGACCTTACATGCAAGGTGATTCAATTAAAAATTTAGATTGGAAAGTTTTTGCAAAAAGTGAAAAATATTTTATTAAGCAATATGAAGAAGAAACAAATCTTTTAGCGCACATAATTCTTGATACAAGCAAATCAATGGATTATAAAAAAGAAAGTGAAATTTCTAAATTTGAATATGCAAAAATTTTAGCTGCAAGTTTTATATATCTTTTATTAAAACAACAAGATGCTGTTGGATTGGCACTTTATTCAAGTGAAGTTAAAAGTTATTTATCGCCAAAATCTAAAAGAACATATTTAAAACAATTACTTACCGAGATTGAAAAATTTACTCCAAATAGCATAACAAAAACTTCTACTTCAATAAATTCAATTGCGGAAAAAATTACAAAACGTGGATTAGTAATTATTATTTCGGATTTTCTTGATAACCCAGAAGAAATTTTAAATTCATTAAAGAAATTTTATTTCAAAAAAAATGAAGTAATTATTTTCCATGTTTTAGATCCAAGCGAAATTAAATTCAATTTTGAAAAAGATTCGATTTTTGTTGATATTGAAACGAATGAAGAAATTACAACCCAGCCTATTCAAATTCAAAAATCTTATTATGATTCGATGCAGAATTACTTAAGTGAAATTAAAAACGGATGTACAAAACTTGGTTATGATTATAATTTGATAGAAACAACTTCATCTTATGATTTAGCCCTAATGAATTTTTTCAAAAAACGGCAAAGACTAAATTAAATGTAGCCGCAGCTTTTAAGCTGCGGCTATAAAAACGCAAGCTGAAGCTTGCGCCTACAATAAAAATAATTATTTCATCAATTCTTTAATTTCACCAAAATATTTATCGATAAATAAATTAGCTTCTTCTTCAGTTTTTGCTTCCGCAATACATCTAATAATCGGTTCCGTATTTGATTTTCTAAAATGAACCCAGTGACTTTCAAAATCAATTCTCAAACCGTCATCCGTATTCACTTTTTCATTCTTATATTTATCCTTGATTTGCTCAATTATTAATTCCGGATTAACATTTCCCAATTCTATTTTTTTCTTCGCAATAAAATATTTTGGCAATTCATCTTTAATTTGAGAAAGTTTTTTGTTTTGTTCCGCCAAATGTTCAAGAGTTAAAACTGTTCCAACCAAAGCATCTCTTCCATAATGAAGTTCGGGATAAATTACTCCTCCGCTTCCTTCACCACCAATTACTGCATTAACTTCTTTCATTAATTTTACAACATTTGCTTCACCGACCGGAGATCTAAAAACTTTGCAACCTTCCGCTGAAGCAACCTCATCAATTGCTCTTGTTGTTGATAAATTTACAACCACATTTCCTTTTGCTTTTGAAAGTACATGTTTTGCAGAAAGTGTAATCGTATTTTCCTCAATAAACGGTTCACCTTTATCAGTGATTAAAACTAATCTATCAACATCCGGATCAACAACAATAGCCAAATCTGCATTTTGCTCTTTTACAAATTTCATTGTTTCTGTTAAATTTTCTGGAATTGGTTCCGGCAAACGAGGGAAAATTCCGGTCGTTTCGCAATTAATTTTTATTATTTCACATCCTAAATCAGTTAAAAATTTCGGCATTACAAAACTTCCGGCACCGTTTACGCAATCCAGAACAACTTTAAACTTTTTGGATTTTATTAAATCTATATCAACTAATTTTAAAACGTTTTCAACATGATTTTTTAAGCCATCATCATATGAAGTAAGTGTGCCAAGCTCATTCCATTTTTTATAATTATTTGATGTTTCCAATTTATCCAACATAATTTTATTTTCTTCGGGAGTCATAAATTCTCCTTTAGAATTCAGCAACTTTAATGCATTCCATTCATTTGGATTATGACTTGCTGATATTTGAATTCCGCCGACTGCGCCAAGTTTTGTAACATTGTATAAAACTGTTGGGGTTGGACAAATTCCGATATCTATTATATCATTTCCTTTTGCCAATAATGTTCCAATTAAAATTTGTTTAACCATATTGCCGGAAATTCTTCCATCGGAACCAATTACAATTTTTCCGGTTCCGCAAAAATCTGCATAAGCTGATGCATATTTTACAATTGTGTTAGGGTCTAGACCATCACCGACTAATCCGCGAATTCCGGAAACACTTACCATTAAAGTTGGCATTGATACTCCTTAAAAATTTTTTCTAATTTGAATAATAATTAAGAGAAAGGGTGATAAAATTCAAAATGATTTATATCATAAACCTTTTTAGGTTTTTATATTGCATAAGAAAATAAATGATTGTATTTTCTTATTTTATAAAAATAACAATTATTAGAGTGAAAATCGGGGGCTTTATGCAGAAATTTTATTTTTTAATTTTGATTATTTTAATTTCATTCTCAACACTTTTTGCTCAAACTCAACCTATTACCGCAAAGCAGACATCAATATACACTGTGGAAGCATCTGAAGATACTTTATCACCATATTACCCATATCCAGGCATTAACAGTCAACTTGGTGTTAGAAGAGTTGTGGTTGCAGATGCAGATGGTGATGGAGATCAAGAAGTACTTGCTACAGATTATATAAACGGCGGAAGAGTTCACGTTCTTGAAGTAACTCAAGATTCATTGCTTGAGGTTGTCTGGTCATCGCCAGCAGCAACTTCATCAAGCGGTTCTACTCCAAGATATATTCAGGTTGGTGATTGTGACGGAGATGGAAAAAAAGAAATTATTTTTGAACAAGCAAATTTTGTAAATCAAGATGGAAGTTTAGGAAGAATTGCAATTTATGAATGGAACGGCACTACTTGGGGCTCAGCTCCAGCATTTTCTATTACACCAACAATGATAGAAGCAGCTGGAGGTAGAGAAGGAACTAGATTTACGAGAGAAGTTTTAACGGTCTATGATTTTGATGGAGACGGTAGAACTGAATTAATTCCGCATGGAGATGATCCGAGACAAGATGTTTTAATAATAGGAGTAACATTTACATTCCCCGGTTTTGCAAATATTTCAATTGAAGGCGGTAAGCCAACAGTTCAAACAAATGGTGGTGATTGGGGAGCCGGAGGTTCATTTTGGAATGCTGAACCTTGTGATATTAATGGTGATGGAAAATTGGAAATAGTTAATCATACATTTAATAATTATGGATTTTGGTCGATTGGAGTTAACGGACCTAATTCATATTCGTATCCATCTGCCACAGATAATGCCGATGCTAAAGCTAAAGGCGTTTATCATGAATATTGTGCAGTTGACGCAGTTAGTTATTTTGGAGCCAGAGCAGCCGATGTTGATGGAGATGGCAAAGATGAAATTTACGGGACTCAATATGGAAATGCACATGCTGTAGCTGTTATAAGTTTTCCTAATACTGTTTCCGGAGAAAATATTTGGACCAATGATTCTCAAACGCAAAATTATGCTGAAATTATAAAAAGTTCAGAAATTGCAGAGCTTGCCGGTAAAACTGCTGTGGAACTTTGGCCAATTGTAAAAGGTGATTTAAATAAAGATGGAAAAGATGAGCTTTATACTGGTGGTGGAACTGGTTTAAATCTAGTTGCAATCCAATATAAAGGTGAAGGAAGTTTACTTGAAAGAAGTTCTTATGATTTAAATGTTGTATTTAATGGTCAAGGTAATGAAGGATTTGCGACTTGGGAAATTTATAATGGAAAAGTAACTTACAAACTAGATACTCTATATGCCGGAACAGATTCAATGGAAGTTGTTGAAACTCCAATTGGATTTGATCCATCTGTTATTGATACTTTGAAAAAAGAAACTCCATTTACTTCTTACATTTTTGCTGATAATGTTGATCTTGATAAAGACGGAAATTTAGAAATAGTTTTAGCTCAGCAAAGTATTTATGATTCAGTAAGTATAAATATTTATGATTGGATTGATACATCCGGAGTTGGTCAATGGATTCTTAATCTTGAACAATCACATAAAATTTACAATCCATACAGACAACCAATTCGAGTTTTAGAATATACCGGTAATGCGGTTGGTTTGAAGGAAAATAAATATGGAATTATTTCTCCCGATGATTATGAACTAAATCAAAATTATCCAAATCCGTTTAATCCATCTACAACAATTAATTTTACTTTACCGGTTGATAAACAAATTTCTCTTAAAATTTATGATATGTTGGGACAAGAAGTTAAATCAATAATAGATTTAAAGAACTATAAAAAAGGGAATCATCAAGTTATTTGGGATGGAACCAATAATTACGGAAATAGTGTTTCAAGCGGAAATTACATTGCAAAATTAATATTTGGTAATTTTTCTAAATCAATTAAAATGACTGTTTTGAAATAAATTTTGATATTCACAGCTGGAATTATTTTTCAGCTGTGAAAAAATTAATTTATAATCTGCATCAAGACTCAAACTTCAAATCAACTACAGTTGAGCCGGAGATTTTATGAAAAACAAATTGTTTCAATTTTTAATTATTTTATCATTCATTTCATTTACATCAATTTTTGCTCAATCTACTGGAAAAATTATGGGCAAAGTTCTTGATGCTGCAACCGGAGATGGCATTCCGTTTGCCAATGTTTTTATTGAGGGCGCTTCCATTGGAGCTGCAACAGATATTGACGGAAATTTTGTAATTCTCAATGTTCCTCCAGCGGTTTATACGGTTACAGCTTCCTATATTGGTTATCAAAAAGTAACAAGAACCAATGTAAGAGTAAATGTTGGATTCACAACAGCAATAGACTTTTCACTTCCTTCCGGTGCGATTGAAATGGATGCAGTAATTGTTCAAGGTGAAAGAAATCCGTTGATCCGTCAAGATTTAACAAATCCCACAGTTGCAATAAATTCTGAAACTTTGGATATTCTTCCCGTTGATAATATTGCAGATGTAATTAAACTTCAAGCCGGCGTTGTTCAAAATGATGACGGAACTTTACACGTTAGAGGCGGAAGAGATAATGAAGTTGCTTATCAAATCAATGGACTTTCAATAAATGATCCATACGGAAATTCTAAAGCAGTTGGGGTTGCAACAAATGCAGTTCAAGAAGTTTCTGTTTCAACCGGAACTTTTGGTGCTGAATTTGGCAACGCACTAAGCGGAGTTGTAAATTACGTTACAAGAGAAGGTGGAGATAAATTAAGTTTTAGTTTAAGAGGTTATGCTGGTGAATATTTATCGGCTAACAAAGATTTGTTTAAGAATATTGAGGATTTTGATCCATTAAATAGAAAGCGTATGGAATTTACTTTTGGTGGAAAAATCCCATACTCAAATGATACAAAGTTTTTTATTTCCGGAATATTTGAAGATGATAAAGGGATTTATTATGGTCAAAGATTATATAATACTACAGATTCTTATCTAACTGCAGAAGCATTTGAAAGTACGGACCCAAGAAGTGGTGACGCAAGTGAACCATATTTTTTTAATCCGTATTCGAAAACAAGTAATGGATTACCGACCGGAGATAATTCATTAGTTGCAATGGATCCTTCTCAAGATTGGAATATTCAAGCTAATATTAGTCATAATTTTAACTCACTAATAAAAGTAAAATATGAGCTTGTTTTTGATAAATCACAATCAAGTGCATTTGGACCGGGATATGATTTAACAAGAGGACGACAATATTTATTTAATCCGGATGGTTTAGGAACTAATTATAGTACAGGACTCGTACATTCATTAGATTTAACGCATACTTTAAGTAATTCAACATTCTACACACTAAAAGGTTCATATTCTTGGAATAATGCAAAATATTATTTGTATGAAGATTATAATAATAAACGTTACTTACCAAATTTTTATAGTCAAACAATTGGAACAACAATTTATTATTCCGGTGGAACTGATAATTATAGATCAGATAGAACAACCAAAACTTTTACATTAAAAGGCGATATTGTTTCTCAACTATTTAATATACATGAAGTTAAAGCAGGATTTGAATTTAGAAAACATAATTTGCAAAGGGAAGCTTTTACGTTAGATTTTCTGAAATTGGATAATACAATTTTAAGTCCAAGCGATTTATTATATGGCGATAATGTTCAATACAAAAATGTTTTAGATCCTGAAGTAGATAATTTTGAAGTAAGTCCAACTCAATTTGCAGCATATATCCAAGATAAAATTGAATTGGCGAAAACACTTATTTTAAATGCTGGATTAAGATATGAATATTTTGATCCTGCAGAAAAATATAATTATAATTTATCTCAAGATATTGATGATCAAAAAAGCGGTAATTTAACACAATATGTAGCTGATGCAGAAGTTAAACATATGTTTTCACCAAGATTAAGCGTTTCATATCCAATTACAGATAGAGGTGTAATAAGATTTTCTTATGGTCATTTTTATCAAATTGGATCTTTATCAAGTTTATATCGCAATCTTATTTGGGAAGTTGAAAATATTTCTACAGTTGCAAGATTTGGAAATGCAAATGTTAATCCCGAAAGATCAATTCAATATGAAGTAGGTTTGCAACAGCAATTAACTGATGATTTCAAATTTGATTTAACCGGGTTCTACAAAGATGTGAGAGATTATATTTATACTCAAACTGTTTATTCTCAAAATGCAAGAGAGTATCAAGTTTTAACAAATCTTTCTTATGCAAACGTAAAGGGGTTAACTTTATCATTTATAAAAAGACAAGCACCTGGGAGTTTATTTTCTGCAACTTTGGATTATACTTATCAAATTGCTGAAGGAAATAGAACCGAACCAGAAGAAGATTTATTTTTTAGTGAATCTGCAGGAAAGCAAACTGAAACTTATTTGGTACCGCTTAGTTTTGATAGATCACATTTAATTAACGGAACAATTACATTATCAGAATCAAGAAATTGGTCGGCTGGAATTGTCTATACTTTACAAACCGGAACTCCATATACACCAGCACTTCCGCCAACTTTATCAACAATTACTTATGAACAAACTTCTGCAAACAAACCATTTCAGTGGAATGTTGATTTAAAAATTGAAAAATTCTTTACAATAGATCCATTCGATTTTTCAATTTTTGTACAAGTAAAAAATTTATTTGATACACAAAATCAAAGATATGTTTGGGCAAGTTCCGGTGAAGCTTTGAATAATGCTGAAGAAAAAATTAATGCAAGTCAATTTGCTGATTTAAGAAGAAGAATATTAAATGATCCGGGATTATTTAACATTTCTTACTTAGATAATTATTACAGCAGAGAGGAAAGAGTAAGTTTGCCAAGAGAAATAAGATTAGGTTTTTCAATATTATTTAATTAGAAAAATGAATTGTAACAAAGAAATTTAATTGGGAAAAGTAATGAAAATAAAAATATTGGTTTTCATTTTAATGCTAATTTTGGTAATTCCATTATTTAGTCAAACTGTTGAAAAAGCAAAAGAGCCAAGAACAAAAATAACTTCTCCGGAAGAATTTGAACGGCTATATGGAAATTTATTTGGTCCAAGGTTAAATAAAATAACCGGTGAAACTGATGAAATAAAATCCATTATTATTAAAGGAAATAAAATTCAAACACAACTTTTTAATTATGGATCAGTTTGTCGTCCCGGTGGACTAGCTGATATTGAAGATTTAGTTTGGAACGGACTTGGTTATGGATATGAATTTGGTTTGATTGCCGGTGCAAGAGTTCCAACAATTCAAGGAGATTCAGTAAGTATAATAAGCGATTCTCATGTTTCACCATCAGAAGGAGATTATGATGCCTCAGGAAAGCAAAAATGGGGATGGCTGCCCAAGGCAGCATACAGTGATCCAGACCAAAATGAAGTTGCATCATTAAATGCTGCGGATTCTGATGGAGACGGTAAACCGGATTCTTGGCCCGAAAGCTGGTATTCACCAGGTGCAGGAAAATATTTATGGCCTGCATTTTTAGGAGATGCATCAACAGCTCCTGATGAAGAAGTTTATTTTGCGATTGATGATTATTCAAATCATGAATTTATTGGCAAGTATCTTCCGTTTGATGCAGATGCCACAAAAGGCGGTTTGGGTTTAGATGCAGACGTTAGAATTCTACAATTTAACAATCCTTTAGCAGAAGATTTAATATTTACTGTTTACCAAGTTACAAATGCAAGTGATCGTGATCTTGGCAATTTTTATATGGGAATGTTTGGTGACCCACACATTGGCGGGGTTGGTGATACGGGTGATGATATGGCATTTTTTATTCCGCCCAAAGGAGAATTGGCTGATAAATTTGAGCAAAGAGAAAGAAGCATGGTTTATGGCTGGGATGCTGATTTTAAAGGCAGAGGTGGTAAAAGACCTGGTTATTTTGGCTGGAAATTTCTTGAATCACCGTCTTTAGATGATGATATAAATGATAATGACGATGATGGAATTACTGATGAATCACCCTTCCAAAACAAAGGTGAATATATTGATGGTACAATTGTTCCTCTAATAACTGGAATTTCAGATGTTGAACAATACACCAAAACTTACGGAGCTCCAAAAGCAAGATGGTCTGGAGATGAAGACGGTGATTGGGATCCGGAAAAAAACGATGTTGGTATTGATGGAATAGGACCGGATTCGCCAAATTATCCCGGCAAAGATTATGGTGAAGGAGACGGAATTCCATCACAAGCATGGTATAGTGATTTTGATAATAATGGAATATTTGATGATAACGAAATTGGTACTTTAACAGATGATTGGAGTTTAGGGAAAAAATGGGCTGGCTCTGAACCAAACTTTGGCTTTAGAGATATTTCGGAATCTGATCAATTAGGATTGACTGGATTTACGGTAAATGGCTGGGGTCTTGTTGATCCAAAGGATGATGAAATAATTTGGAGTTGGTTAACCAAACCGGAAATTGATCCAAATCAAGAATTTTTGCAATCAGCAGGAGATAATATTTTTGCATTTTCCACTGGTCCAATGGTTTTAGAAAAAGGAGAATCACAAAGATTTTCTATGGTTATTCTACTAGGAGAAGATTTAAATGATTTAAAATTAAACGCAACAACTTCAGTTAGAATTCTTGAAGCAGATTATCAATTTGCACAACCACCGGATAAACCAACAGTTACAGCAGTCACCGGTGATGGAAAAGTAACATTATATTGGGATACAAAATCAGAAGTGTCGATTGATCCATTAACCGGTGAGCAAGATTTTGAAGGTTATAAAATTTATAGAAGTAGAGATTACAATTTTTCTGATGTTTTTACAATTACAGATGCTAACGGAATCCCGTATTTAGGACAAGCTCTTTTTGACGTTAATTCTGGTGAACCAGCTCAATTTGATTTAGTAAATGAATATTCCGGGCTCGCTGGAATTGAATATGTAGGCCGAGGTATTAGATATAATTTGGGCAGTAATACTGGATTGGTTCACGAATATGTTGATTCAACTGTCCAGAATGGAATTAAATATTATTATGCTGTTGTTGCTTATGATAGAGGAACAGACGATCTACCTCCAACAGAAACACAAGCAGTAATTCAACAAGATCCAACAACCGGAAATTTAATTTTTGATTTAAATACTTTGGCAGTAATTCCGGGTCCAATGGCAAACGGAATTAAGAATTCGGAAGTTGGTATTGGTGGAAAACCTAATCAGTTAATAGGCAATTCAACTGGAGAAATATTTTTAGAAGTTTTAGACGAACTTTCAGTTCCCGATAAATCCTACAAAATTAATTTTGATTCGGAAAATTCTTATAATGTTTTAGATGAAACCGGAGTTAGTTATAATTTTACTTCCAAAGGAACTGTATTAGTTTCACTTCGTCATAAAAATATAGTTGAAGAATCAATAGTTGTAAAAGACCAAAATGGCACAACAATTCCTTCTACAAATTATTCAGTTAATATTGAAAGAGGGCAAATTGCCGGAAATACTTCTGCAGATTTACCTGAAGGAAATGTTTACACAATAAGCTATAAATATTACCCGATTTACCAAAGCAGTTATGTAAATAGCGAAGATGGAAATAATGTATTTGATGGCATGCGTGTTTTTGTTCAGGAAGATGAATTAAATCCGAATATTAGTGAATCAAGGTTTATTACAAATTCAGCAATTACTATTGATAGTAGAGTACTTTTTCCTCCTTTAATTGGTGGTGATAAAATTAAAGTTAGAGCTGATTGGGAAATTAGATGGAATAATACAGATACACTCGCTAACGGCAGTTGGGCAAATGGAGATACTTTACAGACTTTGTTAGGTCCGGTTATTGCGCCATTTAGAATTAAATACATTATAGAAAAAGCTCCCAATTTTTATTCTGAAGAAGATGCAACTTTTGTAACTGATCAAGAAAACTTTAATGGAAGATGGGATTGGGGTGAAGCAATAACATTGCAACCACAAGGTGCTACAGATGCAACAACTTCATATCAAATTGATCTTAAATTAAGACCCGATGTTACTGAGCATATTTTACCAAGAGCTGGAGATATTTATAAACTTGTTACAGATAAACCTTTTGAAGCAGGAGATGAATATAGTTTCAGTACAAAAAAAGCTGAATTTGCTGCTTCAAATTCCGATAAATTATTAAACGATGTTTATGTAGTTCCTAATCCTTATGTGGCATATAGTTCATCAGAGAATCCCGGTAGAACGCAAATAAAACGAGGTGAAAGAGAATTGCAATTTAGAAATCTTCCCCCGGTTTGTACAATTAGAATTTATACTTTAACCGGTGAACTTGTTGATACAATTGAAAAAGATGATAATGGTAGTATTTCTTATTGGGATTTGTTAAGCTCGGAAGGAATGAGAATTTCTTACGGAGTTTATATTTATCATGTTGATTCACCCGGAGTTGGTGAAAAAATTGGAAGATTTGGAGTAATAAAATAGTTGACAAAAATTTTAAGCTTTTGAAATATATTGCTGAATTGTTGGAGAAAACAATGATTATAAACAAAAAATATTTATTAATACTTGCATCTATACTTTTTACAAATTTCATTCATGCTCAAGTTGATCAAGAAATAACAAGAGTAGGAACAACAGCTGCTTCTGTTCTTAAAATTTCTCCCGGTGCAAGATCGCTTGGAATGGGAAGCGCTTATGTTGGCGTAAGCGACGATATTTATTCTGTTTACTTCAATCCTGCTGGAATTACAAAATCCAAAGGAAATAGCCAAGTTGCGTTTAATCACTCCGAATGGCTTGCTGATGTAAATTACGATTTTGCTGCTGGTTCAATAAATGTAGATGGACTTGGAACATTGTTTGCAACTTTTTCATCTTTGCAAGTTCCTAAAGATGAAGTAAGAACATTTGATTATCCCGAAGGCGATGGCAGAACTTGGGATGCAAATTCTTTGGTTATTGGTGTTGGTTATGCAAGAAGTTTAACAGATAGATTTTCTATTGGATTTCAAGTGAAATATATTCAAGAATCAATTTGGAATTCATCAGCAAGCGGAGTTGCTTTAGATGTTGGCACATATTATGTAACACCTTTTAATGATTTGGTAATTGGTGCAAGCTTCAATAATTTTGGAACAAAAATGCAATTATCCGGAAGAGATTTACAGATAAATGTTGATCCAAATGAAACTCCAGAATCTGGTCCAAATAATATTCCGGGAAATTATGCAACTGAAAAAAATGATCTTCCGCTAAATTTTAAAGTTGGTTTGGCAATGAATTTGTTGGACACAAGATTTTTTAGATTAAAAGCTGCAGTTGATGCAGTCCATCCAAATGATAATAAAGAATATTTAAATTCCGGTTTTGAATTTGGATATAATAATATGGTGTTTTTAAGAGGCGGTTATAAATCAATATTTTTACCAAACAGCGAACAAGGTTTAACACTTGGATTTGGAATAAATTACAATATTACTCCGGAACTTGAATTTACTTTCAACTATGCTTATGCAGATTACAATCGTTTGAAAAATATTCAATATTTTGATATTGGTTTAATTTTCTAATAATATTTGTTTTTAATCCTCATTATGAAATTTTAATGAGGATTTTTTTTATCCTCACAATTTTAAAATGAAAATTCTCAAAGAAATAAATGCACTATTATTGGAAAATTTGGAATTCCGGAAAGACCAAAAAAATTACCCAAACCAATTGATCTTCTTATTGCGACAATTCTCTCACAAAATACAAATGATAAAAATTCATTTCGGGCTTTTCAAAATCTAAAAAATAATTTTAAAGATTGGGATGAAGTTAGAAATTCGGAATTATACAAAATTGAAAATGAAATTAAAATTGCTGGATTAGGAATTCAGAAAGCAACTGCAATTAAAAATTTATTGGAAAAGTTATATGTTAATGATCATAACTATAAAATGAATATTTTTAAAAAAATTTGTGAGGAAGAAGCAATAAAATATTTAACAAATTTTAAAGGAATTGGTGTTAAAACTGCAAGCTGCGTATTACTTTTTTCACTTGATAAAAATATTTGTCCCGTTGATACGCATGTGCATAGAACACTTAATAGAATTGGTGTAATTAAAACAACGTCACCGGATAAAACATTTTTTGAGATAAATAAAAATTTAACTAAAGGAATTGCTCACTCACTTCATAAAAATTTGATAAGATTGGGAAGAGAAATTTGTAAACCAAAAAATTACAATTGTGAAATTTGTCCGATTGAAAAAAAATGTATGTTTGATCAAAAAAAATTTAATGAGAAAATTCAATTGAAAGAAAAATCGTTTATGCTTTTAGACAATATTTAACGGACTTAAACCTCTTTTCATCTAATTTGTTTTCTTGTTAATGTTCATTATATTTATCGATAATTAGAATACAACTATCGGGATCATTTCTTAAATCAAATAGAAATTATGGAAAACAAATTCGCAGAAAGAAAATTACTGATTTGCGATTTAGGATTGATTAAATACCAAGATGCATGGGATATTCAAAAAAAATATTTTGAGCTGAGAACTCATGATAGAATAAATGATATTTTTTTTCTTTGTGAACATCCCAATACATATACTTTAGGTAAAGTTGCCGATAAGAAAAATCTCCTTTACGATGAAAAAATTTTGAATGAAAAAAGTATAGATGTTTTTGAAATTGATCGCGGCGGAGATATTACTTATCACGGTCCAGGGCAAATTGTTGGATATTCTATTATAAATCTAGCGAATTGGAAACAAGATACACATTTGTATTTACGTTCTTTAGAAGAAGTTTTAATGCAAGTTTGTTATAATTATGGATTAGTTCCTTCAAGAATTGAAAAGTACACGGGAGTTTGGATTGAAAACAGAAAAATTTGTGCTATTGGAATTAAGGTTAGTCGTTGGATTACAATGCATGGATTTGCTTTTAATGTTAATACTGATTTAAATATTTATAACGGAATTATCCCATGTGGCATTAGTGATAAAGAAGTTACTTCGTTGAGTAAGGAGTTAAATAAAATTATAAATTTAGAAGAAGTAAAAAAAAATATTATGAAAAATTTTCAGCAAGTTTTTTCTTATTCGCAAAGTGAAAATTTATCAATAAGCGGATTAGAAAATTTGATTAAAAATTAATTGTATAAAATGCAAAACGGGGCAAAGTTGAAAAATATAATTGATAAAAAAAATAATAATGTAACCGAAGAAATATCTATCCAAAATAATGGAAAAAAATCTCTAACAAATGAAAATTTAATTGAAGTACTGAAATTGATGATAACATCCAGAGCAATGGATGTTAAAATCATGAATATGCTGAAGCAAGGGAAATCATATTTTCATTTACCATCAGCCGGACATGAGGCAACACAAATTGCATTTGGAATGTTAATGAATAAAGGAGTTGATTGGGCTTATCCATATTATAGAGATATGGCATTTATGCTTGGACTTGGAACTAGAATAGAAGATATACTTTTACATCAACTAGCAAAAGAAGAAGATCCTATGACTGGTGGACGACAAATGTCATGTCATTGGGCATCAAAAGAATTTAATGTACCAACACAATCTAGTCCAACCGGAACTCAATTTTTACAAGCTGTTGGAACTGCAATAGCTCAAAAAAAATCCGGAATAAATTCTGTAACTTATGTGAGCAGCGGAGAAGGAACAACAAGTGAAGGTGAATTTCATGAAGCAGTAAACTGGGCAAGCCGCGAAAAAATTCCAGTAATTTTTGTAATCCAAAATAATAAATGGGCAATCTCAGTCCCAGTTGAAAATCAAACTGCTGGAAAAAATGCCTCTGTTGCTGAAATGATGAGTGGGTACGAGAATTTGCTTAGGTTTTCTATTGATGGGACTGATTATTTCAAAGCTTATGAAACTGCTCTGAAATCCTTTAAATATGCACGACATGGAAACGGACCAGTACTAATTGAAGCAAAAACAATTAGATTATTTTCTCATTCCACTTCTGATGACCAAAGTAAATACAGACCGAAAGATTCTCTTGAACAAGATTTGCAGAATGATCCATTAAATAAATTTTCGAATTATCTTATTTCAAATGGTATAACTACAAAAGAAATTTTTGAGAATCTAAAAAAAGATATTACCAAAAAGGTTAACGATGCAGCTGATTGGGCTTACACAAGACCCGAACCGGATGTGAAAAATGTGAAAAAATATGTTTATGATGAAAGCGGTAAAAAGAATAAATTAAAATATAATGAATTTAAATCTGAAGGAATTCCGATTGTTATGGTTGATGCAATAAACCATGCATTGCGGGAAGAAATGGAGCGGAACAGTAAAATTTATGTTTTCGGAGAAGATGTTGCAGATGGAAAAGGTGGTGTGTTTACAGCTACCAAAGGTTTATCGACTAAATTTGGGAATGAAAGAGTTTTCAATTCACCATTAGCAGAAGCAAGTATTTTAGGGGTTGCAATCGGTATGGCAATTGGCGGAAAAAAACCTTGTGTTGAAATTCAGTTTGGTGATTATATATGGCCTGCTTTTATGCAAATTAGAGATGAACTTGTTATGTTAAGATATAGATCAAATAATGGTTTTGAAGCGCCGGTTGTAATTCGAGTTGCAGTAGGCGGATATATTAATGGCGGATTGTATCATAGCCAAAATATTGAAGCATTCTTTGCACACATGCCGGGATTGCTAATCGCTTATCCATCAAACGCTGCTGATGCAAAAGGATTACTGAAAACTGCACTTCGATTAAATGATCCGGTTTTATTTCTTGAGCATAAAGGTTTATATCGACAAAGTTATGCAACAAAACCCGAGCCTGATGCTGATTATCTAGTTCCATTCGGAAAAGCAAATATTACTAGAGAAGGTGATGATATTTCTGTTATAACTTACGGAGCAATGGTTCATGAAACTGAATTTGCTGCAAAAATTTTAACCGAGGAAGGTTATTCAGTTGAGATCATTGATATTAGAACGATAAATCCACTTGATGTTGAAACAATTTTTAACTCTGTTAAAAAAACGGGAAAAGTTATGGTAATTCATGAAGATACTTTAACTGCCGGATTTGGTGCAGAAATTGCATCGAGGATTGCAGAAGAATGTTTTGAATATTTGGATGGTCCCGTAAAACGTTATGCAGCATTGGATACACCGATTGCATTTCATCCAAAATTGGAAAGAGAAATTCTTCCATCCAGAAATAAAATTTATAATGAATTAAAAAAGCTTTTAGAATATTAATTTATAATATTTAGTCATTCTGAGAAGTCCTTTTTTTGGACGACTAAAGTATATATTAATTATTTTTAGAAATTAAAGATCACAAAATTATGATTAAAATATTTTCAAAGTAATTTGAATTAACAATTACAGATTTTGGAGAAGCAATGAAAGTAAATATTATTATGCCGAAAATGGGTGAAAGTATTAACGAGGGTACAATTATAAAATGGCATAAAAAGGTTGGTGATAAAGTTAAAAAAGATGAAATAATTTACGAAATCAGTACGGATAAAGTTGATACCGAAATTCCTTCTCCTTCAGATGGAACGTTAATTGAAATAAAAGCTTTTGAAAATGAAACTGTTCCGATAAATGAAATTGTAGCAGTTATTGAAACAAATGGTAATAGTGAAATTATTATTGAAAGTAAAAATGAAATTCCCTCAACCGATCAAGTAGGTTCTATAGTAGAATTGCCAATGCCCAAAATGGGTGAAAGCATAAATGAAGGTACAATTATTAAATGGCATAAAAATGTTGGAGATTTAGTTAAGGTTGATGAAATAATTTATGAAATTAGTACTGATAAAGTTGACACGGAAGTTCCTTCTCCTGTTGATGGAATCATTACAGAAATTCTATTTAAAGTAAATGAAGTTGTTGAAGTTGGAAAAATTGTTGCAAGAATATCTACCAAATCCGGAATTACAAAAATTGTAGATAAAGAAAGTAAGGAAGGCAGTGAATTATTTGATGAAGAAATTTTAGTTGACGAAAATAAATCTACTCGGAAAATCAACTCAAATAGTTTTATTTCACCGGTTGTTATGAATATTGCCAATAAAGAAGGTGTTACGCAGAGTGAATTAAATTCGATTACTGGAACTGGTACAAACGGACGCATTACAAAAAAAGATATTCTCGATTATGTAAAAACCAAAGGTACAGTAACAACAGTTTCTGCTCCAAAAATATTTTCACAAAAAAATATTTCTATTAGAGAAAATGATGAAATTATACCAATGGATAACATTAGAAAAAAAATTATGGAACATATGATAAATAGCCGTGATACTTCCGTCCACGTTTCTGAAATGATGGAAGTGGATATGACTAAAATTCATAATTTCATTGAAAAGTATAGAGAAAGATTTTTAAAAGATGAGAATGTAAAACTTACTTATTTATCATTCATAGCTGATGCGGCAATTAAAGCATTAAAAGAATTTCCGTTAGTAAATTCTTCAATTGATGAAGAAAAAATTATTTTGAAAAAAAATATAAATTTAGGAATTGCAGTTGCGTTAGAACCAAACGGTCTTGTTGTTCCCAATATTAAAAATGCAGATGAAAAAAATGTTAGAGGTTTGGCTAAATCAATTTCAGAAATTAGTTTGAAAGCTAGAAATAAAGGCCTTACTCCAGATGATGTGATCGGCGGAACCTTTACAATTACGAATTACGGAGTTTTTGGTGCATTGTTTGGCACACCAATTTTAAATCAGCCAGAAGTTGCAATTCTTGGAGTTGGGGCGGTTGTCAAAAAACCGGTTGTAATCGAAGTTGAAGGAATTGATACAATTGCGATAAAACCTATGATGTATTTGACCTTAAGTCATGATCACCGATTAATTGATGGAATGTTGGGCGGAATGTTTTTGAAATTTATAAAAGAAACTTTGGAAAATTTTGAAGTGAGTAATGTTTAATTTTTTACATTAACTTCACCGCATCTTGGACACTTAACAGAATTTCCTTTAAAAGTTGGGGGAACTTTAATTGTAACTCCGCATTTGCAATTGTAAAAATTATATCCATTTACATTCATTACAATATCACCAAGTTTTCTTTGTTCTTCTTTCTTCCCAAGATTTGTAACATCTTTTATTTGCGATAATATTGGAATATCTACTTTTGTTTTAAGTCCGGAAGCTGGAATTATTTTTTCGGAATTATTTTTAATTTTATTGTAAACAGTTTGATAGTCGGCAAAATCAGCACCGTGCATCATTCCGCGTAATATTTTTATTCGTTCAGAAATCGGCGGATGTGTGGAAGACAAATCTTCAATCTGCATTCCGGCTTTCTTAAGTGGATTTACAATATACATTCCCGCAGTTGCTTTGTTTGCAGAATTTAAATTAAATCTGTTTTGAGATAATTTTTCCAATGCATTTGCCAATCCTTCCGGATAACGTGTTAACCTTACGGCGCTTGCATCTGCTAAATATTCACGCTTTCTTGAAATCGCAAAATATAATAGCTGAGCTAAGAATGGAGCGGTAATCGCAAATATTATAGAAAATACTAAAAGAATAATTTGTTCATTTCCACCATTTGAAGATTTATTCTTATATCTGTTTAGCGAACCGCCGCCGTAAAAATAACCTCTTGTAAAAACCTCAGAAATTATAACAATCATTCCCAGCATAATTCCCGCAAATGTCATAAACAAAACATCTCTATTAATTATGTGCGAAATTTCGTGTGCAACTACACCTTGTAATTCATTTCTATTAAGTTGACTTAATAATCCCGCAGTAACTGCAACAACGCTGTCTTCCGGTTTTCTTCCCGTTGCAAATGCATTTGGAGCTTGTTCATTTACAATAAAAATTTTAGGAATTTTTGGAAGATTTGCAGCGATTGACATTTCTTCCACAATATTAAATAGTTGCGGATGAACTTCCTTTGTAACTTCTTTTGCATTGCTAATTGAAAGAATAATTGAGCTTCCTGCAAAATAACTTATTGCTGAAACTATTAACCATATTACAAATGCAATTAAAATTCCAAATGAACCGTTTCCATAACCAAGAAAAGTTTCTCCAACAAAATATCCAAGCAGTAGAAGGATAATTCCCATTGCAAAAAAAAGTATAATTGACTTTCGTCTATTTGCTTGAATTAATTCCCACATAAAATAAGTCAAAAGTTAATAGTCATAAGTTAAAAGTCAATAAAATATAAAATCACAAAAATCAAATTAAAATATCAAAAAGAAATTTTAAGATATTATTAGTTACAAAATGTGGTAAAACAAAATTTTTTATTAAGAATTTGTACTTTATTACTTTTGTAGCTTGTTTTTTATTATTTATGATTTATTTTCCTAAAATTGTACTTTCGGTACTTCGCGTTCTGCTGCAACTTCAATTTCAAAAAATTCTTCTTTTAAAAATTTGAACATTCCAGCAACAATATTAGATGGAAACATTTCAATTTTATTGTTATAAAATAAAACTTGATCGTTATAATTTTGTCGGGAAAAAGAAATTTTATTTTCCGTTGCTGTCAATTCTTCTTGAAGTGCAAGAAAATTCTGATTTGCTTTTAAATCGGGATAATTTTCAACGACTAAATTAAATTTCTGTAAAGCTCCACTTAATTCAGATTCAGCTTTGGATTTATCGGCAACTGAAGTTGCGTCAACTGCGGCACTTCTTGCTCTGGTAATATTTTCTAAAGTAGTTTTTTCATGATTCATATATCCTTTAACAGTTTCAATTAAATTTGGAATTAAATCATGTCTTCTTTTTAACTGCACATCTATTTGCGACCAAGCATTTTTCACTTGATTTCGTAAGCGGACTAAAGCGTTATAAATTGAAACTGCATACATTGCAATTACAGCAATTGCTATCACAAAAATTAAAAATGCACTCATTTATCCTCCATTTTTTTATTCTAACTTCTAAATTCTTGTTTCAATCTTTTTTTTGAACATATCTTCTAAAACATTAATAATTTTGTTGTTTTTATTTGTCGAACCTTCTTTGATTACTTCGAGAATTTCTCCCTTATCAAACCATAAACCATGACCACGTTTACATTCATCAAGTACAATATCTTTATCATCACTCACTCGAGTCTTTCCCATTTTTTTGTTGCAGATTGGGCATCTTCGTTTATTTTCTTTTTCTTCTTTCGCTGGTTTAAATGAATTTAACAGTTCTTGTTTATCCTTTGAATCTTCAAGAAATAATTCAAGTTCTCCGGAATCCAACCAAATGCCTTCACAGTTTGGGCAATAATCAGTTTCAATTCCTTCAAACTCTAAAACAATCATAGGATTTTTACAGCTTGGGCAAAACATAATTTTCTCAATTCAACTGTTAGTAAATATAATAAATTATCTAAAGAAAGTGCTAAAGTTAACATAGTATTAAAGTTAATAAAATTTAAAAAGCGATAAAGTAATTTTTGTAAATGTTAATATTATAGTAATGTTTTGATTATTTTTACATTTAAAATTAGAAAAAGAAAGTTTATAAAATGAAATTAAACAAGCATCAAAGAGAATACAAAGTTAACGTTGAACATGAAAAAGTTGAATTGGGAAGAAGACCGGATTGGTTAAAAGTAAGATTGCCTTCCGGTGATAATTATCGTGAAGTTCTTTCAATGATGCGAAAATCAAAACTCAACACTGTTTGCGAAGAAGCTAAATGTCCGAATTTAGCAGAATGTTGGAACAGCCGAACCGCAACTTATATGATTTTGGGAGATACATGCACAAGAACTTGCGGATTTTGTGATGTGAAATCTGGAAGACCAACTTTTTTAGATTGGGATGAACCAAACAGAGTTGTGCAATCTGTTATAGATTTAGGATTAAAACATGTTGTAATTACTTCTGTAAATCGTGATGAATTAAAAGACGGCGGCGCAGCAATATTTTCTAAAACAGTTGAATTAATTAGAGAGAAAGCTTCTCAATGTACGGTTGAAATTTTAATTCCGGATTTTCAAGGCGATGCAGAAGCGTTTGAAATTATTATGAAAAATCCACCGGATATTTTAAATCATAATTTAGAAACTGTGCAGAGATTATATCACGCCGTAAGACCTCAAGCAAATTACCAGCGAAGTTTAAATTTGATAAAATGGTTTAAATCAAAAGGGTTAAAAACCAAAAGTGGAATTATGGTTGGAATCGGTGAAAAAACCGAAGAAGTTTTAGAAATAATGAAGGATTTGAAGAATCATAATTGTGATATAATGACAATTGGACAATATTTACAACCGACAAAAAATCATTTATCGGTTGATAGATATGTTACATTAGAAGAATTTGCAATGTACAAAGAAGAAGGTAAAAAATTAGGATTTCAAGCTGTTGAATCCGGTCCGCTAGTTAGAAGTTCGTATCACGCAGAAAAACATGTTAAATAGTTTTTGTTTATTCTTGCAAATCCAAAATTTTAAATAGTTAAAAATCTTTTTTCGAAAATAGTTCTTGCCTCTATCAAAAATACTTTTAATGTTACCAAATAAAAGTTTCAAAAAAATAAATTTATAAAAAGAAAAATTCAAAAAATATTGGAGCAAAAATGTATTTTGATTGGATCACTTGGAGTATTTGGCTTACGGGATTTAGTATATTGGTAATTTGGATTATGGTTCCCGTTAAAGAATTTAAAATATTAATTCAAAAAAAACGAAGTGAAATAAAAAGTAAAATTGTGGAGTAATTCTTGAATACAATTGATTACATAATTGTTTTTACATTTCTTGGAGCAATGTTCTATATAGGCTCAATTTTTTATAAATGGGTTGGAGATTCTGATGATTTCTATTTAGCCGGTAGACAGTTAACTCCATTTATACTTGCAGCAGTTTTAGCGGCAACAAATGTAAATCTTTATAGTTTTGTTGGTCAAGCCGGTATTGCGTACAAAGAAGGCATTTCAATAATATGGCAAACTTGGACCGGAAACATGGCAATGGTAATTTCCGGACTTTTTATAATTCCAATTTTCAGACGCTTACGAATTAGAACAATTCCCGAATTTTTAGAAATGAGATACAGTAAAGGTGTTAGAACTTTTGTAGCATTTATATGGATTTTTAGATTATCATTTTGGCTTGGTGTAGTATTATATACTGCTGTTATTGCCGCTCAAACCATTACCGGATATGAATCATTTACCGGTTGGATTTTAATATTCTCAGTTGTGGTAATACTTTATACTATGTTAGGCGGAATGTGGTCGGTTGCTTTAACCGACGTAATTCAATTCATACTAATGCTTGCGGGAGCATTAATTCTTTTACCAATTGTTATGAGCTTGGTAGGATGGTGGCCCGGTTTAGTTGAAAAACTTCCCCAAGGATCATTAACATTTGTTCAGCAAGAAGGAACATATAATTGGAAATTTATTTTAGCAATATTTCTTCTTGGAATTCAATGGGCAAGTGTTGATCAAGGATTATTGCAGAGAGCATTTGGTGCTGAAAGTACAAGATCAGTTGCTAAAGGTTTAGTGCTTGCCGGAATTGTTACAACACCTTTTGCATTGTTATGGAATTTACCGGGATTAGCAGCAAGAGTTTTATATCCAGCTCTTCAAAACCCAGATTCAGCGGTTCCGATATTGATTGCAAATCATATTCCAAATATTGTTTTAGGAGTTATTGTTGTTGGATTATTATCTTCACAACTTTCCACAATTTCCGGAAATCTAAATGGAGTTGCAACAATTTTTACAAGTGATATTTATGCAAATATTTTGAAGCGGAATGCAACCGAAAAAGATTTTTTATTTGTAGCAAGAGTTGTTACCATAATTACCGGAATTGCAATGATGCTTTTTACATATTGGGTTCCGATGTTGGGCGGAGCAGTAAATGCTTATTTAACAATTATTGCAATTATGGATATGCCGCTTTTTATAATTGCAGTTTTCTACGGATTACTATGGAAAAAAATTCATTGGAAAGGTGCAATTTTGGGATATAGCTTCGGTGCAATTTCTGGAGCTGTTGGACAATTTATTTTAAATTACGATTTTAATTTAACAACTTTTATCAGCGCCGGCGTTACAATTATTGCAACTCCTTTATTTAGTTTTATTTTTAAAACTAACGTTGAAAATCCAAATTTGTCGGCAATTTGGAAAGCTAGATCAACAAGTGATGAAGAAATCAAAGCAAATGATGTCTATCATATATTTCCCAAAACATTTAAAGGTAAAATTAGTTTAGGAATTTTATTCGCTGGATTATTAATATTTTTAATTGGCGTAATTTCGGGAAGCAGCGCGTACGAGTATGCTTCACATATTGCAATTGCCGGAATGGTGATTTATTTTATCGGCGGATTAGCAAGAACATATACGAATTAATATAGAGGTTAAAATTGGATTTAGATAATAACATACTTAAAATATCTACTCCGGGAAGAGTATGTTTATTCGGTGAACATCAAGATTATTTACATTTGCCAATTATTGCAAGTGCAATTTCGAGAAGAATTGTAGTTCAAGGAAAACATCGATATGATAAATTGATAAATATTCAAATGCCGGATATTAATTCGGAAGAAAATTTTTTACTGAATGGCGAACTTAGATATGAAGTTGAAAGAGATTATTTTAAAAGTGCAATAAATGTTTTACAGAGAAAAGGATTTACATTTTCTAAAGGATTTGACTGCACAATAAATAGCAATATTCCAATAAATGCCGGAACATCAAGCTCATCCGCATTAATGGTTAGCTGGATAAATTTCTTAACAAGAATGAGTGATCAAGAAAAAAATCTTTCTACCGAAGAAATTGCACTTCTAGCCTACGAAGCTGAAGTACTAGAATTTAGTGAGCCCGGAGGAATGATGGATCATTATTCTACAGCAGTTGGAGGAATAATTCATCTAAATTCATATTTAAAAATTGATTTAAAAAAAGTAAATGCAAAATTAGGAAAATTTGTTTTAGGTAATTCTAACGAACCAAAGGATACAAAATTTATTTTAGCAAATGTAAAAAATAAAGTTCTTGCTTTAACAAAATTACTTGAAGAAAACAATTCAGAATTTTCACTTCAAACTATAAATATGAATGATATAGAAAAATATAAAACAAAGTTAAGTGATAATCAGTTTGAATTACTTTATGGTACAATTAGAAATCGTGATTTAACTTTTGAAGCTGAAAAGGTTTTACAATCAGATGAAATTGATCATAAATATTTAGGAAAATTGATGACTGATCACCATAATATTTTAAGGGATGTTTTAAAAATCTCAACTACTAAAATTGAAGAAATGATTAATGCAGCATTGGAAGCTGGTGCTTACGGTGCTAAAATAAATGGTTCCGGAGGTGGTGGTTGTATGTTTGCTTATGCTCCGGAAAATACTGAACAAGTTTTGGAAGCCGTAAAAAAAATCAGCTCAGATACTTTTATTGTTGAAGTAGATAAAGGAACAGTTGAAGAAATTTATGAGGAAGTTTCTTGAAAAGTAAAACAGTAATAATTCTCGCCGGCGGAATTAGTTCGAGAATGAAAAATCCCACCGATGAAAATTTATCGGTTGAAAATAAATTATTGGAAGATGCAGATAAAAAATCCAAAGCTATGATTGGTGTTGGAAATGGGTATCGTCCTTTCCTTGATTATTTATTATTCAATATAAAAAAATCCGGTTATGAAAATGTGATAATTGTAATAGGAGAAAAAGATAATTCCATAAAGCAGTATTACGGTTCAAACGAAATTAATGATTTTCTCGGATTAAAAATTACATATGCAACACAATTTATTCCATCTAACAGAATTAAACCTTTAGGAACTGCGGATGCTTTATTTTCTGCTTTAAAAGTTTCTCCATGGCTAAATAATGATGAGTTTACAGTTTGTAATAGTGATAATCTGTATTCTGTAAAAGCTTTAAATTTAATGATAAATACAGAATTCAAGAATGCAATGATAAATTATGATAGAGATGGTTTTGAATTTGAAAAAGAACGGGTTGAAAAATTTGCAGTAACAAAAATTGATGAGAATGAATTTCTTCTTGATATAATTGAAAAACCCTCTGCACAAATAATTGAACAAATAAAAACGCAAGATGGATTTGTTGGTGTGAGTATGAATATTTTCAAATTAGATTTTAATATGATATATTCATTTTTGGAAAATGTTCAATTTCATCCCGATAGAAATGAGAAGGAATTACCAACTGCAATTAAGAATATGATTGATAAATTTCCTCAAAGTTTAAAAACTTTTAAAATGAAAGAACACATGCCGGATTTGACAAGCAAAAAAGACATAATTCCGGTTAAAAAATATTTAATGAAAGAATTTGAAAAAATAAATTTTAACTTCAATTCAAATGGTAAATTTTAATATAATTAGACAACATATGAATATCCAAAATACACTAATGCCAAATGAAAGATTATTATCTTTAGATTTTTTTAGAGGACTAACTATGAGTTTTCTTGTTTTAGAAGGAACTGAATTTTATGGATACGTTAGGGAAGCAACAAGTGAAGGAAGTTTTTTCAATAGTCTAATTTTGCAATTTCATCATCATCCGTGGAATGGATTAAGATTTTGGGATTTGATTCAACCGTATTTTATGTTCATTGTGGGTGTTGCAATGGTATTTTCAATCAATAAAAGATTAAGCAAAGGTGTTGCTAAAAGTGAAATTACAAAACATATTTTAATTAGAAGTGTTACACTATTTTTCTTTGGGGTTATTTTGCATTGCGGTTATTCGCAAAAATTAGTTTGGGAATTGTGGAATGTTTTAACACAACTGGGCTTTACAATTCTAATATCATACGCAATTTTTAATTTAAGAATTCGTTATCAATTCATAATTACAATACTAATTTTATTTCTCACAGAAATTTTATATCGATATTCAAACATTGAAGGATTTAATCAACCATTTGAAATTGGAAGAAACTTTGGTTCTTGGATGGATTTAATTTTAATGAATAAAATCAATGATGGCGGCTGGGTTGTAATAAATTTTCTTCCAACTTCTGCTCACACAATTTGGGGAGTAATTGCCGGAAAAATTTTATTCAGTAAAAAAGAAAATTTAGATAAATTTAAAATAATTGCAATTGCCGGAATTATTGGAATTGTTGCCGGTTATAGTTTAGACTTTCTAGGAATTACTCCAATTATTAAAAGAATTTGTACAAGTTCATTTGTAATTGTTTCAGGTGGATGGAGTTTATTAACGTTAGCAATATTTTATTATTTAGTTGATTTGAAAAGCTTCAATAAGGGAATGACAATTTTTGTTGTTGTTGGAATGAATCCCATTTTTATTTATATGTTTAGTCAAACTCTCGGTGGGCAGTGGTTTAACGAATTTGTAAATATTTTTGTGAGTGGTTTCGCTCAATATTTATCGGTACATCAAGAGATTTCAAATATTATAAATTCGTTAGTAGTTTTTTCAATTGAGTTATATTTATGTTATTGGTTATTCAAGAAAAAAATATTTTTCAAAATTTGATTTTGTAATTCTTAATAGATTGAAGGAAATTTTATGAACAATTTTAAAAGAAGAGATTTTATTAAAACCGCTGCAATGGCCGGTTTTGGAATGGCAGTTTCACCATCATTGATTAAATCTGAAGAAAAAAATAAATTTAAAAGAGCAAAACCATCCGGCAAAACGAATATAGCGTTTATTGGAGTTGGTGGAAGAGGGCGCTCTCATGTAGAATTAGTAGCACAAAGAACAGATACAGAAATTACTGCAATTTGTGATATTGATCCAGATACAATTACTAAAACTCAAAAATTACTAAGAGATAATAATCGCAAGGAAGTTACAGTTTATACCGGTGACGAATTTTCATTTATGAAATTATTAGAAAGAGATGATATAGATGGAGTTATAATTTCCACACCTTGGGTTTGGCATGCGAGAATGTCGGTTGCTTCAATGAAAGCCGGAAAATTTACGGGCGTTGAAGTTTCTGCTGCAAATACTTTAGAAGAATGCTGGGATTTGGTAAACACTTACGAAGAAACCGGAATTCCATTAATGATTTTAGAAAATGTATGCTACGCAAGAGAATCAATGGCAGTTTTAAAAATGATTAGAGAAGGAATATTTGGTGAATTAGTTCATGCAACTTGCGGATATCGACATGATCTACGCGAAGTTCTTTTTAATGGCGGCAATCAAACTTACGGCGGCGGTGTTGAATTTGGTGAAAAAGCTTTAGGAGAAGCAAGATGGCGAACTCAATACTATATAAATCAAAATGCTGATGTTTATCCCACGCACGGTCTTGGTCCAGTAGCTACTTGGTTTGATATAAATCGTGGAAATAGATTTGTAACTTTAACATCTACAGCCACAAAAGCAGTTGGATTAAAAGATTATATTGTTAATAATCCAAAAGGTGGAGAAGATCATCCGAATGCAAAATTGAAATGGAAACTGGGAGATATTATAACTTCAGTAATTAAAACTGCAAATGATGAAACAATTATTTTAAATCATGATACAAGCCTTCCGCGCCCATATTCTTGGGGATTTACATTACATGGATCAAAAGGAGTTTGGTGCGGAGATTTTGAAGGAAGACGAATTTATCTTGAAGGAAAATCGCCTCAGCATGAATGGGAAGTAAATGAAAATTTTGATAAATACATGAAACAAAATGATCATCCGCTTTGGGCTGAAGAAGAAAAAAATGCGGCAAATGCTGGCCATGGTGGTATCGATTATTTCACAATTAAACAATTTGTTGATTCAGTAAAAGAAGAAAAAAATCCGCCAATTGATGTATATGATGCAGCAGCATGGAGCGTTATAACTCCTTTATCCGAAGCATCAATTCAAAATAATAGTTCACCGCAATATTTTCCAGATTTTACAAGAGGAAGATGGATGACCAATAAACCAATTTTTGGAATTTGATAATTCATACATTTGAGTAAAATATTAAAGTTGGAAGTTAAAAGATGACAACTTTTTGAAAGATGGCATTTTTGATAATATTAAAAAAGATTTATATGCTGCTTAATGATTTTTGATGAAACAATCAATTTATATGGGATTTTTAAATCTTTTAATCTGTTAACTAACTGATATATTTTTTTAGAGATTTTTCTTCCGATAAAAAACATCGGAATCGAAACTATCGAAGTCTGTCATGTCGAATTGTTTTTTGATGAGAAATCTCGTTTTTGCCTTTTCATTTTTACTTATTTCTATATCTAAAATTCTCACGTTATTTTACACCTCATATTGACAAATTTTTCTTTCGTTTTTTTTCACATTTCACTTTTAACGTTTTTTATTTCTACGTTTATTCATCTTAACATTTCAACGTTTATTAGTTTGTTATACGTTTTAACATTTTCTCTTTCTCATTTCAATTCAATCATTCTCAAATCTGATAAGAAATATGGATTTTATTAAATAATCAGACCTAAAGTCTATATCTAAATTGAGCCTATTCAACTTAAACAAATTTTTTGTTTTACTTCTTTTTATGAATTTTTATAAATATTTTGGCATAAATATTATACTCTAAATAACATTGAAAGAAATTATTGGAGTTTTTATGGCAAAAGTAAAAGGCGATATTATTATTGATATCGAAAAATGCAAAGGCTGCGAACTTTGCGTTGAAGCATGCCCGCAAGATTCACTTCAAAGAGCCCGCCAAGTAAACAACAAAGGTTATTTGTACATCGTAAAAGTTATTGATAATTGTACCGGTTGCACAAATTGTGCTTTGGTTTGTCCGGAAGGTGCAATTACGGTTTACAGAAAAACAGAAAGTGGCAATAAACAAATCGCTGAAGTAAAAAATATTTCTTCTGACATTTCAATTGAGGTGAACGAATGAAAGATTTACAATTAATGAAAGGTAATGAAGCATTAGCCGAAGCTGCAATTCGTGCCGGCTGCGATGCTTATTTTGGTTATCCAATTACTCCTCAATCAGAAGTTTTGGAATATTTAAGTCGCGAAGCTGAAAACAGAACTGGTATGGTTGTACTTCAAGCAGAAAGTGAAATTGCTTCAATCAATATGGTCTACGGTGCTGCCGGAACCGGAAAGAAAGTTATGACTTCATCTTCAAGCCCGGGAATGAGTTTAATGCAAGAAGGAATTTCTTATATTGCTTGTGCAGAACTTCCTTGCTTATTGGTTAATGTTAATCGTGGTGGACCTGGATTAGGAACTATCCAACCTGGGCAAAGTGATTATTTTCAAAGCGTAAAAGGCGGTGGACACGGAGATTATAGATTAATTGTTTTGGCTCCCGCAACAGTTCAAGAAATGGCAGATTTTGTAAAATTAGGATTTGAGTTAGCATTTCAATATCGAAATCCGGTATTGATTTTAACGGATGGCGCTCTTGGTCAAATGATGGAAAAAGTTGATTTATTTCCTCAGCAAGAAAGAAAATTTGAAATATTAGATTGGGCATTAACCGGAAAAGTGAAAGAAAGAAATCATAATATTATAACTTCGTTAAATCTTAAAGCAGAAGAAATGGAAATTATTAATATCCATCTTCAAAAAAAATATAAGGAAATTGAGAAGAATGAAATTAGATATGAAGCTATTGATTGTGATGATGCCGATTATCTAATTGTTGCTTATGGATTAGTTGCCCGAATTTGTACAAAAGCAGCACATCTTGCCAGAGAAAAAGGAATTAAAGTCGGTGTACTTCGACCAATATCATTATTCCCTTATCCTTATGAAATTATCAACAAACTTTCTGATCAAGTAAAAAGTATTTTAGATGTTGAAATGAGTGCCGGACAAATGGTTGAAGATGTTAGGCTTGCGGTAAACGGAAAAATTCCGGTGAAATTTTATGGAAGAATGGGCGGAGTTGTTCCGGGTCCAGAAGAAATTTTAAAGGCAATTGAAGAAAAATTAGTTGGAGGTGCCGCATGAATGAAAAAGCATTAATTGATGATGAACATTTTGAACATACATTAAGATGTGAACACGCTGAAATTATTTCACCGGAAAATATTGTGTATGAAAAACCTGGAACTTTGTTAGATGTTGATATGCATTATTGTCCAGGCTGCGGTCATGGAGTTGTTCATAGAATTTTAGCAGAAGTAATTGATGAAATGGGAATCCAATCGGATGTTATTGGAGTTGCTCCGGTTGGATGTTCAGTTCTAGCATATAATTATTTAAATATTGATTTTTCAGAAGCAGCTCATGGAAGAGCTTCTGCTGCGGCAACTGGAATTAAAAGAGTTCTTCCGGAAAAATATGTTTTTTCATATCAAGGTGATGGCGATTTAGCTGCAATTGGAACCGGTGAAACAATTCACACTTGTAATCGTGGTGAAAATATTTTAATTCTTTTTATCAATAATGGCATCTACGGAATGACTGGTGGACAAATGGCACCTACAACTTTACCGGGAATGAAATCAACAACATCTCCATTTGGACGAGATGTAGCAACAATGGGAAATCCATTAAAAATAACTGAGTTAGTTGCACTTTTGCCAGGAACTTATTACGTAACTCGTCAATCAGTTCACAAACCAAATAATGTTCGCAAAACAAAAAAAGCTATTCAAAAAGCATTTGAATTACAAAAAGATAATAAGGGAACTTGTTTTATTGAAATTGTATCTAATTGTCCTTCAAATTGGAAGATGACTCCAATAGAATCAAATCACTGGCTTGAAGAAAATATGCTTCCATATTATCCGCTTGGCGATATTAAGTTACCAAATGGGAGGAATTAATTATGACAGAAGAAATTATTATTGCCGGATTTGGTGGACAAGGTGTTTTATCAATGGGAATGATTTTATGTTATTCCGGAATGATTGAAAATAAAGAAGTAAGCTGGATGCCATCTTATGGTCCCGAAATGCGCGGGGGAACTGCAAATTGTATTGCAATAATTAGTGATACAAAAATCAGCTCGCCAATAATTTCAAAATTTGATACTGTGATTGCATTAAACCAACCTTCCGTTGATAAATTTGAAAAAGCTGTTAAAACAAACGGATTACTTTTATACGAAGCAAATAATGTCATACATCCGCCTACTAGAAGTGATATTGAAATTATCGGAATTGATGCAACTAAAGAAGCAGCGAAAATGAAAAATATTAAAATTATGAATATGATTATGCTTGGCGGATTTTTGAAAAAACGACCAATAATAGAAATAGCAAATATTTTAGAAGGATTAAAAAAAGTTCTTCCGGAAAGATATCATAACTTAATTCCGCTCAATGAGCAAGCACTCAGACGAGGAATGGAAATGGTAGAAGAAAGTTCGGTAACAATTTAAATATTTTTCTATCATTTAAATTTAACCCGTACTCTATGTACGGGTTTTCTTTTTTTGAATTTGAATTTAATTTCGTTTGATTGTATCTTAAAGTCCGTTTTAATCAAATTAATAAATCATGTACAAAATTTTATTCTTTCTTCTTTTTTTCCAATATGTTGTTCACTCCCAAACAGATCAGCAAATCTTAAGTAAAGTTGCCGATGATGATAATTCCAAATTTACAAATGTTGGGAATATTGGCTTAACAGTAACTAACTTTGGAACTTACGGTCATGGTTTTAGTCTTTGGCCGGAACAGCCCTCTTGTGAATATCCAATAGGAAGCGGAATTGAACATATTTTTGACGGTGGTCTTTGGATTGGAGGATTATTAAGTGATGAAAATGGCAATAATAAATTAGGTCCTTTTGTTACAACCGGAGCTGTTGATGCTTCTTCAGTTTCTGCGCGCGGTGGTGGATTTGAATTTACAAACAATCAAGGAAGTATTGTAAGAGAAAGATCATCTTTGTTTGATTCAAAATTCTTCGATCCAAAAGCAATTTCTCACCAAGATTTTGTTATGGATTTTGTTGATACAAACACGAACTTAAGCAATGGAGAATTAATTGTAGATCACCGTCCACTCGGAGTTAGCATTCACCAAGAAACTTATGCATGGAATTTTCCATTCGCAGATTTTTTTGTTATTCTAAATTATTGGGTAAAAAATACATCAAATAAATATTTGGATAGCTTACATGTTGGACTTTGGACTGACACAGTAGTAAGAAATACAAATATCACGTCGCCAAGAACCGGAAGCGCATTTTATAATAAAGGCGGTAATGGATATAGTGATTCGTTAAAAATTGCTTACGAATTTGATGCAACCGGTGATGTTGGATTTACAGATAGTTATATTGGAATACAATTTCTTGGAGCTGATAAAGAAATTGAAAGAATAAATTTTGTAAACTGGCAATTTAGAAATACAACTGATCCAAACTTTTTTGCTCCACAAAATGATGTTCAAAGATTTCAAAAAATGCTTGGGTATTATGGTGGTTCAAATAGATTCGGCGAAAATGAAGCAATAAAACCGAATGCTATAAAATCTGCGAGTAATCGTTCAATGTTAATAACATCGGGAATTAAAAATTCACTTGCTCCAAATGATTCTGTGAATGTAACTTTTGCAATTGTCGCGGCAAAAAAAACTGGCAATGATTTACCTTCATTTGATACTGATGAGCAGAAATCGGATTTTTATTTAAATGCGAGTTGGGCTTTACGTGCATATAACGGTGAAGATAAAAATGCAAATAATATTTTAGATGAAGATGAAGATTTGGACGGTAACGGAAAAATTACAAGATATATTTTACCGGCACCTCCAACTCCACCGAAAATAAAAGTAATTTCGCAGAATCAATCTGTAACAATTTATTGGGATAAAAGATCAGAGCAATCAATTGATCCGATTTCTGCAAAAAAAGATTTTGAAGGATACAGAATTTATAGAACAAATCCCGGTTATGATTTAACCGAATCTCAAGATATAAATTCATCTTTGATTATGGTTGCTGAATTTGATAGTTCTATTAATGAATTAGGTTTCAACTCCGGATTTGATTTTATTGAATTAGAATCTCCAATTACATTTGAAGGTGATAATACGGAGTATTGGTATAAATTTGAAATCGAAAATCAATTAAATGGCTGGCAATATATTTATTCAGTTACTGCATTTGATCAAGGTGATAAAGAAAATAATTTGGAAAGTTTGGAAAGCGGACCTTTGGCAAATATGCAGAAAGTTATTCCGGGAACGCCATCAACAGAAGATGAAAATTTGGAAATCGGAGTTTATCCAAATCCATATTACGGAGAAGCTTACTGGGATGGAAATTCAGAGAGATTAAGAAAAATTTACTTTTTCAATTTACCTCAAGAATGTGAAATAATTGTTTATACTCTTTCCGGTGATATTGTAAAAAAAATATATCATAATCAGCAAAGTAACGGATCTGATTTAAGATGGTTTGAAACATTTTCTAAAGATGGGAAACAGCAAATGTCTGGTGGTGAACATGCTTGGGATTTAATTACCGAAAACGATCAAGCAATTGCAACTGGTTTATATTTATTTACTGTAAAAAATGAAAAAAATGGAAATATAAAACGCGGAAAATTTTTAGTAATAAAATAGAGGGATGAAATGAAAATTAGAAACATACTTTTTTTTCTAATATTAACATATCAAATTTTTGCTCAAACATATCCGGAAGTTTCAATTAAAGACGTGAATTTTGCACCAAATGATTCACTTCTATATTATGGAAGTTTAAATACTGAACCAATTCCAGCTCTTGCTGGCGATACAGTAATTGTTACCGGAGTGGTAATGAATTCACCATATTTTAATGCAAATCCAGAAAATGGTGAAATGTTAGCTGCCGGCGCACCAGCTATTTTTCTTCAAGATCTAAATAATCCGGAATGGGGTGGAGTTCTTTGTAGAGATCGTTCTTTAACAAATGAAGTATTTGCAATTCTTGATTCTGGTATGATAATTAAGGCAACAGTAGAGGTAGTTGAGTACTTCACTACATCAGAAGTAGATGTAATTAGTTTTGATGCATCAAATGTGATTGGTCAAATTGCAAGACCAAAACCAGTTGTTCTAACTTTGGATTCATTGTTTGAAAAAGGAACAACAAATCCCAACTATCTTGCAGAAAAATGGGAAGGAGTTTATGTTGAATTTCAAAACGTAACAACTTCCGATCCCGGTGCAGTTGGTTCTGGTACATTCAAAATTTTTGATGAAAATAATACAAGTATGGTTATCTATAACAAGGGAAATTATTTAAGAAGTGGTTTTATTCCACCTACTCCGGGTACAAATGTAACAAGAATAAGAGGTTATATTGAAACCAGAACCGGCGGGCAATACGGCTGGTTTATGTTAAATCCGGTTTATCCAGATGATATAGTTTATGGCGAAAGTGCTCCGAATATTTCTGATGTAATAAGAGATAAAGGAGTTGTGAAATTCAATGAAGAAGTAGTGGTAAGTGCAAAAGTTGTTGATGAAGACAAAACTTCGGGAATAAAAAGTGTAAAATTAAATTACAGTAAAAATGATGCAGCATTTGTTTCGGTAGATATGACTTTAACAAATTTAACTGATTCAATTTGGAGTGCAACAATTCCGGCTTCAACTGATTCTGCTTTGGTTAAGTATTATGTTTCTGCAACCGATTCAAATAATTTTAGTTCTACGAGTCCTTCCAATATAAATAGAAGTTATTTTTATATGGTTTTAGATAGACCACTTAAGGTTAGTGATATTCAGTATTCACCATTCGGAAGCGGATATAGTGGTTATAATGGATATGAAGTTACTGTTAGCGGACAAGTATCTGCTGACACGACTGATATTCAAGGTGATGGTGCAAATATTGGTCGGCAAGTTTATATTCAAGGATATGAAAATGGACCATGGAGCGGAATTCAAATTTTTGGAGTTGAAGCTGAAGCAGCACCAAGAAATGAACATGTATTTGTAACTGGAATTGTAAATGAAAGTTTCGGAGTTACAAGAATCGGTACTTTGGATATTGGTGCAAAAGTGGAATATTCATTAGCAGATTGGTTTCCACCAATTTATCCGGAATTAGAATTAATTTCAACAGCGGATATTGGCTCTTCAAGTGATGGATCACTTCCGGCAGAATCTTATGAGGGCGTTTTAGTAAAAATTAATAATGTAACTATTCTTGATGCAAACGCCGATGGCATAACTGATGGACCGGATGAAGGAAGCGGCGGCAGCAGAAATTTTGGCGAAATTTATATTACAGATACATCAAATGTTCAAATGAGATTAGAGCTTCAAGACGGAACACATGACTATCATAATATGTGGGATTCAGCATTGGAAGGCAAAGGAATTAAAATTGAAGCTGGGCATACTTTTGAAAGCATTACCGGAATTTTATTTTATTCATTTAGTAATTATAAACTTGTTCCAAGAAAAAATGATGATTTCGTAGGACATGTAACAAATATCAGTCAAGAAAACGTTGTACCGGAAGTTTATAGTTTATCACAAAATTATCCTAATCCTTTTAACCCAAGTACCATAATTAATTATTCAATTCCAAATGTTGCTTCGAGTTTTAACTCGAGTGTTACCTTGAAAATTTACGATGTACTCGGAAGAGAAATAAAAACATTAGTTAACAAAGTTCAAACTCCCGGAAATTATGAAGTTAAATTTGATGCCGGAAATTTATCAACCGGGATTTATTTCTATACTTTAAAATCCGGTGATTTTTATCAAACAAAAAAAATGATGTTAATAAAATAATTGAATATGTAGAGACGTAACATTTTGCGTCTCTACAAAAAAAACGAAATTGAAAAAAAAATTACTAAAATATTTTATATTGTTTCTTATTGTTGCAATTTCAAGTTGTGATGAAACGATAAATGATAATCTGGTTGAAAATCAATCGCCGGAAACTCATTTATTTATTTATACAGATTCTGAAATAAGTCAGCAAAAAAGTAAACTCCAAGTTCATTGGTGGGGAGATGACAAAGACGGATTAGTAATTGGTTATATTTTTAAATGGGAAGGAATAAATCAAACTTGGAATTTTACAACTTCAAATGATTCTACATTTACACTCCCAATCGGTACCGTAGATACATCTTATATATTTTATATTTCCGCAATTGATAATTCCGGAAATGGAATTTATGATAATGAAGTTATTTTTAACAATTTAAATATTGGTGCAGAACCTTTTACAGATTTAAATGGGAATAAAATTTATGATAATGGTGAACCGTTTGTTGATTTTGGATTAATTGATGAAACACCCGCAGCGCAAAAGTTCCCAATTAAAAATTCGCCGCCGGAAATTACATGGAATGATTTAAGTGTTCTTCCGGAAATTTCGTTTCCAGTTATGACAATTGGATGGAACGCATTTGATCTTGACGGAAATGAGACAATTACTGAAATTCATCTTGCACTAAATGATACAAACAATTTTGTTTCGTTCAATGGTTCAACGCGATTAGTGTCTATAATTGTTGATGATGTAAATTCCGCAATTCCCGAAATGAATATTTTTATTAATGCCGATGAAAATAAACTGCAATCGCAAAAACTTCAAAATTTGCAATTGGATAATTTTAATAGAATGTACATTCGCGGTGTTGATGTAAGCGGATCAAAATCCAAATTTTTACCTTTGCCGGATACAAGCAGAACTTGGTTTGTTTCAAAACCAAAAGGAGATTTATTAATTCTTGATGATTTTATTGGCGGAACTCAAGCTGCAGAATTTTATAGAAATAGTTTTAACATTTTTGCAGAAGGAAAATTCAACGAACTTGATTTGGAAAATATTTCGTTTCCTTATGAAGCAATAACATTCAAAAATACTTTAAATCTTTTCAAATATATATTTTGGTATTCCGGTTCAAATCCGAGAATTGATTTAGCAAATTTAGTAACGCAAAATTATTTACAGAATGGCGGAAAAATTGCCTTCTCAATGACGTTTCAAGATTCATCGGATAATTTTGAATTTTCAACACAAATTGCTCAAACGTTTTTACCAATAGAAAGTTTTGATAGTAAAAAAACTTTATCTTTTATGTTTGCTGGTGCAAATATTTTACCTTCAACGGAATTTGAAAATTATCCAACCTTAAAAACCCAATCCACAATTGGCTTTGTAAGAACTTTTAAAGTAAGTGAAATTACTGCATCCAAAGTTTATGATTTGACAAGCAGTCAAATTAACGGAAGTATTGGTTTGATAAATAATACCAAAAATTTATTTTTTATCGGACTTCCGCTTCATCAATGTGATGCAAATGGAAATGTTGGAAATTTACTCAATCAAATTTTTGTAAATGAGTTTGGATTGAATTAATGAAGAAAATACTCATAATATTAATATTATTTCAATCAATAATTTCTGCTCAAAACACCGGAAAGATTCAAGGAAAAGTAATTGATAAAAATTTAAAAGATGCTTTGCCCGGCGTAAATATTATAATTGAAGGAACATATTACGGCGCTGCAACTGATTACAATGGAAATTTTATAATTGAAAAAATCACTCCCGGAAAATATACAGTTAAAGCAACATTAATTGGTTTTAAGCAAATGGTTTTTACCGGAATTGAAATTCTATCAAACAAAACAACTTTGCTTGATATCAATATGGAAGAAACTGTTTTAACAATGGAACAAGATGTTGTTGTAGTTGGAGAAAAACCTTTAGTTGATGCGGAAGAAACTCAAAGTGTAAAATCAATTGGAAGAGATGAAATTGAAGTTGCAGTAATTGAAAATGTTAAAGATATTGTTACTCAGCAAGCTGGTGTTGTTCAATCTGATAATGCAATTCATATCCGCGGAGGTAGATCTTATGAAAATGCATTTTTATTAGATGGTGTTTCCGTTCAAGATCCATTAGCCGGAACCGGATTTGGTTTGCAATTAAGCGCCAATGCAATTGAAGAAGTTGAAGTTATTACGGGCGGATTTAATGCAGAATTTGGTCAAGCAACTTCCGGAGTTATAAATGTTAAGACTCGTGAAGGCGGAGAAAAATATTCCGGAGCAATTTCTTACAAGCGGGATAATTTTGGAAATAAATCATCTTCATACGTTTTTAATTTGGATGTTGCTGAAGCAAATTTTAGCGGTCCGGAACCAATAACAACTTTTTTACTTCCACAATTAGGATTACAAATTCCGGGAAAACTTTCTTTCTTCGCAAATTTTTATATGGGAATTAGCGATGGAATTACTCAAGGTTATTATAAACCAACAGCATCACAAATTTATTCTTCAACTTTTCACGGAACAAAATTTTCTCCGCGTGCGGAAAATAATTGGTTCTGGCTCGGAAAATTAACTTATGCAATTTCGCCGACTATGAAATTAGATTATTCGTATAATCAGTCGGTAAGTATAAATCAAAATTCTCAATCATTGCAATCAAACTTAGAATATGTTGAACCAAGCCCGGGCTATCAATATGAGTTTCAATATAATTTAAATAATGCAAATGTTTTCACTCACAACAATACATATAACTCTCTTACTTGGACTCACACATTAAACTCAAGTACTTTCTATACTATGAAGATTAATAAATTTTTCTCCAACTTAAGGGCAGATGCAAATGGGAAAAATTGGAGCGAATATATTGAGCCGAAAGATATCGTAACTTTTCCGATTGAATATTATAATTTGGATACTGATACGATTGGCGTAATTCCCGGTGATGGATTTTGGGATGTTGGAAATCCTTATACTTGGCGTGATCATTACATTGATGAATTTTCTTTTAAAGGTGATGTTACAAGTTTTTTTGATGAAAAAAATAAATTTAAAGCCGGCTTCGATTTAGTTTTTCAAGAAATGCAAGTGATTGATATTTACAAACCTTGGATCGGCGAACTTGGTTTAAATAATGATATTTACAAAGTTCATCCGGCAAAAGGATCATTCTATGCTCAAGATAATATAAATTTCAGCGGAATGATTTTAAATTTCGGAATGCGATTAGATTATTGGTTCCCTGGAAAATATGTTGATGATGCAATTGAAAATCCGGATGTTATTACAATTCCAAATGAAACAAGAACAAAATATAAAGAAGATACTTTTAAATGGTTGAACGGAAATAGATTCAAAGCAAGGTTAAGTCCGCGCTTGGGAATTTCACATCCGGTAACTGATAATCAAGTTTTATTTTTTTCATACGGACATTTCAGCAAATGGCCGAATCCAAAATATATTTATGCAAAACTTAGTCCAACAAATGCGCAGTCATCATTTCAAACTTTTGGAAATCCAAATTTGAATCCAGAAACAACTGTTGCGTATGAACTTGGATTAAAAAATCAATTTTCTACTGATGATGTTTTAACAGTTACAGCTTACTACAAAGATATTTTTGATTATGTAAGAACGCGAACCGCAAAAATTACATCGCCAAGATTTGCAACTCAATCTTTTACAACTTACGCAAATTTGGATTATGCAAAATCACGCGGCGTTGAATTAGAGTATAAAAAAAGAATCGGGAAATGGTTTAACGGAATGATGTCTTTATCATACGCAATTGTAACCGGAAAAAGTTCATCGGCTGAAGAAGGAGTTTTAATTTTACGCGGCGATTTGGATGAATCAATTAAAGAACAATTTATGTCTTGGGATAGACCTTTTACTTTCAACGGAAGTATGAATTTTTACATAGAAAAGGATGAACCGTTATTTGGTTTTGCTCCTGGAATTTTAGATGATATAAATATTTATTTCAGATTATTTTATCAATCCGGGAAACGTTATACGGAATATATTTTTACCGGAAATTATGATACGGACGGCAGACCGGAATACGCTTATGACAGAACAAATATTTTAGAATCAGTAGGTGCTAATTGGTTTTGGGTCGATATGAATATAGAAAAATATTTTAAGTTTGCCGGATTAAATTTTTCAGTATTTACAGAAGTAAATAATTTATTTGATATTAATAATTCTGCAATTGTAAATCCCGTTACGGGAAAAGCTTATGAAACTGGTGATGCAACTCCATCAACTTGGAATGATCCCAATTATCCGGATTTGCAAGCACCGTTAAATCCTTATCCGTATAATCCGGCAAGATATTTAACAAGAAGAAATATAAAATTTGGAGTTAGTTTAAAATTTTAAATAGATTTTGTCATTCCCGCGATATCGGAAATCCATAAAAATAAAATGGATTCCCGATATTATCATTCGGGAATAACAATAAGTAGTATTTTGTGTTTTTGAGTTTGAAAATTATTTGAAGTTTGGTTTTTTCTTTTTTTTGAATTTGAAATTTGTTTGAAATTTAAGTTCTAACATATGTTATTTGTCGTTTGTTTGAAATTTGATTTTTATCATTTACAATTTTTTTATTAGAAATTTGATTTTTGCTTTTTGTGATTTATAAAAAATTTATGAATAAAATATTTACAATACTTTTATTAATATTTCTCTCAGTTATAGAATTGAATGCTCAACTTTTTCCAACTTTGGGCGGACAGAGAGCCGGAATTTCTACAGCACAATTTCTAAAAATTGGAGTTGGTGGAAGAGCTACGGCAATGGGAGATGCATTTGTTGCAATTGCAAATGATGTTTCTTCGCTTTATTGGAATCCGGCGGGATTGGTTTTATCAAATAAAAATGAAATTATGTTTTCACACAATAATTGGATTGTAGATATTGGTCATGAATTTCTTGGCGCAAGTTATCATTTATCAACAAATGATGCAGTTGGTATATCGTTAATATCGCTTCATATGGAAGATATGAAAGTTACAACGGAAGTTAATCCGTTTGGAACCGGCGAATATTTTTCCTTTGGCGATTTTGCAATTTCTGCAACTTATTCAAGAAAGATGACGGAACAATTCAGCTTTGGTGCAACAATTAGGTATTTTGAAGAAACTTTAGATAAATTAAAAATGCGAGGAGTTTTAGTTGATTTAGGAACATTTTATTACACTGGTTTGGGTTCAACAAGATTTGCAGTTACAATTACAAATTTTGGAAATGAATTAGCTCCGGATGGAAAAGTAATTTTATTCGGCGGAAGAAAAAAAGAACAATGGCAATCATTTTCTCCTCCTACAATGTTTCGAATTGGTTTTGCTTTAGAACCTTATCAAAATGAAAATCATAGAATTACAACTTCAATTCAGCTTAATCATCCGAATGATAATAGTGAAAATGTATCAACAGGAATTGAATATTCGTGGCATGAAATGTTTTTCATTCGCGGAGGTTATAAAATTAATGTTGATGAACAAGATATTTCATTTGGTGCGGGTGTAAATATGAATACGGAATTTGCTGATTTTACTTTGGATTATTCATTCGTAAATTTTGAGCGACTTGGTTCAGCTCACAGATTCTCCATAATTCTTGGTTTGTAAAATAAAATGTTAAGTAAAAAAATAATATCGATTATAAAATTTTCTGCAATTGTAGGATTGATAATTATTGCATTTTCTTGCACTGATAAATTTGATATTAATGATTTAAATATTTCTAAAAATGATAATGGCGGAAATTTTGGAGATACACTTTATATTCAGCAATTTCCAAATTGGACCGGATTCAATAATCCGCAAGACATGATAATTGGAAAAGATTTATTCATTTATGTCGCTGATACTGATAATGATAGAATTATAATGATTGATATTTCCGGACAAATTTTAAGCGAAAAAAAAATTAAAAAGCCAATTGCAATTGCGCAAGATTACAAGCTTAATTTATTTGTCGTTGCTGAGTTTGATACTTTAATTAATAATCAAAATTTAACTTTTAGCTCTTTGTACAAAATTGATTTGGTTGAAACCGGGCATATTTTATCAAACACAAAATTGGAAAGAATTCTTCCTCAAAATCCAAGTATTGATCCTTTTGCATTTAACAGAACTGATAGATTTTACACCGGAGTTTGCACTTTTTACGATAACTCAGTTTATGTTTCACGTAAAGGTCCGTCAAATTCAAATCCGGTTGATAGAGACAATACAATAATTCGAGTTAGAATTTTAAATAATGGTACAATTTCATTATTTAAAATTCCGGGCTTAGAACCGGAAGGAACGGGAATTTTATCCGCAAATCAAATTAGCTCGCTTACTTCTTTAAATTCAAAAAGTTCTGATGTTATTCTTACATTAGTTGGGAATAATAGCTTTAAGGTTCAGTGGTTGGAATTTATTTCTAATTCTGATTTTGAAGGGTATCTTTCAAAACTTAGTGCATTTTCTTGCGATTTAATGAGTGTAAATAAATTTGGTAAACCGGAAGATATTGCTTTGGATGAAGCAAATAATATTTATGTTGCAGATGCAGAAAAAGATAGTGTTTTCAAATTCAATTCATTTGGGGATGAATTAGAATCATTTGGTGGAACGGAAATTATGTCATCGCCGCATGCCGTTGCGCATTATGATAGAACTTTGTACATATTGGATACAGGTAATAACAGAATTTTACGATTTATTCTTTCAACTGAAATTGATTAAATGAAAAAACAAAAATATTACTTTTTACTTTTTGTAATTTTCTTTCAAAATAATTTTTTCGCTCAAGATACTTTTCGAGTAATGACATATAATATTTTAAATTATCCAAGCAAAATTTCTTCCACACGAAATCCGTATTTTAAGAAAATTATTTATGAAATTAAGCCGGATATTTTAGTTGTTCAAGAAATGGAAAGCGCTTTCGGTGTTGAATTATTTATAAATGAAGTTTTAGATTCGAATTATACAGCCGGTGAATTTGTTGATGGTTACGATACAGATAATGCACTTTTTTATAAAGATTCAATTTTTACTTTTATAGATAATGAACCTATTAATACAGCTTTAAGAAATATTTCTAAACTTACTTTTGTTCATAAAAATACGAATGATACATTAATTATTTTTTCTGCACATTTAAAGGCAAGTGATTCGGAAACAGATAGACAAAAAAGATTGGAAGAAGTTAAAATTTTGCGAGATGTTACGGATAAATTTTTTCCAAGTAAAAATTATTTGTTAGTCGGCGATTTAAATATTTATTATTCAACCGAACCTGCATTTCAAGAATTAGTTGATAAAACAAATTCGGGATATTTTTTAGATCCAATAAATCAAATTGGTTATTGGCATAATAATTCAACTTACAGAGGAATTCATACGCAGTCTACAAGATTAACAAATCTCTCTGATGAAGGCTCAACCGGCGGACTTGATGATAGATTTGATATGATTCTTGCTTCACAATCAATTATTGATACTGGGGGAATTACATACATTCCTAATTCTTACAAATCTTTTGGTAATGACGGAAATCATTTTAACAAAGCAATTAGCGCGTTTCCAAATACTTCGGTTTCAGATGAAATTGCTTCTGCACTTTATTATTCATCGGATCATCTTCCGGTTTTTGCAGATTTTAAAGTTGAACCTCTTACTTCAATAAAATCTGATACTAATATTAAAAATCAATTTGTGTTAAATCAGAATTATCCAAATCCATTTAATGCGAGTACAACAATTAAATATTCAATTGGTACTGTAGAAACGCAAAATTTTGCATCTCTACAACTAAGGGTTTATGATGTTCTTGGAAGGGAAATAAAAACTTTATTCAATAAAGTTCAATTGCCCGGAAATTATGAAATAATTTTTAATGCAGAAGATTTAATTTCTGGGGTTTACTTTTATATTCTTCAAGTTGATGATAAATTATCAACAAAAAAAATGATTTTATTAAAGTAGAATTTTAGTATTAAATTGAAAAATATTTTAATAATCCCTAACTTTACAAATTGATTTATTACATAAAGGAGAAAAATGGCTATTAACGAAGGAACAATTGTCAGAGTAATTGGTCCAGTTGTGGATATTGATTTTTCAGGTGGAAAACTTCCGGAAATTTATAACGCAATTCATATTCCACGCGAAGATGATGGAGTAAAATCAGTTTTAACTTTAGAAGTTCAACAGCATCTTGGCGAAAACAGAATTAGATCTATTGCAATGGATATTACAGATGGATTAGTTAGAGGAATGAAAGCTATTGATACTGGTGAACCGATTTCAGTACCGGTTGGACCAGAAACTTTAGGACGTTTAATAAATGTTTTAGGCGAAGGAATTGATGAATTAGGTGAAATTAAAACTGAACGACGAGCTCCAATTCATCATCATCCACCGGCATTTAATAAACTTTCGACATCGCAGGAAATGTTTGAAACCGGAATTAAAGTTATAGATTTGTTAGAGCCATATTCAAAAGGCGGTAAAACCGGTTTATTTGGAGGTGCTGGGGTTGGTAAAACTGTAATTATTCAAGAACTTATTCATAATATTGCATCACAGCACGGTGGTTACTCAGTATTTACCGGAGTTGGTGAAAGAACAAGAGAAGGGAATGATCTTTGGCGAGAAATGAAAGAATCCGGAGTTTTGGATAAAACTGCTTTAGTATTTGGACAAATGAATGAACCTCCAGGCGCAAGATTAAGAGTTGGTCTTACCGGTTTAACAATGGCAGAATATTTTAGAGATGTTGAAGAAAGAGATGTTTTATTGTTTATTGATAATATTTTCCGTTTTACGCAAGCTGGTTCAGAAGTAAGTGCTTTGTTAGGAAGAATGCCTTCTGCGGTTGGATATCAGCCAAACTTAGCTTCGGAAATGGGTGAGTTGCAAGAAAGAATTACATCAACTGATAAAGGTTCAATTACATCTGTACAAGCAATTTATGTTCCCGCAGATGATTTAACCGATCCGGCACCGGCAACAGCTTTTTCTCATTTGGATGCTACCACAGTTTTAAGTAGACAAATTTCTGAATTAGGAATTTATCCGGCGGTTGATCCTTTAGACTCAACATCTAGAATTCTTGAACCGGGAATTTTAGGACAAGAACATTATAAAGTTGCAAGTCAAGTTAAAGAAATTTTGCAAGCATATAAAGATTTACAAGACATTATTAATATTTTGGGCATGGATGAACTTTCAGAAGATGATAAAGTTGTAGTTAGAAGAGCTAGAAGAATTCAAAGATTTTTAAGTCAGCCGTTTCATGTTGCTGAACAGTTTACGGGAATTCCGGGCAAGTATGTAAAATTAGAAGATACAATTAGAAGCTTCAAGGAAATTCTTGAAGGCAAACATGATAATTTGCCGGAAATGGCTTTTATGTATGTTGGTACAATTGAAGAAGCTGTAGAAAAAGCTAAAAAAATGGCTTAACATGAAAAAGTTGGAATTAGAAATAATAACACCAAGTAAAATTGGATATGAAGGAAAGGTAATTTCTGTAACTGTTCCGGGAACTAACGGAAATTTTCAAATACTTTTTAATCATGCACCAATAATAAGCTCTTTGGAAATTGGAGAAATTAAAATTGAAGAAACTGAAAATTCTAAATTAATATATTCAACAAGCGGCGGAACTTTAGAATTATCAAACAATAAAATAATTATTTTAGCGGAATCTTTTGAACGAGCAGATTCTATCGATATAAAGAGAGCAGAAGAAGCAAAATTACGCGCAGAAAATAGATTGAAAAATAAGCGAAGTGAGAATGTTGATGAAATGCGTGCCGAACTTGCTTTAAAAAGAGCTATAAATAGGTTAAAAACAGCAAACAGTTATTCTTCTTTTTCAAACTGAAATTAATACAAAAAGGGTTTAAATTAACTTTAAACCCTTTTCATAAATCATCTCAAATTACTTTGCATCATTAAAACGTTTTGAAACAGCATCCCAATCAATAACATTCCAAAAAGCTGAAATATAATCAGGTCTTCTATTTTGGTAATGTAAATAATAAGCATGTTCCCAAACATCCAAACCTAAAATTGGAGTTCCTTTTACTTCAGCTACATCCATTAAAGGATTATCTTGATTTGGCGTGGAAGATACAACTAATTTCCCACCGGAAACAACCAACCAAGCCCAGCCCGATCCAAATCTTGTTGCACCAGCTTTAGAAAATGTTTCTTTAAAACTTTCAAATGATCCGAATGTTGAATTAATTTCTTCAGCTAATTTACCGGTTGGAACTCCGCCTTTTCCTTTACCCATAATTGTCCAGAATAAAGAATGGTTAAAATGTCCACCGCCATTATTTCTAACTGCTGCCGGATATTTTGAAATACTAGCTAATAATTCTTCTAAAGTTTTTCCTTCCATCTCGGTTCCGGCAATTGCAGTATTTAAATTATTTACATATGCAGCATGATGTTTTCCATGATGAATTTCCATTGTTCTTGCATCAATATATGGTTCAAGTGCATTAAAATCATACGGTAATGCCGGCAATTCAAATTTACTCATTACGTTACTCCTTTTATTATTTGAAAAAATATTAATTTTTGAACTAAATGTTACAAATGGTAAAAGTCCAAGCGACGTTAAAAATCTATTTCTTTTCATTTAAACTCCGAATGATTCACCGCAGCCGCAAGTTTTGGTTGCATTTGGATTGTTAAAAATAAAACCTCGTCCATTTAATCCATCGCTAAAATCAAGTTGTGTTCCCATTAAATAAAACAGACTTTTTCCATCAACCACAATTTTTAAATCTTGATTTTCAAAATAAGTATCTCCATCTTTTTCATCAGCATCAAATCCCATGTTATAAGTAAATCCGGAACATCCGCCGCCCTTTATACTTATTCGCAGTGAATAATTTTCAGGGATATTATTTTCAATCATAATTTGTTTAACTTGTTTAATGGCTTTTTCAGAAATTGTAATTGTTGAACTTGTATCAATTGCGTTGTTCATTTGAAACTCCTTCCAATTCGGTAATTTTATGTTTAATTCCTATATCAAAATTTACTTTCCAAGATTTTTTATCAATTTGCAAAAGATCATTCGTTTTTAATAATTCATCAATAAAATTTCTTGCTATTGTTTCTGCTTGAGAATAACTAATTGGATTTTCTTTCATATCAAAATATGATTTAATTGCATATTGAAGATCTCGAAGAAATAAATTTGAATGTTTAAATAAAGGATAATCTTCTTTCATAAAATTGAAAAAAATGTTTTTGTTTGATTTTAAATGTTCAAGTTGGTTCATATTAGCTCTAATATTAATTTGTAATTTCTCGCAATGTTATTGATCCAAACATATCATTAATTTTATTTTGTAAATTCAGAAATGGAGTTCTTATAAAACAATTATTTAGTCGTCCGCAATTTTCTGTTGTTGCATTTTCAAAACTACAATTTGTTAATTGAATATTTTCATCCAGTGCATTAATAATTTGAAGAATTGTAAGTTTTTCAGATGGAACAATTAGAGAATAACCTCCGTATTTTCCTTGTTCTGATTTTACAATTCCTTTCCTCACTAATTTTTGAAGCAATTTGGCTAGTAAATCGTAAGGAATATTTAGCTCTCCGGAAATAGTTGAACTGCTTAATTTTATTTCTTTATTTTCAGAAATATATTTAAGTGCAAGAATTGAATATTCAACAGATTTAGAAATTTTTATCATAAACACGACTAAAATTGTCGTATTTAAAATAAAAAAGTATCAACAAAAATACAAGATAGAAAAAATCAATTAACTAAAATTGCTAAACAATTTTGGGCAAAATCTACAAGTGGTGAAAAATAAATTCCAAAAATTAGTGTTGGAATTAAGAGAATTAGAATGAAAACAATTTCGTTTGCTGAAACTTTTAATTGCGGAACTTCTTGTTCTGCATCGCTTATAAACATGTGTTTAAGAATTCTGATATAATAGTAAAGTGAAACAACACTGTTTAATACTGCAACAACTGCAACAAAAATCATTTTTGCATCAATCAAAGAAATGAAAATGTAAAGTTTAGAAATGAATCCTGCAGTTGGCGGTAATCCGGTTAGAGAAATTAAAAACACAGTTAGTGAAACACCGAGAAATGGGGAAGCGTAACCAAGTTTATTATAATCGTTTATATTCTCTGAATTTATCTGATTTGCAATAACCATTACAATATAGAAAGCGCCAATATTCATTAGTAAATAAACTAAGAAATAAATCATAACTGATAGCAAACCTTGATCGCTTAAAACAGCAATGCCCAAAAGCATATATCCGGCGTGTGCAATACTTGAATATGCAAGCATTCTTTTAATATTATCTTGCCATAAAGCAGCAAAATTTCCTAGTGTCATTGTTAAAATTGAAATAACAATTATAAAACTTTGCCAATCGAAACCATCTAAAAGAATCCAACTACCACTAACTTCTTTTAACAAAAATGTTGTTTTAATAAATCTGATTAGAAGAGCAAAACCAGCAGCTTTACTTGCAACAGATAAAAATGCAGTAACAGAAATTGGTGCACCTTCATAAACATCTGGTGTCCAAAAATGAAATGGAACTGCAGAAATTTTAAATCCAATTCCGGTAAAAATTAATATTATTGAGAAAGAATACGCTAAAATATTTACACTTGTTGATTTAAAAACATCATTAATGATGAAAAGATTTGTATTTCCGGTTAAGCCATAAATGATTGAAATTCCGAATAACATCAAACCAGAAGAAGCAGCACCGTAAACTAAATATTTTAACGAAGCTTCAGTATCTCTATCCCTTAATTTCGTAAATCCAGCTAAAACGTATGAGGAAAGTGAAAGTAATTCTACGGATAAATAAATCATTATCAAATCGGAAGCGGAAACCATAAACAGCATTCCCAAAATCATTCCGAAAATTAATGTATAAAATTCTCCGGAGCGATCTGATAAATTTTGAATTTCAGAAGAATTTTTTGCGAATAAAATTATTAAAATAGAAGTAATTAAAATTATAATCTTAAAATATGAACCGAATGAATCAATAGTTAATAATCCGTAATCATTATTTGCGGAGCTTACAACAAATGCAGTTGAATTTAAATTTAAACCGTTTATTGTAAAATATAAAGAAACAAATAATCCAATTAATCCAATAAAAGGAATTATTGATTTGTCTTTATTATAAATTAAATCCACCAAAACTAATAGAATCAAAGTTCCAGAAATGATAACTTCTGGAATTATTAAAGAGATATCGGTTAAAAGTTTTTCAAACATTTTATTATCAGAATTCTGAGTAAAAATTTATTATCAATTACATTCCGCTTAAGGAAAAACCTTGCGCTTTATCACTTAAAAATTGAACAAGAGTATTAACAGACGTATTCATGATATCCAGCATTGCCGAGGGATAAATTCCTAAAAATACAATTATAATAGTTAAAGGAATAAACATTGCATATTCTCTAAATGTGATATCAGTTAAAACATCTTCCCACTTTTTATTAAATTCGCCGAAGAAAATTCTTTGTAGAGTCCATAACATATAAGCTGCGCCGAATAAGATTCCAAGTGTTCCAATCATTGTTAAAACTCTAATTTCAGCAACGCCAAATGCTCCTACAAAAACCAAAGCTTCAGAAATAAATCCCGATAAGCTTGGCAAACCGATTGCGGCAAAAAAAGCAACAGTAACAAAAAAAGTATAAACCGGCATTTTGTTTGCTAAACCGCCAAATCCATTTATATCACGAGTATGAGCTCTATCATAAATAACACCAACAATCAAGAAGAGCATTGCAGTGATTGTACCATGGTTAAACATTTGGAAAATTGCTCCTGTAATTCCGGTTGTTGACATTGAAGCCATTCCAAGTAAAACATAACCCATATGAGAAACTGAAGAATAAGCAATTAATTTTTTGAAATCTTTTTGAGCCAATGCAACTAAAGCACCATAAATAATATTTATTACGCCAAACAGTGCAATATAATAAGATAAATCTTGTGTGATTTCCGGAAAAATTGGATAACTGATTCTTAGAATTCCGTAAGTTCCCATTTTAAGTAAAACGCCGGCTAATATTACGCTGATTGGAGTTGGAGCTTCAACGTGTGCATCCGGTAACCAAGTATGGAAAGGGAACATTGGAATTTTTATTGCAAAGCCAACAAACAAAGCAATATATGCCGCAAGTCTATAATTATTAGGATTTAAAGGAGATAAAATTCCATTAGTTGTATAATTTGTCGGATCCATCAAAGCTAGTAAATTAAATGTAAAAACTGTTGTGCCATCTGCTAAAGTTTCACTTGCGCTAAAATATAAAGCAATCATAACTAAAAGCATAAAAACGCTGCCGAATAAAGTATAAATAAAGAACTTAATTGCCGCATATTCTTTTCTTGGTCCGCCCCAAATTCCAATTAAGAAATACATAGGCAACAGCATTAGTTCCCAGAAAATGTAGAATAAAAAGAAATCTAAGGATACAAAAACGCCCATCATACCAGTATCAAGTAATAAAAAAAGTGCAAAAAAACCTTTTACAGATTTATTAATACTCCATGAAGAAATTACTGCAATAAACGAAACCAAAGCTGTTAAAAGCAACATAGGCACACTAAGACCATCAGCACCTAAAAAGTAATCAACTTTTACTGTCCCAATCCAAGAAAGACCGGCAATTTTTATCCATTGAAATTTTTCAACAAATTGAAATGAACTTGCTTCATAAATTCCACCGGCGGAATAATTAAAATTTGCTAATAAAACACCAGCAAGAATAATTTGCAGAAATGTTATTATTAGTGATGTAATCTTAATTTCTCTTGCCATTTTGCTTGGCATGAAAAGAATTAAAATCATACCAATAACTGGCAAAAAAGTAATTAATGATAAAATAGGAATTCCATTCATTATAATGTGTTACCTTATATTTTTAAACTTTTCTAAAAAGGTCCTATTATGAAAAATAAAATAATAACTGAAAAAACAACCAAAACAATATATGTCTGAACCTTTCCGGTTTGCAATTTCTTAAAATTAAATCCAACAAATCCGCTGAACAAAGCTGTACCATTAACAAATCCATCAACAATATATGTGTCAAACAATCCACTAATTTTTGAGAAAATTTTTGTTAAGTATGCAGAACCGTTAACAATTCCATCAACAACCCATTTATCAAACCAAGATAATAAATCACCAAGTTTTAAAGTTCCGCCGATAAATGATTTTGCATAAAATTCATCAACATACCATTTATTAAGTGAACCTTTGTAAAGTCCTTTTACACTATCTGCAATTTTATCGGGAGATATTTTCTTCCACTGGTACATTGTGAAAGCCAATAGAATTCCAAGCCCCGCAACAATTAATGAAATAATCATTGCCGGATAATGTGCCCAATGCATAGCATGAGTATATTTTTCTGAATGAATTATTTCTCCATGAGAATTTTGAACTGAATGCTCTGAAGATTCATTTATCATAAAATCATATGCTGCAGTTTTAGGAACGACAGTTTGCGGAGTAGTTACCCAACTTGTAGTAAACCATCCGGCATCCGGAGAAATTGGATTTGGAGTGTACCAGAAAAATATTGACAAAGTACTTAACACAACTAACGGCATAACCATTACAAAAGGTGATTCATGTGCGTGATCATATTTATGATGATTTCTTGGTTCACCGTGGAATGTTAAAATTACTAATCTGAACATATAAAAAGCCGTAAGGAACGCAACTAAAAATCCCATTGTTGGAATTAACCAATGCCCGGTTAAATGGCCAAATGCTAAAGTTCCCGCAAGAATTCCATCTTTACTTAAAAATCCGGAAAATAACGGAACACCGGAAATAGCTAAAGTTGAAATTAAAAATGTAAAATATGTAATCGGCATTTTTTTCTTCAATCCACCCATTTCTCTAATATCTTGTTCATGATGCATTGCATGAATTACAGAACCGGAACCCAAAAATAAACAAGCTTTAAAAAATGCATGGGTTACTAAATGGAAAAATGCGAAAGTATATGCGCCAACACCAAGTGCCATAACCATATATCCAAGCTGGCTAACAGTTGAGTAAGCTAATACTTTTTTAATATCATTTTGAGTTAATGCAATTGTTGCTGAAAATAGTGAAGTTACTGCTCCAACAACAGCAATTACAAGCATTGCATCTGCAGTTAACATTACAAATATTCTCGCAACCAAATAAACACCAGCAGCAACCATTGTTGCGGCATGAATTAAAGCGCTAACCGGAGTTGGACCTTCCATTGCATCCGGCAGCCAAACATGAAGTGGGAATTGAGCAGATTTTCCAACCGCGCCCATAAAAACCAATATTCCGGCAGCGGTTAACCAAGCTTCACTTCCAAAAGGTAAATTTCCGCTTGCAATTTGTGAATATATAAAATCGAATGAGAAAGATTTATAGTTAGTAAATAAAATTAGAATTCCGATAAACATTCCAATATCGCCAACTCTATTTGTGAGGAATGCTTTTTTACCGGCATCGGAAGCTGATTGTTTTTCGTACCAGAAACCAATTAATAAATATGATGATAATCCAACAAGTTCCCAGAAAATATACATCATCAACAAATTATCTGTTAGAACAATTCCTAACATCGAAAAAGTGAAAATTCCTAAATAAGCAAAATATCTTGAATATCTCGAATCACCTTTCATATAAGCTATAGAATAAATATGAACTAACATGCTTATTAGATTTACGACAAACAACATAATTACTGTAAGATTATCAATTTTAATTCCCAAATCAACGTGAAGATTTCCAAGATTTGGAACATTTCCAAAGTCAATCCAAGTGAAAGAAAATAAAATATCTTGATGCGAAAATGAAGTTAATTTTGAGTAACCAATAACAAGCGACAAAATAAAAGCAAGTGTTATAATTCCAACTTCAGCCAAATATAATTTAGGGAATTTTTTTCCAAAGAATAGTACAATGAAAAAACCAAACAAAGGAAGTAAAAGTACAACTAATGAAAGATTGATATTTGTAAATACTGTCATAAACTATTCTTTGAGATTATTTATTTCATCAACATTAACATTTGCAAATCTTTTGTAAATATTTAATACAATAGCCAAAGCAATTGCTGCTTCTGCAGCTGCTAAAATTATAACGAATAATGCATAAAGCTGACCATCAATACCAAAATTTCCGAATTTGGAAAATGCAACAAAATTTATATTTGCTGAATTAAGAATTAATTCAACTCCCATTAAAACCATAACGGCATTTTTTCTTGTTACAACTCCGTACAATCCAAGGGAGAAAAGTGCAACACTTATAGCTAAAAAATGATTTAATCCAACTTCCACTTTAATTATTCCTTATCTCTTCGTGCAATAGATGCAGCACCGATTAAAGCAATTAATAATAGAATTCCCAAGAGTTCAAAAACCAGAACATATTCACTTATAAGTAATTTACCTAATTCAAAAGATGTTGTATTTGGAATTTCAAAACTTTGCGATTTCCAATTTGTTGAAGTCATTACACCGAATAAAATTGCAGCAAATGCGGCCAAACCAATTATTGCTGGAAGAACTTGAAAAGAACCGGAACGAATTTCAACATTTGTAATTTTATTGGTTAACATAACACCGAATAATAAGAGAATTAAAATTCCGCCGACATAAACCATAATTTGAACAATAGCAATAAAATCAGCGCCAAGTAAAACATAAATTCCAGAAACACCAAAAAAAGTAAGTAAAAGACTAAATGCCGCGTGAACAATATTTCTTGCATTTACTACAATTACTGCAGAAATTATTGTTATTGCTGCAAATAAATAAAATATGATATCGTACAATTCCATTAAAAATTACTCTGCTTTTTTATCAGTATTTGGATCAACTTTTTTTTCAACAACCGGTTTTGGTTTTTCAACTTTTGCTTTTGCCGCCGCCAATTTTTCAGCTTCTTTTGCGGCTGTAAATTCTTCAAACTTCTTTTGTTTTTCTGCAATTTCCGAAGGTGTTAATGTTGCAAATCTATAAAGTAAATCTTCTCTTTCGAATTCAGAAAATTCATAAACTTGAGTCATTTTTATACATTCAGTTGGACAAGGATAAACACAAAGTGAGCAGAAGCAGCATTTTGCAATATCAATATCAAATTTTGTAACCCACAAAGCTTTCTTTTTTCCTTGCGAAGTCTCACCCGGGCTATCATCTGGTGTAGATTTTAAAGTCTCAATTGATATACAATTTACGGGACAAGCTCTTGCACATTGATCGCAGCCAATGCAATCATCCATATTTACAAAAAGTCTGTTTCGTGCTCGCTCCGGCATTTTTGGTTTTACATCTGGATATTGTATTGTTACCGAAGGAACGAAAAGATGTTTGAATGTAATTTTCATTCCGACTAAAACAGTGTAAAGAGCTTCGAATGTATTTTTGAAATATTCTTTCATGATCAAATTAATGTTATAAGACCAACAAGTAATAAAATTGCAATTGAATAGGGAATTAAATATTTCCAACAAAGAGTCATAAGTTGATCTACTCTTAATCTTGGTAAAGTCCAACGTAACCACATTTGTACAATAACCAAAGTTAAACCTTTAGATGCAAACCAAAATATTTGTTCAATAGGGATTAACCAATCAACACCAATAGAATTCCCAATATATCCGATTGGCGAATGATATCCGCCAAAAAATAAAACCGATATTAAGAAGGAAACAGCAAGCATATTTGCATATTCGGCAAGAAAAAACATTGCGAATTTCATTCCGCTATATTCTGTGAAAAATCCGGCAACTAATTCAGATTCAGCTTCAGGAATATCAAATGGAGTTCTATTTACTTCAGCTAAAGTACTTATGAAAATAATTATAAACGCACCAATCATTAAAGGGATAAGTAAAAATTTTGCAATTCCTGTAGAAGCTCCACCCAATATATTCCAATTCCAGAAAAAGGCTGTTTGTTGATTTGTAATTGTATCTAAATTTAAACTACTTGTTAACATTACCATTGTGAGCACAACAATTGCTGTAGGAATTTCATAACTAATAATTTGGGAAACCGATCTCATTGAGCCAAGCAAAGAATATTTATTATTTGATGACCAACCGCCCATTAATATTCCAGCAACAACTAGACTAGAAATTGCTAAAAAGTAAAATAATCCGATATCTATTGAACTTCCCATAAAAAAGCTCGAAAAGGGAATAACTGCAAATGCGGCAAAACTTCCCATAAAAACTAAATAGGGGGCAAAATTAAATAGTCTTTTATCTATTGAATCAGCAATAATATCTTCTTTTTGAATTAGTTTTAGAATATCCGCAACCGTTTGAAATATTCCATGATATCCGGTTCGCATTGGTCCAAGGCGATCTTGCATGTGTGCTGAAACTTTACGTTCAGCTAAAACTGCAAAAAGCGCGTAAGGTAAAATAAACAGAAATAAAGGTAAAGCAGCAGCAACAAAAAATGCTAAAATTTGATTTCCGAATATGTCAATTAAAAATTCGTACATTATCTATCAATTTCTCCTAATACTACATCAATACTTCCAAGAATTGCAATTACGTCTGCAACAAAATGACCCTTACACAATTCACCAAAAACTTCCATATTTACAAATGATGGAGCGCGGACTTTTACTCTAAATGGATTTACATTTCCATCACTAATAATAAAGTAACCAAGTTCACCTTTAGGATTTTCCACTCTTGAATAAATTGTACCTTTTGGCGGTTTTATTCTTTTTGGAATTGCTTCTTGAACATTTCCATCGGGAATATTATCAATAGCTTGTTCAATAATTCTTAAACTTTGTTCCATTTCCAAAACTCGAATATAATATCTATCCCAACAATCTCCGAGTGTTCCTTTTAATCCTTCACCAACCGGAATTTCAAAATCAAATTTATCATATATTGAATACGGATCATTTCTTCTTAAATCCCACTTTACTCCGCTTGCTCTTAAATTTGGACCAGTTACACCATAATTGATGGCAACATCGGCTGGTAGAATTCCAATATTTGCGGTTCTTTCAATAAAAATTTTATTGTACGAAAGCAAATTATTTAGTTCAGTAATTCTTGGTTTAAAATCACGGACAAAATCTTTTGTTTTTCGAACAAAATCCGGATGAATATCATGTGAAAGTCCGCCGACCCAAATATAGTTATATAAAAGTCTTGCGCCGCAAGTTTCTTCAAATATTGTAAGAATTTTTTCACGTTCTGCGAACAAAAAAAGGAAAGGAGTAAACGCACCCATATCAACGCCGTAAGTTCCAAGCGCAACCATGTGTGATGCAATTCTTTGTAATTCACCAACAATTACTCTGATATATTCAACTCTTTCAGGAATTGAAATTCCTAATAATCTTTCAACGGCAACGGCATAACCAAAATTATTATACATTGAAGCAAGATAATCCATTCTGTCTGTATATGGCACAACTTGAGGATATGTCATAGCCTCGCAGTGTTTTTCAAAACATCTATGTAAATATCCAATGTGAGGTTTTACATTTTTAACAAGTTCACCTTCTAGTTCAACTTCTAACCTCAAAACTCCATGTGTAGATGGATGTTGAGGTCCCATATTTAATACCATTTCTTCAGTTTTTATAGCCATATCAGTAAGGTATTTTCATTCCATTATAAAATTCTGGAGTTTCGAAATCTTTTCTTAAAGGATAACTTCCGTCTTCCCAATCATATGGCATTAAAATTCTAATTAAATTGGGATGATTAAGAAATTTTATTCCAAACATATCAAAAGCTTCTCTTTCATGCCAATCTGCACTTTTCCAAATTGATTCTACTGATTCAACTTCCGGATTTTCGATTGCGACGGAAACTTTTAAATTTAATTTATGATTTAATTTCATCGATTCTAAATGGTAATAAACGCTTAAAGTTCTGCCAACTAATTTTTCATTTCCATTTTCATCTTTTTCTTTTTTTGCATTATTATCATCAACGCCGGAAAGATTCATTAAATTATCAAATTGCAGTTTTTCATCGTCGCGTAAAAATGTACAAACTTCTGGTAATTGCAATGCATCAACATTTAGAAATGATTCTAATGGAAGTGAATTATCAAAACTGAAAGAAAAATTTGGGAATTTATTTTTTAATATTTCAAGAATTTCTTCAGCACTCATGCAGTCTTTCTCAATCTTTCGTTTCTGATTTTCTCTTGTAATTTTAATAATCCTTCTAATAAAGCTTCTGGTCGTGGAGGGCAGCCGGGTACATAAACATCAACGGGGATTACTCTATCTATTCCTTTTAAAACGTGATAGCCATGTTCCCAATAGGGTCCGCCACAATTTGCACAACTTCCCATAGAAATGATATATTTTGGATCTGGCATTTGTTCATATAATCTTTTAATTCTTGTTGCCATTTTTAATGTAACGGTTCCGGAAATTAAAATAACATCAGCTTGTCTTGGTGAAGGTCTTGGAATTACACCGAATCTATCAAAATCGTAGTGAGAAGCTGAAGTTGCCATCATTTCAATTGCGCAGCATGCTAAACCAAAACTCAATTGCCAAATTGATGAAAGTCTTGCCCAATTTAACAAATCTTCAGATTTTGTAATTACAATATTATTATCAGTAAATTCTTGGTCTAAAAAACTCATAATTAACTTTCTATAGTAGAATGATTTTGTACTTTCTTTTCTAATAATTTACTTAGTTCAAGTTTTTCAATTTTTGGTCGTGCCCATTCCAAATCACCTTTTCGCCATTCATAAGCCATACCCAAAAATAAAATGAGTAAAAATATTGCGCCAACCAAAAATCCAACAAACCCAAATTCTTTATAAGTTAATGCCCATGGGAATAGTAGAACAATTTCAACATCAAAAATTAAAAATATGAGAGCAACAACATAAAAACGAATATTAAATTTTACCCAAGGTGAGCCTTGCGGATTTTCACCGCATTCGTAAATTTGACTTTTTTCAAATGAAGGTCTTTTGGGACGGATTAACATTGCAGCAAAAATTGCAATACCAACAAATGCACCAGCTAATATTAAAAAGACAAAAACTTTACCAAATTCAGTTAGCATAACACTTAGAAATTTTGAATTAAAAATTACAATTAGGTCTTATTAAAGTCAAGTTTAAGAAAAGATAAAATTAACAACTGATGATTTTATGATAAAAATAAATTTTGATAAGATGATTAAAAGCTTTTGCAGATTTGAAATCAGTAAGAATATAATTATTATTCGAATATAAAATTTGGCGCGTTCGTCTAGTTGGCTTAGGACGCCGCCCTCTCAAGGCGGAGATCACGGGTTCGAATCCCGTACGCGCTACTTTAAATGTTGGAAATTGATAAAAAATTTTAAACTTATTTAATCAAAATTTCTTCAACTAATTTTAAAAAAAATTAACAGTATCTTTTCTAAGTAATCTTCATTAAAGTTTGATAATAGCAATAAGTAACTGTATTTTTGAAACTTTAATTTAAGTGATAAATGAAATTTAATATTGTTAAGAAAGATTCAAATTCAAAAGCCCGCGCCGGATTTTTTGAAACTGATCATGGTATTATTGAAACTCCACGATTTATGCCGGTTGGAACTCAAGGAACTGTAAAAGCAGTCTCGCAAAGAATTTTAAGTGACGAAATAAAAGCTTCAATAATATTAGGAAATACATATCATCTTTATTTAAGACCCGGAACTGAAATTCTGGAAAATGCAGGTGGACTTCATAATTTTATGAATTGGAAAAACGCTTTGTTAACTGATAGCGGGGGATTTCAAATTTTCAGTTTAGTAGAATTGCGAAAATTAAAAAGTGATGGAGTTGAGTTCAAATCTCATCTGGATGGATCAAAACATTTTTTCACTCCTAAAAAAGTTATTGAAATTCAGAGAATAATTGGTTCCGATATTTTGATGGTTTTGGATGAATGCACTCCATTTCCTTGCGATTATGATTATGCAAAAAAATCTTGCCAGCTAACTTCTGATTGGGCAATTTTAAATAAAGAAGCTTTTGAAAATTCAAATCCCAAATATGGTCATAAACAATTTTTATTCGGAATTGTTCAAGGAAGTGTTTATCAAGATTTGCGTGAAAAATCTGCCAATGATTTAGTGAATATAAATTTTGATGGCTATGCTATAGGTGGATTAGCCGTTGGTGAGCCGGCGAAACAAATGTATGAAATCACAAATTTTACAACTGATTTTTTACCCGAAAACAAACCAAGATATTTAATGGGAGTTGGGCGACCGGAAAATATTCTTGAATCTATTGAGCGTGGTATTGATATGTTTGACTGCGTAATGCCAACAAGAAATGCACGGAACGCATATCTTTTTACAAGCCAAGGAATATTAAGTATGCGTAATGCATCCTACAAAAATGATTTTACAACAATCGATTCTGAGTGTGAATGTTATACATGCAAAAATTTTTCTAAAGCATATTTACGACATTTGTTTATTTCGAAAGAAATTCTTGCTTTGGAACTTGCTTCAATTCACAACTTAACTTTTTATTTAAATTTAACAAATACAGCAAGAGAAAAAATTATAGACGGAACTTTTTTAAAGTGGAAAGAAAAAATAATTAGTAAATTAACAACAAATATAAATTCTAATTTGGAGGATTAAATGAATTTACTTTTTGCAATGGCTCCGCAAGGCGCAGATGGCGGCGGAAGTATGATTAGTACTTTAATAATGTTTGGTGCAATTTTCGCAATATTTTATTTTATGATTATTAGACCACAACAGAAAAAAGCTAAAGAACGTGATGCGTTATTAAATAGTTTGAAAAAAGGTGATAAAATAATTACCGGAAGTGGAATTCATGGAACTGTTGCTGGATTAGAAGATACAACAGTTTTAGTTGATGTTGGTAATAATGTAAAAATTAAAATGGAACGAAGTGCAATTGGACAAGTTGTAGCTTCCAAAGAAAGCTAAAATTATTTTTAGAATCCCAACTTTTGTGAAGAGTTGGGGTTCTACTCAAGTATCTGTTTGTTTCATATCATTATTCACTCATTGAAATTCATTCCAAACTTTTTTATATATTTCAATAAAATTTTTCTGGAGATACTAAAGTGAAGAGAATACTATTTATTCTTTTTGTTATGTCATTATTTACAATTCAAAATCATGCACAAAAAAAAGTTTATGTTGCAGAAATTGATGGAATGATTGATTTAGGTTTAGCTCCGTTTGTAAAAAGAGTAGTGGATGAAGCAGAGAAAAATTCAGCTTCGGCAATTATTTTTAAAATAAATACTTTTGGCGGAAGAGTTGATGCAGCAACACAAATTAAAGATGCAATTTTAAACAGTAAAGTTCAAACAATTGCATTTATTGATAAACGCGCAATTTCTGCTGGTGCGTTAATTTCATTATCTTGCGAAAAAATAATTATGGTTGAAGGAGCCTCAATAGGCGCAACAACTGTTGTTGATGAAGGTGGAACCAAACAATCAGAAAAAGCACAAAGTTATATGCGTGCAGAAATGCGTTCAACTGCTGAAAAGACCGGAAGACGAACAGACATCGCTGAAGGAATGGTTGATGAAAGAGTAGTTGTTCAAGAATTAAACGATGACAGTACAAAATTAATTACGCTCACATCAGAAGAAGCATTAAAATTTGGAATTGCAGACTCCGTTTTGAATGAAATGGATGATGTTTTAGAATCAATGAATCTTGAAAATGCAGAAGTAATAAATTTAAAAAGTAATTGGGCAGAAGATTTTATTAGATTTTTAAATAATCCTATTATAACATCAATTTTATTGATGATTGCTTTAGTAGGATTATTTACTGAAATTAAAACTCCCGGTTGGGGATTACCAGGAACTGCAGCATTAATTGCACTTGCTTTATTTTTCGGTTCCGGCTATATTCTTGAGCTTGCTTCAATAATAGAAATTATAATTTTCGTTATTGGATTAGTTCTATTATTGATAGAAATTTTTATAATTCCTGGATTTGGAATAACAGGAATAATAGGAATTATTTTAATGTTTGGAAGTTTATTCTTTGGTTTAATTTCGGATTTTCCACTTATTGATTGGGATATTATTTCTATGGCAATTATTCAATTTGCTTCAACACTTGTTCTAACAATAATTGTAATTTTTTCAGTTTTAAAATTTTTACCAAAATCGGAAATGTGGGGAAATTTAATTTTGAAAAAAAATATTGAAGAACGTTCCGGATACGCTGCAGAAATTGAAGTAAAAAATTTAATTGGTAAAATGGGAATTGCTTTAACAGATTTACGACCAAGTGGAATTGCTTTAATTGAGAACAAAAGAATTGACGTAGTAACAAGCGGAGATTATATCCCAAAAGAAACTCATGTTACCATAATAAGTGAAGAAGGTTCAAAAGTTGTGGTTGAAAAAGTTCAGTAAGATTATTGTTTCTTAAATTTTATTATACCGTTCCCGTTCGTTCCGATCCAAATATTACCATTTAAATCTTTTGTTATACCGGAAATATCATTATTCATTATTCCAGAATTATTAGTATTATAAAGAGTAAAATCAGAATCTGATCTTAAAAAAAGTAAACCGGATTTTGTACCAATCCATATTGTACTATTTATATCTTGAAAAAAAATATTTGTGTGTTTATTTGATAATGAAAAATCAATTTCAACCATTTCATTATCAAAAATTTTATATATTCCACCGGGTTTACCTTCATTTAATATTGCTGAGAGTCCAACCCAAGTATTATTTTCGGAATCAATAAAAATGTCGTTTACACTATCACCAACTTTACTAGAGTCTGATTTGAAAATTTGCCAATTTCCGGAGTTATCCATTTTGCCAGTACTAAATGCATTTGTACCTACCCAAATATTATTGCTTCTATCAATTTCAACACAAGTTATAAAATTCCCAGGAATTGAAGAATTACTAGTTCTGTAAATTTGCCAATTTTCACCATTAAATTTAACTAAGCCACTTTGTGTTCCTATCCAAACATTTCCTTTTGAATCAAAATCAATATCAGTAATGAAGTTACTTGGTAGTTCAGAATTTTCTGTTTGATAAACAGTCATAATTTCACCATTTATATTAAGTAACCCATTATAAGTTGCAACCCAAATATTTTGATTTTGTTTAACAATTCTATTTATAATATTTGATGGAAGTAAAGAGTTATCGGAATTTATATTTCTCCATGTTGTTCCATTTAATATATATAAACCATTATGAGATGTTCCGACCCAGAGTTTGTTAAAATTATCAACTAAAACATCTTTAATGTAATCATCATCTAAAAGAGAATTATCTGAATTGAAATTAACCCATAAAGAAGTATCCGGAAGTGTTAAATTAACAAGAGTTTCTCTACCCGGATATACGAAGACATATGTACTATCCGATGCAAAACCTTGATGAGAATACTTTACTTTATATTTATCTGGTATTTGATATTTTAATAAATATGGTGTTTTGAAATTTTGTAAAGTGTTATTTAAATATATATCACAATTTGGCGGGTAAGATTCAAACTTTAAAGACCCAAAATTTGTTGAATCTTCATAAAAATTATAATTGTAAGTTTTAATTAAACTATCAGAAATATATGCGTAAAAAGTATAGTCAAGAAATCTATCAAGTTTAAGTGTAAATTTGTGGGAACCTTCAGTTAAGTATTTAACTGTGTCTGGAGTTGTTTGGCTTATATTTTTATCATCAACAAATATTGAAGCACCTTCCGGAATTGTTTGAATAAAAAATTCTAAATTTGAAATTTCATAAGCAATAGGATCACTAACGGATACTTTTTTATCACATGAAATATTTACTATTATAAAGATTAAAAAAAATAAAGTTTTGAAAATACTATTCAATTTAAATTCTCCGTTAAACCTGGCTTATATCCAAATGACTTTATGTAATCTTGGGCAAATTTAATAGCAAATCTTTGTTTTATAAATGTTCCAAAAATACCTCTTCCCCCAATAATATTTGTATAATCATTTTCACTTGTTGTTACAGAAAATCCTTCGTCTAATTCTGCTTTTGATGCATAATATGCAGTTAAATTTTGGTCATAAATTAAAATTTCAAGAATGAATGAAAATATTGTGTAGTTTCCTTTATTTTCATCACCAAGAGAAATTTCTTCCATTGCTTTATTAAAAGTACTCATTTCAACATTTATTTCATCTGAATAAGATGGTTCTGGAAAGTATGGGATATATTGCGAATTCTCATAAATATATTTTCTTGGAACTTCTTTCTGATGCTTAATGGAAATTCCATTTTCATTTTTAAAATAAACTATTAAAAATCTTGCAGCAGTGTATAAACGTTGATTATCATCCCAAAGAATGGTGACATTATCTTTTTCTTCTGGAGGGATAATTCTATCACTATCACCATTAAAAGAAACTTTTTTAGGTGTTTTGGTTGTTGCTCTTAATTTTCTTCCATCACTTAAAATTGCTTCCAGCTCATATTCTGTATCTGGTTTTGTAAAAAAATTGTTGTTGAAGTAGGATGTGATTTTCTGATCAGAATTAATATTTTTATTAATCAAAGTATCTTCAAATATTTTAACTGAATCATCAAAGAAAATTCTAATATAGGCATTTTCAATTGAATGATTATTTGTATCAGATTTTGGATCAAAATTATCTACAAAATAATTTTTTGATAAAAATGCTGTTTGGTTTGGTCTATCATTTTTTAATACACAATTTAAAATAAATACATCTTCACCTTTAACAAATGGATTTAGATCATCTTCACAGCTTAAATGTATAACTAATATTAAAATTGCAAAAAAATATTTTAATAACTTTTTCACAATTCAACCTTTAATGTTGCTGTTGGTAAAAACGGAAGCATGTTTACACGTTCTCCGGTTTCTCTATTAAAATATAAAATATTTTTTCTATCGTAAACATTTAGAACACTAACATTTAACGACATATTTAGTTTTGAGATGCTAATTTTTTTTGATAATGTTAAATCTAATCGATGATAATCTGGTAATCTTGCGATATTTTTATCACCTAAAAGTGTGTATGGAATTGTGGAATCAAAATAATTTTCGTTGAAGTAAATATCATTGATGTAATATTTATCGTAGTACCCGGTTAATTGTGTAAATGGTAATCCGGAATTATAAATCCACATTGCTGAAAATAACCAACCTGCACCAATATTTAGAGCTAAGCCTGTATTAAAACTATGCCTTATATCATACTTTGGATAGTAAACCCAATTATCAACAGTTTTATACGACCATGAATTTGAATACGACGCAGTTATGTTTACAATTTCATCATTATAACCAATCATAGTTTCCCAACCATAAGATTCGGAATTCCCTTCAACAAAATCTCTATCCAAATCATATATTTTATTTTCATTAACAACTGGTAAATTTTCTGTAAACTTATAATATCCTTCCAAATTGAATGATAGATTTTCAATTAATCTTAATGTAATTCCACCAATATAATGTGTTGAATTTGTTGGTTCTAAATAATCTGGAGTTATTAACCAAGGTTCAAATAAAGTCAGAATTTGGTCTTCTTTTGTTAAAGTTATTAAATCTTGCTGGTATTGTCCCCAAGCTAATTTTATTGAAATTTGCGGAATTATGGTATATGTTAAGTTTATTCGCGGATCAATTGTTTTTCCTTTATTATTTGATAATTGCGCAATATTCAATCTTGCACCAAGATCAACTCCCAAATTATCAAATCTTAAAAATTTATATTTTGCATATGCGGCAATTTGACTTCCTTTTGAAACGACATCAGAAACCGCACCTTTGTTATTTTCTAAGCGCAATTTTGTTTTAATATCTTTTATATCAAATCCTAATAATGCTTCATCACGGCTATCGAACACGTAATTAAAATTTGCCTTAAATGAAACATCACTAACATCATTTAATTGTGGTTTAACATTGCTAAGTTTTGGAATGATTTCACCATTATATGTACTTAATGCAATACCCATATCCCAAAAAACCGGACTATTTGTAGCTACTTGGAACCATTTCAAACCGAATAAATTATTATTCCACAGATAATCTTCAGATAGTTCACTTACTCTATTTATTCTATCTTGACTTGAGAATCCGTGTAAAATTATTTTTGTACCTTCACTAACTTCTTGATCTGAATAATTTACCTTGAATGAAAAATCATAAAAATCAATAGGCACATCTTGGTTATTTAGAAATTTTTTAAAAATGCTATTTGAATAAGTTTTTCTTCCCGAAATTATAAATGAGCCAGAAGGAATTGGACCTTCAAGCAAAACTTTTCCGGTAAGAAAACTAATTGAACCGTTGGCATTAAAATTATTTCTGTTTCCGTCTTTAGTGATTATATTGAGGACTGATGAAACTTTACCACCGAATTCAGCCGGAAATCCTCCTTTGTATAATTCCATACTGTTTACAATTTCCGGATCGAAAATGCTGAAAATTCCAAGTGCATGAAAGGGATTATAAATAGGTGAACCGTTTAATAAAACTAAATTTTGATCAGCTGATCCACCTCTTACATAATATCTTGAAGAAATATCGCCGGTTGTTTTTACACCGGGCACATATTGAAGTGATCTGAAAATATCTGTTTCAACACCTTGCGGCATTGTTTCAAGTTCTTTCATAGTAATTACTTGAAGACCGACATCAGTGGTATTTGTTTCAATTTGCTGCTGCCCAACTTTTTCAACTGTTTGCAATTCAAAACTTGTTGGGTTTAATCCAATATCGACTTTTGTAACTCTATTTGCTTGAACAACTATTTTAATTTCTTTGTTTTCGTAACCAACGTAACTTGCAAGAATTGTATAATTTGTATTCGGAGGAATTGAAGTAAAAATAAAATACCCATTTTCATTTGTTGATGTACCAAGCTGCAATTCTTTTATTAAAACATTTGCATAAAGCAATGCTTCGCCGGTATTTATATCTGTAATTTGTCCTCTAATTGTGCCAATATTTTGCGAAAATAAATTAATTTGCAGTGAAAATAATAGTAGGGGTAATAAACTATAAAAATATTTGTTAAAACTAATCAATAGAAATTCCACATTTTCAACAAAAGAAATTTTATAAACTTGGAAAAAAATAATTATAAAATTTGTTAATATTTATTTTATAATAAGTGTAAAAATAAATGCACAAAACTATAGTAATTTAACAGTATTAATATTTGTAGAATTATCTGTTTTTCTGTTTTGCTTAAGCTGATTATTATTATCCATTCCTTCCATAAGCATTGACATTTGTAAATTTGTTTTCGATTCAGAAAATTCAACCAGACCTTTTGTGTTATTAAATTTAACTCTTCCACTACCATCAAGTTTTGGGTTATCGAATGTATATTTAATATTGTTTTCAGTAACAATGTTATTTCCTTTAACATTCATTAGTAAACTTGAAGAAATATTTGCAACTGTATCTTCATCAAAATTTAAATCTTTAATTTTGAATACTGCAGTATTTTCCACATCGAAAACTGCGAGAGGAGTGTTGAATTTCAATTCCCATGTTGAATTTACGCCAACTTCATCTTCAGAAATTACTTTAAAGACTTGTTGAGTTAAAGGCATCAAAGTTCCGTTAGCAATATTGAATTTCATCTTTTCTTTTGTTGCTTTGCTTAAAGTATCCGGAACTTGTTGTATTGATAAAATGTTATTCATAATTTTATCAATCTTATCAACTTTTGTTACTTGTCCAATATTGTTTACATAAATTCTAAAAGGAACTTTTTTTACAGCTTCATAATCTACAAATTGAATTTTTTCTCTTGTGCTGTAAATATATTTTGAATCATATTTAATATTTTGTTTATTAAAATTAGATTCGGCAACTATTGATGAAATTGTGGTTGTTAATTCAGTTCCTTCAATTTCCGAAATGTTATTTACAACAAAATTAAAAATGTAAGTAATATTTTGTTTGATAACATTTGTTAAAGTTGTATCCGCAGAAATTGATTCTGAATTTACAGAAGATGTATTTAACATATAACTAAATTTATCGCCTTTTTTAAATTTGTAACTTAAATGAATTTTTGGTCCAATAATTTCCTCCTTTACAACATCTGCACTTGCAAGACTATCACTTTTCTCCGATTCACTTTTTTCTTTTTTATCACTGCATGCAAAAAGAAATATTATTAATACAAATATTAAAATTTTTAATTTCATTTTATTTCCTAAGTTCTAATACAATAAATATTGTTTTCTAATTTTTTTAAACTCATTTAATTTTGATTGATATAACTCAATAATTTCATCCGGAGATTTTCCGGCAAGAATGTTTTTTCTAAAATTATCACTACCCCAAAGTCTATCAATTGAATTTTCCCTAAAAGAAAAATTTTCCGGATACAATTTATGAAATGTATGAATCAATTTTACAGAAAATTCAATCGGATTGAATATATTTCTGTTTGTAACTTTTATTAAAATTCCGTTACACTTTTCATTTTTATATTTTGGATTAGAAGCCATGTTGGGAATTTCAATCGGCGTAAAATTTGAATCTTTTAATTTTACTCCAGCCGAATTATATTTATTCATTTCATAAATTACATTTTCTGAATTTATATACGGACTACCAATTAGTGTAAATGGGGAATAAGTTCCGCGTCCTTCTGAAATATTAATTCCTTCAATTAAACACAATCCGGGATAAACAATTGCCGTTTCTAAAATTGGAATATTCGGACTTGGATTTATCCATTTTAAATTGCAATCATCAAAATAAAATTCACGTTTCCAATTTTTCATTTTTATGATTTTTAATTCTGCCGGAATTTTTGTCTTTAAAATTTTTGGCTGATTAAAATAATTTGCCAATTCACCAATTGTCATTCCATGCTGAATTGGTAATTCCGTAATTCCAACAAAAGATGTAAAATTTGAATCCAGCATTGGTCCATTTACATTTATTCCATTTATCGGGTTTGGTCTATCCAAAATTATTATAAGAATATTATTTTCTGAAGCGGCTTGAATTGCATAATACATTGTTGAAATATATGTGTAAAATCTTGCGCCTACATCTTGAATATCAAAAATCAAAACATCAATATTTTTCAAATATTCTTTTGTAGGTTTTCGAATATTTCCGTAAAGTGAACGAATTTGAATTCCGGTTTTTGAATCAACACTATCATTTATAATTGTTCCATCTGAAGCATTTCCGCGAATGCCGTGTTCTGGTCCAAATAAGCAAACAATATTTATGTTATTTAATTTTGATAAAGTATCAACAAGATGAATTCCACTTTTTAAAATTGCAGTATGATTTGTAATTATTCCGAGATTTTTATTTTCAATTAAATTTAAATTCCCGGAAACCAAAACATCAGCGCCGGTAAAAACTTCAATTTTGTTTTCAATTTTTTCTTTGCATGAAAAGTTGATAACAATAAAACTGAAAAAAATTAGATAAAATATTTTTTTGCCAATTGCCATGCTGATAAAGTTAACCCATCCCAAATTATATTTTGCGAAATTTTATTTTCAAAATCTTCAATCGAAATTTCCATAAGTTCAAATTCTTCCGTCAAATCATCGGGAAGAGGAGATTTTATTAAATCCGTTGCAATAAAAACGGAACACATTTCATTTGAAACTCCGGTGTATGGAGAAAACTCTCCAATGAATTTTAGATTTCCGGTAAATCCGGTTTCCTCTCTTAATTCTTTTAACGCATTCTCTTCTTTTGATAAATTACCATCAATTGAACCGCAAGGAAATTCTAAACTTTCTTTTTGATTTAAATATCTGAATTGATTTGTGAGCAGAATTTTTGAATTGCTTAATTTTGGAATAACCATTGTGGAGCCGGGGGAGTGAACATAATGATATTCACTCCTTGTAACTCCTTCAATTTCAAATTGATCTAATTTGTAAGTCCAATGTTTGTTTGTGAATAAAACTTTTTCGGAAAGTTTCATCCATTTTTTCAGACTCATTAAAATCCGTTATTTTCTAACAATTCTTTTCTTGAGAAGAAATGAGAAATTTCTATTGCAGCATTTTCATCGGAATCTGAACCGTGAACAATATTTTTTTCAATACTTTCTGCGTAAAGTTTTCTGATTGTTCCGTCTTCTGCATTTGCCGGATTTGTTGCTCCAATTAATTTTCTAAAATCTGCAACTGCATTTTCTTTCTCTAAAGCAATTGGAACGCAAGGTCCGGAAGTCATATAAACTAATAAATCATTAAAGAATGGTCGTTCTTTATGAATTGAATAAAAACCGCCGGCGGAATCATTTGTTAATTTTACCATTTTCATTGCTAAAATTTTAAATCCGGCTTCATTTATTTTTTGAATTACTTGTCCAATTAATTTTTTTTCAATGCAATCTGGTTTAAGAATTGCTAAAGTTCTGTTGCTCAAAATGTTTCTCCGTAATTATAAATTAAAAAATACTAAATTCTTCAAGTGATGTCATTCTGAAGAGTCCGTCTCCGTTTGTTAACTGATGACGGACGACGTGATAATCTCTAAAAAATATTTTTGTAAAAGATTTCTCACCCAACAAAAATGTTGGGATTCGAAATGACAAATTGTTCAACAATTATTTTTTCATTGCCAATGCATTCTGCATCGTAATTCCAATTTCTGCGGGACTTTCCACAACATGAATTCCGGCTTTCTTCATTACTTTCATTTTTTCTGAAGCTGTTCCTTTTCCACCTGATATTATTGCACCGGCGTGTCCCATTCTTCTTCCTGGAGGAGCTGTTTGCCCGGCAATAAATCCCACAACCGGTTTCTTAACATTTTTCTTAATGAATTCCGCAGCAGTTTCTTCAGCAGTTCCGCCAATTTCTCCGATCATTACAATTCCTTCAGTATTCGGATCTTCATTAAATAATTTTATAATATCAATAAATTGTGAACCTACAACCGGATCACCGCCAATTCCAACACAAGTTGATTGACCGATATTTAAATCACTTAATTGTTTTACTGCTTCGTAAGTTAAAGTTCCGCTTCTTGAAACTACACCAACTTTCCCTTTTTTATGAATAAATCCAGGCATAATTCCAATTTTTGCTTTTCCGGGAGAAATTATTCCGGGGCAATTTGGACCAATTAATCTAACATCTTTATTTTTTATTACATTGTAAACTTGAACCATATCTTTTGCCGGAATTCCTTCAGTAATACAAATAACTAATTTAATTCCGGCATTGGCGGCTTCAAGAATTGCGTCTGCTGCAAAAGCCGGCGGCACAAATATTACAGAAGCTTCAGCTTTGGTTTTTGTAACTGCATCGGCAACAGTATTAAAAACCGGTAAGCCAAGATGTTCGGTTCCGCCTTTACCTGGAGTTACACCGGCAACAACGTTTGTTCCATATTCAATCATTTGTCCGGCGTGAAACGATCCTTCGCTTCCGGTAATTCCTTGCACAACAACTTTTGTTTTCTTATCAAGTAAGATGCTCATTAGAAATTCCTTGAATATTTTTATTATTAAACTTGATTCAAAACTTAATAAATTTTTGTGTAAAATATTTGAAGAATTTGGAAGTGTTATTAAGATGATTTTAAATAAATTTTCGTCACCAAAAGATTTAGTGACGAAAAATAGATTTATAAGTTAATTGATTTTTGGTTTTACCGGATTTTCAACATCCATATCTCTAAACTTAGATTCCAATTTTGCGGGATTGTGAATTAAAGTTGGCAAACATTGTGTACAAATCCAAGTTGGAATTTTTGAAAATCTTATTGAAACTAAAGGAATAATTGTTTCTTCTCTTTCGCAGCTAATACATTTATGTAATTCAGACATTTTATTTTTCCTATAAAATTAAATTAAATTTAAGAATCTATTTTTTTACTGAATAATTAGTGACTGTAAAACATTTTATATTTGTCATTTCCGAATGTTGTTATCGGAAATCCACATATAATTTATTGTTTTCTCGATAATTTTTCTGATTGTATCAGAAAAATTATCGAAAACAAACAGAATAAAAGGTTATCGAGTTATGAAATGTATTGAGATAACCTTAAGACAAATTTGTAAATATTAATTCGAAATTTCGTTTACAAAACTCAATAACAAATCTTCTTCAAACTGATTTGCCATTAATTGCATTCCAATTGGAAGCCCATTATTATCGAAGCCGATTGGAATATTTAAACCTGGAATTCCAGCTAAATTTGCCGAAGTTGTGTAGATATCGCTCAAATACATTTGAAGAGGATCGCTTGATTTTTCGCCAATTTTAAATGCAGTTGTAGGAGAAGTTGGAGTTAAAATTATATCGACTTTTTTTAAGGCATTATCAAAATCATCTTTTATTAACCTTCGAACTTTTTGAGCTTTTCTATAATATGCATCGTAATATCCGGCGGATAAAACATATGTGCCAAGCATAATTCTTCGTTTAACTTCTTTACCAAATCCTTCCGATCTGGATTTTGTATACATTTCTCGCAATCCAACTTTTTGATTTGTTCTATAACCGTAACGAGCTCCGTCAAATCTTGCTAAATTTGATGAAGCTTCCGCTGTTGTTAAAATGTAGTAAGTTGCGATCGAAAATTCTGTCATTGGTAAATTGATTTCTACAATTTCAAAGCCTTTAGATTTTATTAATTCCAATTGTTTATCAATTGCGGATTTAATTTCTGAATCCAACCCTTCTGCAAAATATTCTTTAGGAATTCCAACTTTTACGTTTTCAATTTTTTTGGAAAAATATGAATAATTTGGAACAGATTTATTTTCTGAAGTAGAATCATTTTGATCAAAACCGGAAAGTACTTCTTGAACTAAAGAAATGTCGTAAATATTTTTTGCGAAAGGTCCGATAGAATCAAAAGATGAAGCAAATGCGGTTAATCCAAATCTTGAGACTCTTCCGTAACTTGGTTTCATTCCATATATTCCACAAAATGCAGCTGGTTGGCGAATTGATCCGCCGGTATCAGTTCCAATTGCAACATCACATAAATTGGCTGCAACTGAAGCAGCAGAACCGCCGCTTGATCCGCCGGTTACATATTCTTGATTAATTGGATTTTTTACTGGACCGAAATATGAGTTCTCATTAGATGAACCCATTGCAAATTCATCGCAATTTGTTTTGCCAATAATGATTGCATCTTCATCAATTAATTTTTGAACTGCTGTTGCTGTAAATAATGATTCAAAATTCTCCAAAATTTTAGATGAACAAGTAAGCGGTTTATCTTTTATTGCCAGAACATCTTTTATCGCAATTACCATTCCGGCAAGTTTTCCAGATGTACCATTTACAATTTTATTCTGAATTTCCTCAGCAGAATTTATGCAATCATCAAAAATAAAATTGAAAACATTTAAATCCTTTTTCTGCTCAATTTGATTAAGAAAATATTTAACATTTTCTGCAAGAGATAATTTTCCGGATTTGATTAAATCTAATTTTTCAGAGTGATTTTTATAAGTTAACAATATTAAAGACCAAAATTATTTTTTAGATTTTATATCATCTTTTACATCGGTAATATCTTCTTCAACTTCTTTGATAGCTTTTTTAAATTCCTTCATACCCTTGCCAACGCCTTGAGCAAGTTCCGGAATTTTCTTTGCGCCGAAAAGAAGAATTATTGCAACGATAATTAAAATTATTTCGGTTGCACCTAAACTTCCAAACATAATTACCTCTATTTATTATTTTAATTTATTAACTATTGATTTGAAAATTAATTGTCCGTCTGTATTATTTAAAATTAATTCGCAAGCTCTTTCCGGATGCGGCATCATTCCAAGAACATTTCCATTTTTATTTGATATTCCGGCAATATTAAGTTTTGAACCATTTGGATTTGACTTTTCATCTGCAAATCCATTTTCGTTTACATATTCAAAAATTATTTGATTATTTTCTTTAAGCGATTTTAAAGTTTCATCATCTGCAAAATAATTTCCTTCACCATGAGCAATTGGAATTTTTATTACATCTTTATCAATCTGATTTGTAAATGTTGAATTTTTATTTGCAACTTTTAAGAAAACATCCTTACAAACAAATTTTAGCGATTCATTTTTTATCATAACTCCGGGCAATAAACCAGCTTCAAGTAAAACTTGAAATCCGTTACAAATTCCAATTACAATTCCGCCATTATTTGCAAAAGAAATTACGGATTCCATAATTGGAGAAAATCTTGCAATTGCACCGGTTCTTAAATAATCTCCGTAAGAAAATCCGCCGGGAAGAATTATTACTTCACAATTTTTAAGATCGTTTTCTTTATGCCATAAAAATTCAGCATCGTAACCCAATACTTTTTTTACGGCAAAATATGCATCATGATCACAATTTGATCCGGGAAATTCCACAACTCCAAATTTAGGCTTCATTTACTTCTTCAATTTTAAATTCAAAATCTTCCATAATAGGATTGCTTAATAATTTTTCTGAATATTCTATAATTTCTTTTTCAGCAAAATTTTTATCATCTGTATTAACAAAAAATTCCACATATTTGCCAATTCTTGTGTTTGATACATTTGAAAATCCTAAAAGTTTTGCGCCTTGTTCGGCAGCTTTTCCTTGAGGATCAAGAATATCTTTTCTTGTTCTAATTATTACTGTTGCTTTGTACAATTTTCACTCAATATTTATTTTAAAAAATTTATAAAAAATTTATGCAAGTATTTTTTTAACAAGATGCCTAATTATACCGAATAATACAATACCTAAAATTATGAAAAACAATGCAGTTCCATCTGTTAAAAAAGTAAGAATTAATCCAATTATTGTAAGTCCCAAATAATATGGTTTTCCGCGCAAAGTACTTTTATTCAATTTTGGAAATGCAGAATATTTAATGCTACTAACCATCAAAATTGATAAAATAATTACAAGCGGAATTGAAACATAAAATAACGGTTGAATAAATTCTCCGTTATTGTAAACATAATAAACAAACATTGCAACTGTTATTGCAGAAAGGGGAATAGGCAATCCTTTAAAATCACTTTTTGTTTCCAAATCTTCAATTTGAGAATTAAACCTAGCTAATCTTAAAGCGCCAAAAATTAATAATAATGAACTAATAACAATTCCAATTCCATCTAATTTATAAAAGTGAAAACTAAAAATTAAAAATGCCGGCGCCGCGCCAAAACTTACAATATCTGCAAGCGAATCTAATTCAACACCAAATTGACTTGAAGTTTTCAAAAGTCGAGCAACAATTCCATCAATCAAATCAAAAATTGCAGCGGCAAAAATCATAACTGCAGCTAATTGAAAATCACCTTTACTTGTAAAAATTATTGATAAAAATCCACTAAATAAACTGAAAGAAGTAACTGTATTTGGGATATAAGATTTTTTCATTATTTATTTATCTCAAACAAAATTGTTTCGCCGGCGGTTGTTAAATCACCTTCTTCAACTAAAATTTTCCAACTTTTTGGAACAATTACATCAACTCTGCTGCCGAATTTTATCATTCCGAATCTTTCTCCAATTTTTACGCTATCGCCTAAATTCAAATCATAAACAATTCTACGCGCAACCATTCCCGCAACTTGAGTAAATAAAACTTTCCCAAATTTTGATGTAATTCCAATCTCCGATCTTTCATTTCTTTCATCAGCTTTATCATGATATGCAACTAAATATTCACCCTTGATATATTCTAAATAATCAACTTTTCCATCAATTGGAATTCTGTTTACATGTACATTTAATGGCGACATGAAAATAGAAATTTGAGTTGCTTCTTCTTTTAGAAATCTCTTCTCATAAACATTTTTGATTAACAAAATTTTTCCATCTGCAGGAGAAACAACAATATTTTCAATTTTAGGAGTATTTCTATCAGGATCTCTAAAAAAATTTAGAGTAAATATTAATAGTAAAACCCCTAAAATAAATAATGGAAATCTTATGAAATTGGAATCTGCAAAAATTGAAAATAAAATCAACAAAAAAGAAATAAATGCCGCAATTCCAATAGTTGAATAACCATATTTTGTTAACATGTCACTTATACAAAATTTTTGAAAGAACAAAAGTAATATATTAATACAATAATTTCATTAAATTTAATTTTTGAAAAAAGAACTTTCGAAAATGAAAAATAAATTAGCGGAGGGAAAATGAAAGGAAATATGGCTGGAATGATGAAGCAAATCCAGAAAATGCAAGCAGAAATGCAGAAAGCGCAAGAAAATTTAGCAAATAAAACAGTTACTGCTGAAAGCGGAGGCGGAATGGTAAAAGCAACAGCAAACGGACAAAAAGAATTAGTTTCATTACAGATAGATGATGAAATTGCAAAATCCGGCGATAAAGAAATGTTGGAAGATTTAATTGTTGCCGCAGTAAATAAAGCTTTAGAATCTGCCGGAAAAATGGCTGAAGAAGATTTGGCAAGTGTTACAAAAGGTATGATTCCTCCAGGTTTAAATATTCCGGGTTTCTAATTGGAAATTGCAGAACCACTTAGAGTTGTAATTGAAGAATTAAATAAACTTCCATCAATAGGCAAAAAAAGTGCACAGCGACTTGCACTTCATTTGGTAAAAAAAGACAAAAAAGAAATTGAAGATTTAATTAAAGCTCTAATCGATTTAAAAGATAAAATTAAATTCTGTAAGAATTGCTATAATCTTTCGGCTGAAGATTATTGTTCGGTTTGTCAAAATCCTAAAAGAGATAAATCTACAATTTGTATTGTTGAAGATGCAAGTGATATTATCGCAATTGAAAACACAAATGAATTTAACGGAATCTATCACGTTTTAGGCGGAGTTCTTTCACCGCTTTCCGGAATTGGTGTTGAGAATTTAAAAATTAAAGAACTTCTTGAACGATTAAAAAGTGATTATGTAAAAGAAATAATTCTTGCGCTAAATCCCGATACTGAAGGCGAAACCACTTCTTTATATTTGGCAAAATTATTAAAACCGCTAAACATAAAAATTACAAGATTGGCAAGAGGTTTACCAATCGGCGGCGATTTGGAATTTACTGATGAAGCTACAATTGGTCGCGCAGTTTTAAATAGAATTGAAATGTAAATGCAGTACGAATGGTTTAAAGATTGGTTTTCATCTAAATATTATCTTGATGTTTACAATCATAGAAATGAAAAAGATGCTGATGAAATTGTTAATTTAATTCTCTCCCAAATTAATTTGAAAGAAAATTCTAATATTCTTGATGCAGCTTGCGGCGTTGGAAGACACGCTGTAAAATTTGCAGAAAAAAAGTTTAACGTAACTGCATTCGATTTAAGTACAAATTTGCTTTATATCGGAATAAATTGTGCAAAAGAACGAAATCTGAATATTAATTTTTTAGTAAGTGATTTAAGAAATTTTTACATTAACAGAAAATTTGATTTAGTAGCAAATTTGTTTACAAGTTTTGGATATTTTGAAACTGATGAAGAGAATTTTAAATTTGTAGAAAATTCTTATAAATTGCTAAACTCAAACGGATATTATGTTTTAGACTTTTAAATAAAGAATTTTTAATAAAAAATTTAGTTTCGTTTTCAGAAAAAAATATTGATGGAAAAATAATTTCCGAATTTCGTAGAATTGAAAATGAAAGAGTTATTAAAGAAATCAAAATTATAAATAAAACTAATGAATACAATTTTTCTGAATCCGTAAGAATTTATTCTTATGGTGAATTAGTGCAAAATTTTTCTCAAATTGGATTTAAAGTTTTTAAAACTTTTGGAAATTATTTAGGTCAAGAATTCAATGAAAAAGAATCTCAAAGATGTATAATAATTTTTCAAAAATAATTATATCAATAATATTGATTTTTTCTTTTTCGACTTGTGATCTCTTAACAACAAGAGATGCCGAAGAACCGGAAACCGGAAGATCAAGTTATATTGCAGCAACAACACCGGATCAGCTTTTCATTAATTTACAAAATTCATTTGCAGAAAAAATTGAAAAAGATTATATCAACAATTTTGTTGATAGTTCATTTCTAAAAATAAATTACAAATTTACTCCTTCCTCAGAAGCAATTGTAAAATATAATATTCTTTCCGATTGGGATTTGGAAGCTGAAAAAACATACTTCAGAAATTTGATAAATAATATTGGCGATGGTAAACAAATAATTTTAAGTTTGCAGCTTGTTTCAAATTCTGTTACAGAAAATAGTGAAAACAGAAATTATAATTATTCAATAACTTTACCGATTGAAAGCGAAACTATCCCAAATTTTTACAAAGGGAATGCGTTTTTTAATATTCGTTTGGATGAAAATAATCAATGGGTAATTGTTGAGTGGATTGATAACAAATCCGAAGATTATCCAAGCTGGAGCGAACTTAAAGGAAGATTTTATATTTTCTAAATTATGAAGTTTAAAAAAGCAAATATTATTTTTTTGTTTCTTGGAATTCAGATTTTTACAATTAGTTGTATAAATCCGTTTGCTCCGGAACTTGATGAAAATATCGGAAATGAGTCTTCTTTAATAAGTGATTTGAAAACAATTGACGGAATTTTTAACAATATGCAATATGCATATACTTTTAAAGACACAACAATTTACGGCGAATTATTAAATCCAAATTTTACTTTTACATTTCGAAATTATGAAACAGAAGTTGACGAAGCTTGGGGAAGGGAATTGGAAATGCGAACAACTTACGGTTTATTTAATAATGTAGAAAGACTTGATTTAATTTGGAATAGAATTGTTTCAATAACTGCAGATTCCACAAATGTAACAAGAAGTTTTAATTTAACAGTTACTTATAATCCAATGGATATTGAATATGTGGAAGGCAAAGTAAATCTTCAACTTGCAAAATCTGCAGAAAATAAATGGCAAATAATTACATGGATTGATGAATCAAATTTTTAGTAATTTTACAAGAAACTTTTACGGTAAAAAATAATTATGTTTTTCTATTATCTTAAAGAAACTTTCAGCTCGTTATTTAAATCAAAATTGGCTTCACTTTTAATAATTTTTACAACAGCAATTGCAATAATTTTTGTAACCTTTTCAATTGGATTGGTAGTTTTTTCAAAAGTTATAAATTCACATTTAAAAGACAATATTCAAATTAGTTTATTTGTCAGCGATAGCTCGAATACAAAAGTTATAAATAGAATTGAAAAAGATTTAAGCAATAATATTTATGTAGCATCGAAAAAATTTGTTAGTAAGAAAGAAGCTTTACAAATTATGAAGGAAAAAACTGGAAAAGATTTTTCTACCGTTTTGGATTCAAACCCGCTTCCTGCAATGTTCCAAGTAAAACTAATTTCAGATAGCATTAATGCACAAACGATTGAACCAATTATTAAAACTTTGAAAAAAATTAAAGGAATTGATGATGTTGTTTATGATTATTCACTAACTTTAAAAGTTCTTAATTACATAAACGAATCGAAAAAAGTAATATATAGTGTTTCCATAATTTTGGTTTTGCTTTCGATTTATTTGGTTTATTCAAATAATAGATTGCTGCTTGCAACTCGATTAAATCAATACAACACAATGAAGTTAGTCGGTGCAAAATTAAGCACAATAAAAATTCCAATTATTTTAAACGGAATTGTTATGGGAATTTTTTCATCAATAATTTGCTTGGTAATTTACATTTTGATAGAAAATTTCTTATCACAAATTTATGCTGCGCAATTCATTAAAAATGAAACTTATTACATTGTCTCTTTAATAATAATTTTAGGAATATTTTTAGGATTTTTAGGAAGTTATTTATCAACTTTAAAAGTCTCGCTAAAAATTAATAAAGTTAAATAAGTTTCACTCTAATTTGCTTTTCTGAAAAATTTACACGTAAAAACGTGTTTCAAATCAAAATTCAACACTTATAATGTTTCAAAATGAAACGTAATTATTTAAAAATTTCATTTCAAATTGATACATATCACAAAAATAAGCTAAAACTTAAAGTTTCAAAGTTGGCATAATTCTGGAATATTTTGTAGAAAATTTTCGGAGTAAAAATGTTAGAATCAAATTCAACTGTTCAAGAATTAAAATCCTCCAGTTTAATTTTAAATGAATTTGAAGCAGAAAATCCAACAAGATCAATTGCAAATTATATTGAGAAAATAAAAACTGCCGATGTTGAACAAGTTAAAATTTATTTAGGATTTTTATATTTCGCGGCTGTAGTATTTTTCTCAGTTTCGTTATTTCTTTAAAAATAATTCAATCAAACATTTCAAATTAGTTAATTTCTGATAGAATATGTTTTTTCTATTTAGAAATTAATCCACAATAATTTTAAAAATTCCTTATTTTACAAAAACAAAAATTGCCCTGTGGTGTAACGGTAACACAGAGGTCTCTGGAACCTTTGTTTCGGGTTCGAATCCTGACAGGGCAACACAATTATTTCATCTATTATTTTCTATCTTTTTTTGAATCCGCAAACATTAAAAAAAATTACCTAATTTATAAGCAAAAATATTAATCGTTTATAAAATTGTTTTTTTAGATGAATAAAAATTACAAAACTTATTATCTCGCAATTGCTATTATAGTAGTTTTTGTTACGCTAGGAATTTTTTACATTCTTATAAATACACTTTTTAAATCATCAAATTTTAACAACGCACAAAATGAAGTTGTTATTACTTATGCTGATAATATTTCTTCGGCACATCTTAATTTGATTAATAAATTCAACAAATTACATAAAGGCAAAATTAAAATTGAACCAATTAATCTTCCGTTTAGTAAATTCAGCACAAACGAAAGAAAAGAATTGCTCGCACGTTCCTTAAGAAGTAAAAGTAAAAAGTTAGATATTTTTGCTGTTGACTTAATTTGGTCGGCAAGATTTGCAAAATGGGCTGAACCTCTTGATAAATTTATAACGCCAAATGATACTGCTAAACTTTTAAACCAATCACTTGAATCATGCATTTTTAAAAATCATTTGGTCGCTTTACCAATGTATATTGATGTTGGGATTATGTACTATCGGAAAGATTTGTTAAAGCAAATTCCAAATTATCTTGATGTTGAAGAAAAAATAAAAAGTGGAATTTCTTGGGAAGATTTTATAGGCTTAAGAAAATATTTTATTCTGGATAAAAACCAATTTTACATTTTCCCCGCAGATAATTATGAAGGATTAGTTTGCTCTTATATTGAAATCTTATACAATTATTCTTCACACAAAATTGTTAATGAAACATTTGATATTAAATCTGAAGAAAATAAAAATTCGTTCAAATTAATTTATGATGTTTTTCATAATTTCAATATTAGTCCTATAAGTGTTTCTGAGTTTAATGAAAATGACTGCTATGATTATTTCATAGAAAATGATGCAATATTTTTAAGAGGATGGCCAAGTTCGGAAAGAGATTTTATAAGTTTGGCAAAATGGGAAAATATTGATTCAAAAGTTGGTAAAGCGCCAATCCCTCACTTAAATGGAAACAATCCTTTTTCTGTTTTAGGCGGATGGAATATCATGATTTCTAAATATAGCGAACATAAAAATGAAGCTTTCCAATTTATAAAATTTATTTTGGAAGAAAATTCGCAAAAAGAAATGTATGAAATTGGATCTTATTTACCGGTTTTAAGTTCATTATATTCAGATAAAAATTTTTTACAAGAATATCCCGATTTGAAAAAAAATAAAGAACTTCTTGATAAAGGTGTGCATCGCCCTTTTCTTGAAGATTACACAAAACTTTCAGATGTAATTTCATTTTATGTAAACAAAGTTATTAAGAAAGAAATAACAATTGAAGATGCTTTAGAAAAAGCTGATGAAACAATAAAAACCGGTAGAATTATAATAAGATGAAAAAAAATACTTTATCAGAAAATTTTGGAAGATATAGATTTGAGTTTAAGCATCTTACAGTTTTGCTTATAATTTTGGTTGCCTTTCAAATAATTTTATCCGTAATTCAAAAAACATCGCTTGAAAATTTTTTAGAAAAAACTCAACACTGGTATCAAAGAGATTCTGCAGAACGAATGGCAAACTTAAATACAACCTCGCTTGAATTATTAGTTGAAAATATTAATAATAGTATTGATAAAAGTGAAGAGAGCAAGAAAAAAATTATTCAATCATTTAATATTATTTTTAGTCAGCAATTACTTGAACCAAATGTTAGACAAACTTGTTTAATAATTTTAAAAGATAATATTCCATATATAATAAATGATGGAAAAGTTTTTTTGGATTTTCTAAATCATAAAACTGCAGAACTCTCACCGGTAAATAATGATTTTAAAATCGCTGCGGATTTGTTTCTGGAACATAAACAAGAATTAATGAAGGAAGAAGAGATTTTTAGTTTGCTTGATGAAGATCAAACTTTTCATATTCTTGTACCGTTTGTTCCTCATGGCGAATTTATTGGCGTTTTTTATATGAAGAATAAACCAAACTTTAAATTTATTACGGAAGAAATTCTTTCAAGTTATGATGAGGTTGCAATAATTTATACTTCGTTAATTGTTCTTGGATTACTTGCTATGTATTATATTTCATCTTACACAGTTAGAGAAAGAGACGAAGCAAAAACTTTATTTTACGAAGAAAGAGAAGAACATTTAAAAGATCAAATTGATCATAACAAAGAAGCGATGTTTACAAAACGTATTTATCATACGCATCACAAAGCAGAAAAAGTTATGGGATTTATTAAAGAAGATTTGCGACATCTAACAACTGAAAATATATCTTCATCTAAAGATAAATTAAACAAATATGCAAATTTTATATCGCGCGTAATTTATGATATGAAATGGTACGATCCGCCTATTCACACAATTCGAAATCCAATATTTTCTACAAATATAAATGAAGTAATAAAATTTATTGTTGATAATTTATTTCTTAGAATATCAAAAAGTACAAATGTTTTCAGCTTCAAATTAGATTTGGATGAAAAACTTCCGAATGTAAAAATAAATGAATTTGTTGTTTGGGAAATTCTTGAACCGCTTATTCAAAATTCTATTGACCATTCGAAAATGAAAAATGTTGTTATAACAATTTCAACAAAATATGATGAGAAATCTAAAATTTCTTTAATAGAAATTAAAGATAATGGAATTGGGATTAAGAAAGATTTATTGGAATTTAATGAAGAAGGAATTAAAAAAATATTTACGGAAAGTGTATCTACAAATGACGAAAAAACAAATCGTGGTTACGGTTGTTATATTGCTCATCAAATGGCAACAAAAAGATGTTTGTGGATAATTGATGCAGAAAATTTAAATGAAAGCGGAGCTAAGTTTTCTTTGGTTATTAAAAATTAGGAGTTGTTAATGTTAAATGAAAAAGTAAAAATTCTTTTAATAGAAGATGAAGATTTTGATGTTCGTAGAGTTAAGAATACTATTGATCTAATGCAGCAAAATTTGGAAATAGCTGATATAGTTTCAAACGGATTGGATGCTTTAAGTTTGATTAAAGATAAATCAAATTCTTTTGACGTGATAATAATGGATTACCAAATTGCTGGTGGACTTCGCGGCGAGGAGCTAATTCTGGAAATTAAAAAAATAGATTATTCTATTCAAATAATTGTAATTACAAAATTAACAATTGATATGACAGATTTTGAATTTGCAAATCGATTGTTAAATGCGGGAGCTTTTTGGTATTGTACAAAATATCCCGGTGATATTGAAAAATTTATTTATCAGCCAACTGATTTTTTAATAAGTATTTTCAATGCATTTGAAAAAAGAAAACTCGAGTTAAAAAATTCAATTTCAAAATCTAAGTTAAGGCAAAATGTTGAAGAAATTTTGCTTCAGAAAAAAATTATTGGAAATCACGAAGCAACGAAAATGTTATTGGACCAAATTGATAAATATGCAAAAACAGATGTAAACGTTCTGATTTATGGAGAATCCGGAACGGGAAAAGAGTTGGTTGCAAATAATATTCATTACAGAAGTAACAGAAAGTATGAAAAATTTGTTCCGATTAATTGCGGCGGATTGCCACATGATTTAATCGAAAGTGAATTATTCGGTTATGAAAAAGGTGCATTTACTGGCGCGGTGAATAAAAAACTTGGACTCTTTGAAATTGCTAATAACGGTACAATATTTTTGGATGAAGTTTCGGAACTGCCTCAATCTGCACAAGTAAAATTGCTTCGCGTAATTCAAGAAGGTGAAATTGAAAAAATCGGAAGAACTGATAGAATTAAAGTTGATGTTAGAATTATTGCCGCTACAAATAAAAATTTGGAAGAACTTGTCCGAGAAAATAAGTTTAGAGAAGATTTATATTACCGTTTAAATGTTGTTCCAATTAAAATTCAACCGCTACGAAAACGCCAATCAGATATCACAGAATTGATTGATCACTTTTTAATTCGATTCAGTAGAGAAATGGGATTGCAAAATCCGTTTATTGAAAAATCCGGAAATGAATATTTACTAAATTACAGCTGGTTTGGAAATGTTAGGGAATTAAAAAATGTTGTACAAAGATTACTATTTTTAGATTCAAATAAAATTGACGAAAAATTAATAAAAAGTGTTTTAAGCGCCGAATTATATTCTGAAAGTAAAGATGGGAAAATTTTTAATTTCAGTTCAATTCAAGATATTTTACCACTCAAAGATTTGGAAATGGAATTCAGACATCAATATTTTTCTTTCGTAAGAGAAAAAAGTATTTCTGATGCAGAAGCAGCTAAAAGATTAGGATTAGCTCCGCCAAATTATTACAGAATGAGTAAAGAATTGGGCTTAAAATAAATTTTTTACTGACCGAACTAAAGGTAAACCTCCGAAGTTTTTAAACCTTGGAGGTTTATAATTTTGGTTATCTTGACTTATTAAAATAATAACAAAGATTATTACAAAAATAATTTTCCGCATTACACCTAAAATTTAAATACTATTTTTTGAATAAAATCTCAAGTTTTTGTTCGGCTCAAAATTTGATTGTATTTTTTTTTATTAATTTTATAAAATTTATGAAACTATCAAATAAGATATTGTTTTTTATATTGTTAATTATTTTTTTGACAAACACAATTTTCGCTCAAGGTTATTTACATGCCAACGGAAAGAAAATTGTAAACGGAAATAACGAAGAAATTCTTCTGAAGGGAATTGGACTCGGCGGCTGGCTTGTGCAAGAAGGATATATGCTTAAAACTCCATATTCAATTGCTGGAGCTGAACATCAAATCAGAAATGAAATTCAAAAGTTGGTTGGAGTAGAGAAAACCAATGAACTTTATTCAATTTATCATAAAAATTATGTTCGAGAAATTGATGTTGAGAATATTGCAAAATGGGGATTTAATTCTATCAGATTGCCAATGCATTGGAATAAATTAATTTCTGAAACAAATCCACTTACATTTTCTAAAGAAGGATTTCAAACTATCGATTCACTTTTGAATTGGTGCGAAAAAAATCAAATATATTTAATTCTAGATTTGCATGCAGCTCCGGGCGGTCAAAGCGATGAAGCAATTAGTGATTATGATAATTCCAAACCATCTTTGTGGGAAAGTGAAGATAATAAAAATTTAACAATTGAACTTTGGAAAGAAATTGCAAAAAGATATTTTGATAAAGAATGGATTGGCGGATATGATTTAATCAACGAACCCAAATGGGAATTAGGTTCTGAAAATAAACCATTGCGCGATTTATATCTAAAAATTACTGATTCAATCAGAACAGTTGATACAAATCATATTTTATTTATTGAAGGAAATTGGTATGCAACAGATTTCAATGGATTAACTCCACCTTGGGATGATAATATGTCTTACAGTTTTCACAGATATTGGAATTCAAATGATCAAGGTACAATTCAATATTTGGTAAATCTCCGCGATCAAAATAATGTTCCTCTTTGGCTTGGCGAAACCGGTGAAAATTCAAATTCTTGGTTTTTAGATTGTATAGATTTGATGAAAAAAAATAATATCGGATGGGCTTGGTGGCCTCATAAAAAAATTGACAATGTAGTTGGACCTCTTTCTGCACCAATGGTTTCGGGCTATCAAACTTTATTGGATTATTGGAACGGAACCGGAAATAAACCAAGTGAACTTTATGCATATGCAGTTTTGTTATCTCAGTTTGAGAATCTGAAATTTGAAAATTGCACTTTTCAACCGGATGTTGTTGATGCACTTATAAGACATATCGATGATAAAACTTCAAGACCTTTTAAGGAACTTACAATTCCGGGTAGAATTTTTGCAACAGATTACGATTTGGGACCAAGATTAATTAGTTACAACGATGTTGATTATGATAATACAAAAGGTTTGGGAAATGCAGAATGGAATACCGGAGGAAAGTATAGAAATGATGGCGTAGATATTGAAATTTGTACTGATCAAATTACAAACGGTTTTAATGTTGGGTGGATTGAAACCGGCGAATGGTTGAAATTTACGGTTAGTGTAATTGAAGACGGAAATTATACTTTGTCAATTCGGTCATCTGCAAATTCTTCCGGTGGAAAAATATTATTTGCAATTGATGGAGCTTATCTCACTGAATTTATTGATGTGCCAGTAACCAATGGATGGCAGAATTGGAAAACAACAATTATTGATGATTATTTTTTATCTCAAGGTCAGCATGAAATATTTCTTAAATTTTATTTTAATGGGTACAATTTTAATTATTTTGAATTTACGCAAAGCACGGTTGGATTAAATGATGAAGAAAATTTACGGGAATATTTTCAACTATTTCAAAATTATCCTAATCCATTTAATCCAAATACAACAATAAAGTATTCAATTCCAAATATTGCTTCAAACATAAATTCTAACACTGAATTAAGGATTTATGATATTCTTGGTCGCGAAGTTAAAACTTTAGTTGATCAATTTCAGCCAGCTGGTAATTATGAAATCAATTTTAATGCTTCGGAATTTCCAAGCGGAGTTTATTATTACGAATTGAAAAATGGAAGTATTAATCAAACAAAAAAAATGATACTGCTAAATTAAAATTCAAAATATATGAAAGCATCAATTCATTATGTGCAAAAAATATTTTTACTTTTTATAATACTTAACATTTCAGTTTTTTCCCAAACAGATTCAACATTTCTAAAACTAATAAGCCCAAATGGCGGCGAGTATTGGACTGTAGGTGCAAACCCGATAATAAGTTGGGAAAGTAAAAATGTTACATTAATCAAAATTGAACTTTCTTATGATAATGGAATTAATTGGCAAACTATTGCTCCGTATGCAATTGCGGCAAATTTTTCATATTCCAATTGGAAAATTCCGGAAATATTATCTAACGAATGTTTAGTTAAAATATCCAAATATGATAATCCGGAGTTATTTGATATTAGTGAAGAAGTATTTACAATTACTCAAGATTCCATTGTTGCAAAATTAGTTGTAATAGGTTCTTCAACTGCCGCCGGAATTGGTCCAAGCAATATTGATAGTGCTTGGGTAAATAGATATCGCAAACACTTAGTTCAAAAAAACACAAATATACAAGTTATAAATCTAGCGGTTGGTGGTTATACAACTTACGATTTAATGCCGGATAATTTTATTCCTCCTACCGGAAGACCTTCACCAAAAATATCTTCAAATATCACAAAAGCATTATCTTATGAGCCTAAAGCCGTAATTATAAATTTGCCATCAAATGACGTTACACAAGGTTATCCGATTTCTGAACAATTAAAAAATTATGATACTATTGTAGTTAAAGCTTCGGAAAAAAATATTCCGGTTTGGATTTCTACAACTCAACCGAGAAATTTAACAGAATCACAACGATTACAACAAATGGAAGTTAGAGATTCTACGTATACTAAATTTAAAAATTATGCAATAGATTTTTGGACAGATTTGGCAAATGCAGATGGAACAATAAATTCAAATTATGATTCTGGAGATGGAATTCATTTAAATGATTCCGGACATAGAATTTTATTTAATAGAGTTGTTGCTGAACAAATTTATGAGCAAGCTGTACTTACTTCGGTAAATCAATATTTTAAAGTTGTTCCGGTAAAGTTTAAGCTTTCGCAAAACTACCCAAATCCGTTTAATCCAACCACAACAATTGAATTTCGATTATCAAAAGATTCAAAAGTATTGCTAAAAGTTTACAACATTTTGGGTCAATTAATAAATACGTTAGTTGATGAAAATCTTAAAACTGGAACTCACAAAACAGTTTGGAACGCGGCAAATCTCTCTGCCGGACCCTATTTTTATGTGCTTCAAGCTAATGATTATTTTGAATCAAAAAAAATGTTATTGTTGAAATAAATTGTAAATAAAAATTCAAGAAAATTTCGAAATAAAAAACAGAAAAATTTGTACAAGTTTTTATAAGGAAATGATATGAAAAAAATTTTTTCTTTTTTGATAAATATAATATTCGTAATACCTTCTATTCTACTTTCACAAACGGCCACTTTGGAAAGAACTTTAGAAATTAAAAATGTAAATGGATTTAGCGTTCCATACCAAAATGGAATTCCGCTTACAACATTTGAAAAACAAAATAGAAAGATGTTGGATTTATCGGGAACTTGGAAAAAAGAAAGAACCTCAGCAGATGATAATATCACATTGGCGAAAAGAGATTCTGCAGGGTATCAAAATTTAATAAATGAATCTGCAGGAAGATATTTAGCTGAGTACAATGACTCAACATGGGAAGAAAAACAAATTCCATCAGTTGAAAATAAAATGAATGAATATCCTAATGCGCCGGAATTTTTCAAAGACGGAGTTTGGTACAGAAGATCTTTTGAAGTAGATAATTCTGATTCCGGTAAATTTGCAAAACTCGTTTTTATTGCTGTTAATTATGTTGCTGATGTTTGGATAAACGGAAAATATGTAGGATATCACGAAGGCGGATATACACCTTTCGCATTTGATGTATCTGGATATTTAAATTATGGAGAAACAAATACAATTGCAGTTAGAGTTGATGTTATTTCTTGGGGTGCAAGAATTGATGTTATTCCGCATAAACAAGTTGATTGGTTTAATTACGGTGGAATTTTGCAAGATGTATATATTGAGTTTTCAAATCCACTTTCAATCGTAAGAAGTGATATAATCCCAACTGATTTGGGTGGAAATCTAATAACAAAAGTTGTTATTCAGAATGAAAAAAATGTTGAATCAAACTTTAAAATTGAATTAAAAGTTTTTGAAGCAGAAGTAGATTCTTTCAATATTGCTTCAGAAGTCAGTTATGAATTAATTGGTGATGAAATAAATCTAACCGGACAAACTGAATTTTTAAATTCAATAAAAGAAGATTCCATTTCAATAATTGAAACAAATCTTAAAATTGAAAATCCCCAAATTTGGTCTCCTAAAAATCCAAATCTTTACATTATGAAAATTTCAGTTTTTGAAGAAGAAAATTTGGTTGATGAATATTATACACAATTTGGAATTAGAACTGTAAAAACATCCGTAAATAAATTTTTGTTGAACGACAGAATTATGTTCTTAACCGGAACTGCACGACACGAAGATCATCCGGTTTATGGAAGAAGTTTACCAAAAGAAATTATTTTCAGCGATCTACAAATGATAAAATCCTTAAATGTAAATTTTCTCAGAACTGCACATTATCCAAATCATCCATATACATATTTAATTTTAGATCGACTTGGAATTACTGCAATGGAAGAAATTCCACTTTGGCAAGTTGATACTGATGAACCTTGGCAAATTCAAAACAATGATAGAAAAATGCATCTGCAAATGTTTAGAGAAATGGTTTATAAAGAGTATAATCGTCCATCCGTAATTATGTGGAGTATGTCAAATGAATGTCATGAAGAAACAAATAGAATGATTTTTAACCAAATGGTAATTGACGATTTTGAGCAAAATTATGATGATGGGAGATTAATTTCTCAATCGCCGGCTGCAGATAATCCGGGACCGACTGATGTTACGCAAAGTATTGTTGATATTGCGGGCTGGACAATGTATTTTGGAATTTTTCACGGCTCAACTTATTTTGGCGGAACTTTCAATTTCATCAATCAAGCGAAAACTAGTTTTCCGGAGAAACCAATTTTAGATACGGAATTCGGTTATTGGTCATCCGAAAATAATTCAACTCTGCAAGATCAAGTTACAGTTGCCGATGAAACTTTTAAAGCTTTCAAGATTCATGCTGCGTTAAATCAAGATGGAACAGTTAATTCAAACGGTTCATTAATGGCATGTACTTGGTGGTGCGTTTTTGATTGGTACACTGCTGGAATTCCAAGAGGTTACCAAAGTATGGGATTATACACTATGGATAGAAAAACCGAAAAACCGGTTGCCCAAAAAATAAAAACTTTATATTATCCATATTTTGATAAAGAGGGAGTTTTAACAAATATTAAAGAAAATAAAATAAATTTTAATTTACCAAAGACTTTTGAATTAAAACAAAATTATCCAAATCCGTTTAACCCAAATACAGTTGTTGAATATTCGGTTCCGGAAAAAAGTAAAATTAAGATTTCACTATTTAATTTAATTGGTCAAGAAATTAGCGTTTTAGTTGATTCAACGATTGAAATTGGAAATTATAAATTAAATATTAATGCCGGAAATTTATCTTCGGGAATTTATTTCATCAGAATGAATGCCATTCAAGAAAATTCAAAAGAAATTCAAAAAACTATAAAAATATCCTTATTAAAATAAGTCGCTTCAAAGTTAGTCAAAACTGCGGGTTATTAAAATAATAATCCGTAGTTATTGAAATAATAAGCATTTCATAATAATAATATAATCCGATTGCAAAAATCACGTTAATTCAGCGAGAGTTTTAATGGCATAATTTGTGAGTTACTATTTTATTCTACCAAATAAAGGGAACGAGGACCCTTGAGCGGTAATCTCAATACTTTTGATAATTTAATTTTGCTAACTTATTTCCTAATAGTTTTGGGAATTGGTCTTTTTGCGGGAAGATCAAAAGGGAATTCTATAACCCAATATTTTTTAGCTGGTAAAAATTTAAGTTGGTTAGTAATAGGAACTTCTCTTTTTGCAACTAATATTTCAAGTGAACATTTTGTTGGTTTAGCTGGAGCTGGATCAATTCATGGATTATCAGTTGGATATTTTGAATGGCTTGCGGTTATTATTCTTTTTATGCTTGGCTGGATTTTTGCCCCAATCTTTATCAAATCTAATGTTTTTACGGTACCTCAGTTTTTTGGAAAAAGATTTGATAATAAGAGCAGATTATATCTTACAATTGTTTCAATTCTTACTTACATTTTTACAAAAATTGGTGTTACGTTATTAGCTGGAACTTTTGTACTTAAAGAAGTTTTAGGCTGGGATATGTTTACATCTACAATAATTATTGTTTTTATAACTGGCTTATATACAGTAATTGGTGGATTAACTTCAGTAGCATTAACACAAGTTTTTCAATCGATTATGTTAATTCTTGGAGCTGTTTTACTATCACTTTTCGGATTGTTTGAAGTTGGAGGTTTTAATCAACTTGTTTCAAAATTACCTTCGGATTACTTTAGCATTTTTAGATCAACTTCTGATTCAAACGTACCATGGATTGGAATTTTGTTTGGAGCTCCAATAATTGGAATTTGGTATTGGTGCGCAGATCAATATATTGTACAAAGAGTTCTTGCAGCAAAAGGAATTGAAGATGCAAAAAAGGGAACAATGCTGGCAGCCATTTTTAAAATATTTCCAATATTCTTTTTAATTTTCCCCGGTTTAATTGCCGCAGTTTTGTATCCGGAAATTAAAGGAGATTCGGCATATTCAATGTTACTTTCTGGAAATTTACTTCCGGTTGGAATTAAAGGATTAGTTATTGCCGGATTTTTTGCCGCGTTAATGTCCTCGCTTGCAAGTTCTTTCAATAGTGCTGCTTCATTAGTGTCGCTTGATATTTATCAAATGTTTAGAAAAAATTATAGTGATAGAGAATTAGTTTTAGTCGGTAGATTAGCAACAATGATATTTGTAATTTTAGCAATTGCAATTGTACCTTTCACAAAACTGATAAATATACAAATTTATTTATTCTTACAATCAATACAATCTTTCATTGCACCTCCGATTGTTAGCGTTTTACTTATTGGAATATTCTGGAAAAAAGCAACAAGCACAGGCGCAATTTGGACATTATTAATTGGAGGAATTATAGGATTTTTGAAAATTGTGGTAACAGTTTTAAATCCCAAAACCGTTTCAAGTATTGAAATTCTTAACTTTTTGAATAATATAAACTTTCTACATTTTACTTTTATACTTTTTTTTATATGTTCAATTATAATGATTGCAATAAGTTTAATGAGTACAAAAGTTGTAAAGGATTCAGAAGCATTAAAAAATCTTACCGTAAATATTGGTGATGTTAAAACAAATATTTTAGCACATAGCTACGGTAGAATTTTGAAAGAAAAATAAATAATTTTTATTCACAAAAAACAACTGGTTAAAGTTTAATCTTTAATTAGTACAATTAATCAAATAAAGGAGGCAATACATGAAGAAACTTTTCTCGTTATTATTTATCCTAATGTTATCAACTGCATTGAATGCCCAATGGGTAGTTCAATCTTTTGATAATGCAGTTAAACCCAATACAAGTATAGGAACAAATTGGGCTGATACCGCAATTACAAATACCAACTTCTATACAAATGGTCCAACTGCATATACTGATCTATTTAATAGTGCAGATGCAAAAGAAGGTACAGGATCAATGTTAGTGAAATACCGCATTGAAGCTTATGATGGCTGGGGCGGTTATACTGTTAGAACAGACTATCATGAAACAGATATTGGTTCAGTTCCATACTTAGACCTTTCAACAGGAACTGAGTTAACAATGTGGGTTAAAGTTACTGTTCCTGCCGATACAACACAAGGTGGCAGCGTATTTATGGAATTCAAATTAGCTGAATTTGATACAGAAAATCAGAGAGAATATTACTTCTATCAGCCAAATATTGATTTCTTTGATCAATCTGGCGAATGGGTAAAAGTAACTATGCCATTAGTTCAAACCTCAGATAAAACAACTGGTTTTGCAGTTCAAAGTGGCGGCGTTGATGATATTCTTCAATTTGATAAAGTTAAAGGATTTGAATTTGCAATGGTTTACATAACAGGTGGTAATCAAGAGAATCCACCTTCTGCTGTTGGTGAATTCCAAATGGATAATCTTAAATTAGAAGGACAACGTTACGGTTCACTTGAAACATTTGATAATTCCGCTACAACTTGGGGTGTTGATGAAATGTCTTGGAATGCAATTCCAGGTGATGTTACTCTTTCAGATGAAAATACTGATTTTGTAGAAGGTACTGGTGCTTTGAAGATGGATTTCACTTTAAGCGCTCCTGAAGTTTGGGGTGGATTTGTTGCAATTGATAAAGAAGTAACAGTTCATGATAGTATGGAAGAAAGAACTGCTTTAGTACTTTATATTAAAAATTTAGTAGCAATGGCTACTGATTCTGCAAGAGGTTTTATGCGAGTTTTCGTTTTTGAAAATGATAATGAAACCGGTGCAACTGAAGAATGGATAATTGATCCGGGTATTGATTTAAGTGTTGTTTCAGACTGGACACATTATCATCTTCCTTTAGTTCCCAAACCAATGGGAGTTAATGATCGTTTTCCACCTAAAGATGGATTTGCTTTGAAAAATGGTGCTGGTAATGGTTTACTTAACCCAGCTAAAATTTTCAAAATCAGAATTGAACCATTTGGCAGAGGAACTGAAGATGGTTATTCAGGTGCTTTATTAGCCCAAGGTTCAATTTTATTAGATGTACTTCAAACTTCTGGTTTCCAAATTGCTGATTTTACAGCTCCAGCTGCTCCGGTTGTTGCAGTTGTTGAAGGAAATTATTCAAATTTAGTTACATGGACAGATGTTCCTGGTGAAGTTGGTGAAAAATATAATGTTTATGCTAGTGAATCCCCAATTTCTGATGTTGAAGCTGCAGGAGTTGAAAAAATTGGGACTGGAATTGCAGAAAATGTTCAAGTAGTTGAACATCCAATCGTTTCTGGAAATATTGATAGAGAAAAAACATACTATTATGCAGTTGTATGTTATGATCTTAAACCAAACTATAGCGAACCAGGTGTTTCTGGAGCAATTACAAATACTGCAAAAGGAATTCCTACTGTTGCAACAACTGCACCTACTTTTGTTGCTGATGGAGATTTAACTGAATGGTCTGGAATAAAACCTTTCAGTATTAAATTATCAGATGGTACTGCACATCCAGTTTTAACTGTAACTGATGATGCTGACTGTTCAGCTGATTGCTATGTAGCTCTTGATGCTGATTATTTATATGTAGCTATGGAAGTTACAGATGATGTTGTTAATCATGATCCAGCACTTCAATCATATGAAAATGATGCACCGGATTTGTTTATCGGATTTTATAATTATACCACAACACATGTTGGATATCAACATGGTGCTAATCCAGATTATCATCTAAGATTCGGTAAATTTTTAGCAAGAAATGATCAAAATGATTCTGCTTATGATTCATTACTTGTTGCTGGAACAGAAAATTATGCTTGGGTTGAAAGAGCTTTCCCTACAGGTTATATTTTAGAAGCAAGAATTCCATTAGTTGATTTAGCAACAAAACGAAATCTTGAAACTGCTATTGTTGATGAGCCAATTGATTGGGAAAGAGGCTGGAAAATTCCATTTGATTTTGGTATAAATGATAATGACGGTGCAACAAGAGAAGGAATGATTTTCTACTCAGCTAAAAATGGTGATCAAGGTTGGCAAAATGTTTCTGTTTGGGCACATACATGGATTGAAGATGAAGTTCTTGGAATTGAAGAAATTCCAATGGTATCTAAACAATATAGCTTAGATCAAAACTATCCAAATCCATTTAACCCAAGTACAAAAATTACTTACACAATTGAAAAACCAGGAATGGTTAAAGTTCAAGTATTTGATGTTCTTGGAAGACAAGTTGCTGAATTGGTTAATCAACAACAAAATACTGGTTCGTACATTGTAGATTTTAATGGTTCTAATTTATCATCCGGATTGTATTTCTACTCAATTGAAACCGGTTCTTTTAAAGCTACAAAGAAAATGATGTTACTGAAGTAATTTATTTACAGATAGGGCAGTTTAAATCTGCCCTATTTTAATTTTGATAATACAAAAACGATATTTAAAAATTTTGGAAAAACTATGAGAATAGATTTTCGATGTATAAGAATAATTTATAAATCACTTTATATAACTATTTTACTTACTACCGGAATTTTATATGCCGGCACAACAGGTAAACTATCAGGTAAAATTTTTGATAAAGATACCGGTGAACCAGTAATTGGAGCAAATATTTTGCTTGAAGGTACTTTTTTAGGTGCCGCCGCAGACATAGAAGGTGATTACTATATTAACAATATTCCTCCGGGGAAATACGTTGTAATTGTGAGTGCTGTAGGATACCATAAAACTAGAATCGAAAATGTTGGGGTTAGAATTGATTTAACAACAAATCTCGATGTTTCATTGGTTCCCGAATCAATAAAAATTGATGAAATTGTAATTCAGGCAGAAGCGCCCATGATTACTAAAGATTTAACTTCAACTTCAGCAATTGTCACTTCAGAAGATATTAAAATGATGCCCGTTGAAAATATTGGGCAAATTATTAATTTGCAAGCTGGTGTTGTTGGCGGTCATTTTAGAGGCGGAAGATCAAATGAAGTTGCATATTTGGTTGATGGTATTCCTGTAAATGATGTTTACAATGGTCAAAATGCACTTCAAGTAGAAAACAATTCAGTTAGAGAGTTGGAAGTAATTAGCGGAACTTTTAATGCTGAATACGGTAAAGCACTTTCTGGTGTTGTTAATATAGTAACCAAAGATGGATCTTCCTTTTATGAAGGTTTTGCATCTGCATATCTAGGTAGTTATTTTACAAATCACACAGATGTTTTTTACAATTTAAATAAAGTTGATTTATCAGGACCAAAAGATTTACAATTTAGTTTAAGCGGTCCTACTAAATTATTTGACGGTTTAACATTTTTTATGACCGGTAGATATTTTGAAAGTGATGGTTACATTTACGGAAAAAGAGTTTATAATATAACAGATCAAAAACCTTTTATTTTTGATCAAAATGATCCGGAAGGATTTTTTAATATTTACAGCGGTAATGGAAAATATGTTCCGATGTCTCCAGAAGAAAATAAATCATTTAATGGAAAATTATCATATGGATTAGAAAATTGGAAATTTTCTTACAGCTTTTACTGGGATGATCATTGGAACAAATATTATAATCATGATTATCGTTTAGCTCCGGACGGATTGAAAAATCATTATAGAACAAACACAAGCAATAATATTCAAATATCATTTTATCCTACTCAAGATATTTTTGCTACTTTGAAATTAGCTTCAAATTTTAATAGATATAAAGGATATTTACATGAAAATGAATTAGATACAAATTATGTTGACCCGAATTTATCATCAACACAATCTTCTTATACTTTTAGGCATGGCGGAAATGAAACAGATCGTTATAAAAGATTTACCTATACAAATACTGCAATTTTTGCGTTGGAATCTCAAGTAACAAAACAACATAAAATTAAATTAGGGGCAGAATTTACACAGTATAAATTATTCTATCATTGGAAAGACATTAGAAATCAAACAGAAAGTTTAATTGATTCTATTACACAACAGCCGGTTTATACAATTGGTTACAATAATGAAGGAACACAATACAATGAAAAGTTCCAAAGAAGACCTTTTGAATTTTCTGCATATATACAGGACAAAATGGAATATGATATTATGATTATTAATGCAGGAATAAGATTAGATTACTTTAATGCAAATCATACTTTACCAATTGACCTTCAGAATCCAAAAAGTAATCCTTTATTTCATGAAACAACAATTTCTAAATATGGATCATTAGGGGATATTGAAGCGCAACCGGAATTTCAAATTAGTCCAAGGTTAGGAGTTTCTTTCCCGATTTCTGATCAAGGTGCCATTCATTTTTCATATGGACATTTTTTCCAAATTCCTACATTTGATGTACTTTACACAAATGGCGCATATGTTATTGTAGAAGGTGCACTTAGTTCAATAATTGGAAATCCGGAATTAAAAGCTCAGAAAACAGTAAAATATGAACTTGGTGTTCAACAAGTTATTTTCCCTAATATTTCGGTCGATGCTTCAATTTATTACAGTGATATTAACAATTTGTTAGGTACAGAAGTTATTAAAACTTATGATGGCGATCTTTACGGACGTTATTATAATAGAGATTATGGAAATGTAAGAGGATTAGTTTTGACTCTTGATAAAAGATATGCAGATATGTTTAGTGCAAAAATCGATTATACATATCAAGTTGCTCAAGGAAATGCTTCGGATCCGTTAACGAACTTTTACAATCAACAAACTTTTCCACCAAAAGAATCAAATAAAAAAGTTGTTCCGTTAAATTGGGATCAAAATCACACACTAAATGCTTCGTTCACTATTGGTGATCCAAAAGATTGGACAGTTGGAATGATTTTTAATTATGGTTCTGGAATGCCATATACCGAAGATGCAAGATATACACAAAAACTTCGTTTCGAAAATAATGGGCGAAAACCAACAGTATTGAATCTTGATCTAAAAGCAACAAAAACTTTAGAGATTTATGGTTTATTCTTTAATACCTATTTGTTAGTATATAATTTGTTTGATATTAAAAATGAATATGGTGTAAATGCTACAACCGGTAGAGCCGGCATTGATTTAGGTGCTGAAGACTATACAGGAATAATTTACGGATTAAATACTATTGATGAATATTTACTCAATCCAAATGATTACTCTGCTCCAAGACAAGTAAGAATTGGATTTAGCGTAGGTTTTTAATAAAAGGAGTTCGGAATGTTTAAATGGAAATTTAATTTACTAATCATATTTGTTTTATCAAGTTTAGTTTATGGTCAATCTGCTGAGCAACAATATGATAAATATAGAAACGAACCGCTTGGAAATAAATTATACAAAAAGAGAGGAGTACTTCAAGGTAATTTGGTTCGTTCGGTTTTTGAAAATACTGGAGAACTTGGTTATTGGGTAGATGGTGCAGCTATTACTAACTCTGGTGAGTGGCCTAAAGGAAGTAAGCATAGTTATATAGATGGATGCACACCAATTGTAACTGCTCGAACAGTTGCACCTGGTAATAATAATGTAATTCATCCTGCAGAAGGCGCTTACAGAGAAGAAGTTGATAAAGATCCCGTTACAAATGAAGAATGGGTAACAAGACCTGTTCCTGGTTATGTTAATCCTTCCAGCGAATCGCCAGCAATTAGTACTAATGCTAAAACTTGGCCTCCTTCTTGGTCTCGTGCCTTACCGCTAGTTGATGATACTTGGGATGGATTTTGGTATGGTTATTTTGGAAAAAAAGCAAATGCAGATGAAGAAACATTTTATGTAATAGATGATTCAAAAGATCGTGAATATACTCGTCCTCCATATTCATATTTCCCAATTGCATCTATGCCTGATAGAGGAGGTTTAGGAATCAGAGTAGAAATTAGAGGATTGCAATGGGTAAATGTGCTCGCTGAAGATATTATATTCTGGCATTATGATATTTATAACTTAGCTGATGCCGGTTATGATTCAACTTATTTCGGTTTTTATTGCGATACTGGTGTTGGTGGTTATTATGACGCAAACTCAGGAGATTTTGCATCTTATGATAAAACACTTGATATTGCTTATGCTTTTAATGATCCTCCAATGGGTGGTCCAATGTCTGAAAGATTTAAGACCGGTGTAATTGGTTATGCTTTTTTACAGAGCCCGGGTAATGCTAGTAATGGATTTGATGATGATGAAGATGGAATGGTTAATGAAGATATGAACGATGGAATTGATAATAATAATGACTGGCTTCCTTTTGAAGATATAAATGGAAACGGTGTTTGGGATGCTGACATAAAAGAACCATTAAGAAGTGACGTTGGTAAAGATGGTTTAGGACCTTTTGATATTGAATATGAAGCACCGGATGAAGGAGAGGGTGATGGATTACCTACAACCGGAGAACCAAATTTTGACACAACCGATAAAGATGAATCAGATCAAATAGGTTTAACAAGTTTAGCAATTCAAAGACTTGCTGGAAAAGGTAATAAAGATATCTGGCTTAAAAATGACGATGTAATTTACCAAAGATTTCAAATTAGCCAATTTGATACGATTCTTGCTAATGCAAATATTCAAATTCTATTTGGCTCTGGTGCTTTCCCGCTTGGAAGAAATGACAATGAAAGATTTTCGGTTGCATTAGCCTTTGGTGATGATCTTGCGGATTTAGTTTTCAATAAAGAAACTGTACAACAAATTTATAATGCTGACTACAATTTTTCTCGTCCACCGAATAAGCCAACACTAAAAGCTGTTGAAGGTGATGGACAAGTTTCCCTATTCTGGAATGATATTTCTGAAAAATCTTTTGATCCATTTCTAAATAAAATGGATTTTGAAGGCTATATGATTTTAAGAAGTAGGGAACCAGAATTTCAAGATGTAAAAATTATAACAGATTCAAAAGGCAGTGAAAAATATTACAAACCTATTGCACAATTTGATGTTGTAAATGGAATTAAGGGACCTGATCCGGTTGGCGTAAATGGCGCTCATTTCTGGAGAGGCGATGATACGGGGCTTCAACATTCATATATTGATAAAGATGTTGTTAATGGACAAGTTTATTATTATGCGCTTGTTGCTTATGACCAGGGTGATCCTGATAGGGGAACAAAAGGATTAATTCCAACAGAAACAACTAAAATTATTGAAGCTGACGAAGCTGGCAACATAACAAGAATTGATATAAATTGTGCGATGGTTACTCCGAATTCACCGGCAGCGGGATATAATGCTTCACAAATAACCAATCTTTCTGATCCACAAGGTTTAGGAACAGGATCACTTGCGGTTACGGTAATTAATGGCGGTGAAATTAAAGACGGTGCTAATTATAAAGTTAACTTTGTTTCATCAAATGAAAATATTAAATCTGGAAGTAAAACAAATTACAGAACAACTAATTATTTCGTTACTAGAGAACTAAATGGAGTTGTAGATACTTTGCATGAAGCAGCTGCTGATTCTTCAACTTTTGGCAGCGGTCTATTAGGAACTCCTTTTGATGGAATTGCTTTAAGTATTATGAATTACGACTCCTTAACAGCAAGTTCTGAAAGAACCGGCTGGATAAGAGGATTTAGCAATTATAACCTACATGCCGTGCCGGATACAGGTGTTATAAAAGCAAAAAATAATGACTTGAGAATTCCTGCAGATTATCAATTAGAATTTGTTACGATGGGTTCGGTTACAACTACATATACAAAAATTCCAATAAACTTTGTTGCAAAAAATATTACAAGTGGGGATACAGTTGAAGTTGAAATTTTTGATATAAATAAATCCAAAGCATTTGATCTTGGTGATGTAATTATTCTCTTAGAAAAAATAAATAATAAATTGATATATGCTTGGAAAATTAAATGGGAAGGCCCAACAAATGCTCCATTTGCTTCTCCGCCAGTTGCTGGAGATATTTTCCAACTTGCAACAAATAAACCATTTGCAACGGGCGACTATATATCGTTTTCAACCAAATCCGCACGCGTTGATTTAGATAGTGCAAAAAATAAACTTGATAATGTTGGTGTTGTTCCTAATCCATATGTTGTTACAAATAAATGGGAAAAGCAAACTGTAGCAGAATCCGGTAGAGGTGAGCGTAGAATTGATTTTATTAATTTGCCGTCGCAATGCACTGTTAGAATTTATACGATAACCGGAGCATTGATTAAAACTTTATATAAAGATTCAGCACCTACAGATGGATCTTTAACATGGAATCTTGTTACAGATGATGGAATGGATATAGCTTACGGCATATATATTTATCATTTGGATGCGCCGGGTGTTGGTGAAAAAATTGGCAAATTTGCAGTCATTAAATAAGCTAAGAGATTGAAAATGAAAAATAAAAAATTAATAATATTCGCAATACTTTTACTTTCTAATTCTTTAATAATATCTCAAGAATTTGTTAGTAATGTTTCAAAACGTGGAACAACTGCTGCACCTTTTCTATCTATATCGCAAGGTTCGAGATCAATGGGAATGGGAAGTGCATTTGTTGCCGTTGCAAATGATCCAAGCGCATTATATTGGAACCCAGCAGGAATTACAAAAGTTGAAGGCGCCGGTTTTATTGTTGACCATACCCAATGGATTGCGGATGTGAGCTATGATTTTATTGGGTTAACATACAATTTAGGATCGCTAGGCTCAATCGGATTAAGTTACATAACATCTGATATTGGTGATATGAAAGTAACGACAATTGATGATCCGAACGGTACTGGAGAGACTTTTAGTGCTACCGATGCTGCATTCAGCATAGCATGGGCTATTCAGTTAACTGATAATTTTGCTATTGGATTTAATCCAAAATTTGTTCAACAAAGTATTTGGAAAATGTCTGCTTCTGCAATTGCAATAGATATGGGCGTTCAATATGTTACTCCTTTCGATGGAATGATGCTTGCAATGTCTATTTCAAACTTTGGAACAAAAATGCAGCTTCAAGGAAATTCGGCATTAATTGTTTATGATCCCGATGAATCAAACTCTGGTAATAATAGTAGTATTCCAGCTTATCTTCAAACCGATGAATGGGATCTTCCGTTAAATTTTAGAGTCGGTGTTGCTTATGATCCAATTAAAATTGATAATCACCAATTGCTAATTGCAATGGATGCTTTGCATGTAAGTGATAATTATGAGAGTGTAAATCTTGGTATGGAATATGTGTTTAATGATTTGTTTTCTTTAAGAGGTGGATATAAATCAATGTTTCTGGAAGATTCTGAGGAATCCTTTTCTTTAGGTGCCGGAATTAAACAATATATGTTAGGTAATGTTTCAATAGGTTTTGATTATGCTTATCAAAATTTTGGAAGATTAAGCAACGTTCAAAAATTTACATTAATTATTACATTCTAAAACTAAAAGTTGCGTAAATGAAACAGACCGTAAAGATTTTATTCTTAATTTTGCTTTCTCAAACACTTCATTTTGCAAAAGATTATAGAGGTGCGGAATATAGAACGATCGAAGCATTTCTTTATGGAAAGTTTGAAGCTAATTACAAATTACAAGCGAAGGATGGAATTTTAGCATCCTTCTTTACTTATTTTACCGGAACGGATTCAATTCCGTGGACAACCGGAAAATGGAATGAAATTGATATTGAGATTTTAGGCAGATATAACAATAACATTCAGTTTAATACAATTACACCAGGACAAACAAATCATGTTAGATCAAATTTTGTAAATTTTGATCCAACAGAAGATTTTCATACTTATGGATTTGAATGGACCCCGGATTATGTTGCTTGGTTTATTGATGATCAAGAAGTTTACCGCCAAAGTGGAAGTCATATTTCAACTTTAATTTATCCTCAAAAAATTATGATGAATATTTGGAATCCTATTTATAAAGATTGGGTTGGCGAATTTAAACCAGAAGTTCTTCCAGTTTTTGCACACTATGATTGGGTGAAATATTATTCATACACTCCAGGAAACGGTGATTCAGGATCAGATAATAATTTTACTTTTCAGTGGTTAGATAATTTTGATAATTTTGATGAAACAAGATGGTCAAAAGCTACCCATACTTGGGATGGAAATGGCTGTGAGTTCATTGTGGAAAATGCAGTAATAACCGATGGAAAATTAATCCTTTGTCTTACTGATGATACAAATATTGGTTATGTTGATAAAACTCCGCCTACAATTTTGGAGATTAGAGCAATCAAAAATACAATTGATTTATTTTTTTCCGAACAGATAAATAAGCAATCTGCAGAAAATAAATCAAGTTATACAATTGTTGGAGTTGCAATTGAAAAAGCTGAACTTCTTGAAGATCAAAAAACTGTACGATTATCCGTTTCCGATCTTGATACATCTAAAACTTATAATGTTATAGCACTTAATATCAAAGATCTTGCCGCAGTACCTAACACAATGGCGGGTAAATTAACATCATTTTCTGTAAGCGAAGAATTGAAATTTCCCCTAAAAATTAATGTTGGCGCTAATGAACAAATTGATTTTATTGCGGATCAAGAATGGTTTTTAGATAAAGAATACGGATTTACAGAAGGATATGAATCTCAATTTACAGCTTCTATTGGGCTTACAGATTTGGATCAAATTTATAGAACCGATATGAATGGTCTTGTAAGTTATAAAGTTAGAGTTCCAAATGGCAGTTATAAAATTAAACTAATGTTTGCTGAAAAATCTTTTGATACAATTGGAAAAAGAATATTTGATGTTCATGTAGAAGGAATTTTGTTAGAAGATAATTTGGATATTTTAAGTCACGTACCCAAAAATGCTGCTTATGATTTAGTTCATGACAATATTGAAGTAGTTGATGGAATTCTTGAATTTAATTTTAGTGCAGAATTGGATAGACCAATTTTAAGCGGAATTGTTATTGAGAAGTTATCTACAAGTATCAATCAAAATAATTCAAATAAAAATTCTTCTTTTTTTGAATTGAAGCAAAATTATCCTAATCCATTTAATGGTGAAACTCATATACAATTTCAACTTTCAAGAAAACAAAATGTTTATGTTAAGATTTATGATATAATTGGGAATGAAATATTTTCAAAACAATTTTTAAATCTTAATAGTGGTGAACATCAATTTTTATGGAGTGCTATAAACAATAATGGTGATAATGTAAATTCCGGAATTTATATTGTTAATTTAATTACGGAAAATTCACAATTCTCAAAAAAAATGGTATATCTTAAATAAGTGCAAATCATGCTTAAAGAAATTTTTCCTCAAAAAAATAAATTAAATTCCTTTATAATTTTAGAACTTTAAACCCAGAGAAAATTTAATGAAGAAATTAAAACTAATTTTTGTACTAATGATTTCTATAATCATTCTATCATGTTCAAATAATGTTGTTAGAAAAGAAAAAGAATTAAGTATTGATGAAAAAGTAAAAGACTTGTTAAGTAAAATGACGCTTGATGAAAAAATTGGACAAATGACGCAAGTTGATCAAAATGCATTTGTTGATTATAACGATATTACAAAATATTCTATTGGTTCAGTTCTATGGGGTGGGAATTCTGAAATACCAGATATTTCCTCACAAGGATGGGCTAATATGGCAGATACATTAATTAGCTATTCACTTAAAACCAGATTAGGAATTCCAATTATTCTTGGGATTGATGCTGTTCATGGGCATAATAATGTAAACAATGCCGTTATTTTTCCTCACAATATTGGTTTGGGTTGCACAGGAAATCCAGAAATTGTTGAAGAAGTTGCTCAAGTTACTGCAAAAGAAATTGCAGCAACAAAAATACATTGGACATTTGCACCATGTGTTGCAGTTGTTAGGGACGAAAGATGGGGAAGAACTTATGAAAGTTTCAGTGAAGATCCAGAATTAGTTTCAGAACTTAGTGCTGCTGCAGTAAAAGGATTTGAGCATGGAAATTTAGCATCGCAGGATGCAGTACTTTCTTGTACAAAACACTTTATGGGAGACGGCGGAACTACAAAAGGAAAGGACCAAGGTAATACAGAATGTGATGAACAAGCTTTAAGAAAAATTCATTTACCAGGTTACATTTCTGCAATTAAAGAAAAAACAGCATCCATTATGATTTCTTACAGCAGTTGGAATGGTTTAAAAATGCATGAACACAAATATTTGATAACTGATTTGTTAAAAGGTGAACTGAAATATGAAGGATTTATTGTTTCCGATTGGGCTGCAATTGATCAATTACAAGGTGATTACAAAAGTGATATTGAAAAATCAATCAATGCCGGTCTTGATATGATTATGATTCCTAATGGTCCAGCTTTACAAGGAAAAGTAGGAGTTAATGGAGAACCAGCAAATACTTATTTAGATTTTATCACAAATTTAAAAGCATTGGTTGAGGAAGGTAAAGTTCCACTTAGCAGAATTGATGATGCAGTTAATCGAATTTTAAAAGCTAAATTCAATTTTGATTTATTTAACAAAGTTAAAGTTAAAAATAATTTTGCTGATCAAGTTGGTTCTAAAGAAAATAGAGAAGTAGGAAGAAAAGCTGTTCAGCAATCTCTTGTGTTACTTAAAAATGAGAATAATATTTTACCAATTTCTAAAGATTTAAAAAATATTTTAGTAACTGGAAGGGGAGCAGATAATGTTGGAATGCAGTGCGGAGGTTGGACAATCTCATGGCAAGGTAATCATGGTGAAATTATTAAAGGCGGAACAAGTATACTGAATGCTGTAAAAAGCACAGTGAATAAAAATACAATTGTGTCGTCATCATCAGATGGAAGCGGCGCAGAAAATTCTGATTTGGTAATTGTAGTTGTTGGTGAAAATCCCTATGCAGAAGGCTTTGGAGATGATCAAGATTTAGCTCTAAATGATGAAGATATTAAAACAATTGAAAAAGTTAAAGCCTCGAAAAAACCAATGATTATTGTTTTACTTTCTGGCAGACCAATGATAATAAACAATGAATTAGAAAAAGCAAATGCATTTGTTGCAGCTTGGCTTCCCGGTTCTGAAGGACAAGGGATTGCCGATGTGCTATTTGGTGATGTAGATTTTAGCGGAAAATTATCATTTACTTGGCCAAAAAATGTTGAACAATTACCAATTAATGTAGGTGACGAAAAATACGATCCATTATTTCCTTTTGGATTTGGATTGTCTTATAAAAAGTGATAACTGAAATTTAAATTAAGGAGAAAAGATATTGAACTTTAGCAGTCTCGATTATATCATTTTTGGAATTTACATAATTGGCATTGTTGCTCTTGGACTTTTTGTCTCAAGAAACAAAAAAGGTCATGAAAAAAATTCTAATGATTATTTCTTAGCTGGAAATACTTTAACATGGTGGGCTATTGGATCATCATTAATTGCAGCAAATATTAGTGCCGAACAAATTATTGGAATGTCCGGATCCGGTTTTGCCGGCGGTTTAGCAATTGCATCTTATGAATGGATGGCTGCAATTACATTGCTAATTGTTGGTAAATTCTTTTTACCAATTTTCATTGAGAAAAAGATTTACACTATTCCGGAATTTATTGAGCAAAGATTTAACACAACTCTAAAAACAATTCTTGCAATTTTCTGGATATTTTTATTCGTATTTGTAAATTTAACAACAGTAATGTTCTTAGGGGCTAAAGCATTAGATACTGTAATGGGAACAGGTGACGGTTCTTTGTTATTTCCAGCAATGATTGGATTGGGTTTATTGGCAGCTGCTTATTCACTTTATGGCGGACTTTCTGCAGTTGCTTGGACAGATGTAATTCAAGTAATTTTATTAATTCTTGGTGGGATTGTTACAACAGTTATTGCTTTAGATTATGTAACCCCAGATGGCGGAATTATAAATGGTCTTTCTCACATTTATGATAAAGCCGGCGATAAATTTCATATGATATTATCGAAAGATAATCCGGAATTTAATAATCTACCGGGAATTGCAGTTTTAATTGGCGGAATGTGGATTGCAAATTTATATTATTGGGGATTTAATCAATATATCATTCAAAGAACACTTGCCGCAAAATCATTAAAAGAAGCACAAAAGGGTATTGCATTTGCAGCATTTTTAAAACTCATTATTCCTTTAATTGTTGTAGTTCCCGGCATTGTTGCATTTGTAATGTTTTCACAACCGGAAGGAACTGCTATAATTGAAGGCGCAAAAGAAGCATTTACTAAAGGAGATGGAACTTTAAATTATGATAAAGCTTATCCTTGGTTGATAAGTACATTTGTTCCAAGTGGATTAAAAGGAGTTGTAATTGCAGCATTAACTGCAGCTATTGTTTCTTCATTAGCATCAATGCTTAACTCAACAGCAACAATTTTTACAATGGATATTTATAAACCATACATAAAGAAAAATGCAAGTGAAAAAAATCTGGTAACAACCGGCAGAATAACAGCAGCAGTAGCATTGGTAATTGCATTATTAGTTGCACCTTTGTTAAAAAGTCTTCCACAAGTTTTTCAATATATTCAAGAATATACCGGTTTAGTAAGTCCAGGCATTTTAGCTGTATCAATGATGGGATTGTTCTGGAAAAAAGTTACAACAAGAGGAGCAATTTGGGGTGCTATATTATCAATTCCGGTAGCTTTAATATTAAAAATTCCAGCAATTGAATTGCCTTTTATGGATCAAATGTTATATACGTTTATTATTACAATAGTAATATCCGGAATGATTAGTTTATCATCGAATCAAAATGATGACGATCCCAAAGGTTTTAATTTAACTGCAAAAATATTTAACACAGATAAAACATTTAATCTTGCATCATATACTGTTTGCTTAATTTTAGCAGTTCTGTATGCAATTTTTTGGTAATTAAAAAATGAAAAACAAAATGATAACTTTATTTTATACTTTATTGTTGTTCACTTTCTTAAATTGTAATGAATCCGGAAATGAACCAAAAGATGAAGAAAACATTCCTCAAATTGAAGGATACAAATTAGTTTGGAATGATGAATTCAAAAATCCACAAATTGATTTATCAAAATGGGAATACGAAGTAAATGCAAGTGGCGGCGGTAATAACGAATTGCAATATTATACAGCCCGAAAAGAAAACTCATTTACCGAAAATGAAAAACTTAAAATTGTTGCAATTGCTGAAAAATATACTGGACCTGAAGGCACCAGAGATTTTTCTTCTGCCCGTTTAAGAAGTAAGTATAAAGGTGATTGGAAATACGGCAGAATTGAAGTTTCGGCAAAAATTCCAAGTGGAAAAGGAACTTGGCCAGCAATTTGGATGCTTTCGACAGATTGGGAATACGGAGGTTGGCCGGAAAGCGGAGAAATTGATATTATGGAACATGTTGGTTACGATCCAAATATGGTTCATGGTTCGGTACACACAAAAGCATATAACCATGTAATTGGAACTCAAAAAACAAATAAGTTAAAAATTCCAACTGCAATTTCAGATTTTCATAAATATTCTGTTGATTGGAGTGAAGAAAAAATTGATTTCTTTATTGATGACCAAAAATATTTTACTTTCACAAATGAATACAAAGGTTGGGAAAAATGGCCGTTTGATAAAAGATTTCATTTGATATTAAATGTTGCAGTTGGAGGAAATTGGGGCGGTGCACAAGGAATTGATCCCGACGCATTTCCGGCAACAATGGAAATTGAATATGTTAGAGTTTATCAAAAAATAGAAAATTAATTATTTGTTTAATTTTACGAAAGTAGTGAACTAATTTTATTTTGGTTCACTATTTTTTTTTATAGAGTTCTATTTGGGGGAATTTTGAATTTCTTTTCTACATTGCCAAAATTATTTATTATAACATTTTTATCGAATAATATTTATTTCTCGCAAAATATTTTAATAAATGAAGTAATGCCTTCAAATTCGAATTCTTACTTTGATGAATTTGGAGATACTCCGGACTGGATTGAACTTTTTAATAATAGCGGACAAAGTATAAATCTAAGTGGATTTGCACTTTCTGATTCAAAACCAAATTTGCAAAAATGGGTTTTGCCTCCAATTCAGTTGAATGCTAACGAGTATTTACTAATTAATGCTTCCGGAAAAGATATTAAAACTCAAGCTATTTCTTGGCAGACAGTAATTAAAGAAGGAGATTTCTGCAAATATTTTCTTGGAACAAAAGAACCTCCAAGCGGATGGAAAGAGATTTCATTTAATGATTTAGGATGGAATATTGGTCAAGCTGGAATTGGTTACGGTGATGATGATGACAATACAATAATATCTAATGTTAATTCTGTATATATTAGAAAAAATTTTAGTGTTAATGATAAAAATAATATTTCTGAAATATTTTTTAATATTGATTATGATGATGGATTTGTTGCTTATTTAAATGGTAAAGAAATTGCTCGATCAAATTTAGGCATTAATGGTGATTTTATACCTTTTAATAAATCAGCGGATAATACAATTGAAGCAAAGTTATTTCAAAATCAAAAATTAGAAACATTTTTTATAAATGAACCTGATCAAATTTTGGTAGATGGTAACAATATTTTATCAATTCAAGTTCATAATTTTGGTTCACAGTCTAGTGATTTAACAGCAATTCCATTTTTAACAATTGGATTAAAAGTTAGTCAAGATGAGAATAATGTTCCAGAAGAAATACTTTCATCGATACCAACTTTACACACAAATTTTAATTTAGCAAATGGCGAAGAAACCGTTTATTTGAGTAATATTTCCGGCGAAATAATTGATTCTTTAAAATTGATTTCAGCGGATTCTGATATTTCCATCGGAAGAAAAAATGGCGGAAACGAAATTTATTTTTTCAATCAACCAACACCCGGAAGTGAAAATATTTTTAATGGTTTTTCTGGACAAGTAGAAACTCCCACTCTTACTTTTCCATCCGGATTTTATCAAAATGGAATTTCAATAAATGCAGGTAATTCAAATCCAAATATAAGAACATATTATACTTTGGATGGCTCTGAACCGGATGAAAATTCTACTTTATTTGCAAAGAATTTAATTTTATCAAGTACAAAAGTTTTAAAGATAAAATCGTTTCAAGAAAATCTTTTACCAAGTAGAACATTTACACAAACTTATTTCATTGGTGAAAACGAATATTTACCGGTTATTTCTATTTCAACTGACCCTTATAATTTGTGGGATTATAATTATGGAATTTATGTACTCGGTCCAAATGCAGAATCTTCAATTCCAAATTTTGGAGCAAATTTTTGGGAGGATTGGTCTAGACCAGCTTCATTCGAATATTTTGAAATTGATAAAAATATTGCAAAACAATGGAATGCAGATATAAAAATTTATGGTGCATGGAGTAGAGCACATCCGCAAAAATCTTTAGCAGTATTTGCAAAAGGTAACGAAACATTTGATCACAAATTTTTTCCAAATCTTTCTATTGATAATTTTGAATCAATTGTTTTGAGAAATTCTGGGAATGATTGGAATTTAACTCTGTTAAGAGATGGTTTTATTCACACAATTGCAAATGATTTGGATATTGATAATTTAGCGTTTCAGCCGTCTGTAATGTATTTAAATGGAGAGTATTGGGGTATTCATAATATAAGAGAAAAGGTAAATCTTAATTATTTAGCTTCACATTATAATGTTGAAAAAAGTTCTATAGATTTATTGGAATTGGAAGGATTTGTGATCGATGGAAATAATGAAAGCTATATAGCACTTACGGAATTTCTTTATGCAAATAGTTTGGATGATAATGAAAATTATAAAATTGTCGCAAGCCAAATAGATATAAAAAGTTTTGTTGATTACAACTTATTTCAAATTTTTATTGGAAATACCGATTGGCCCGGAAATAATAATAAATTTTGGAGATCAAGAACCGAACAACCAAAATGGCGATGGATATTGTTTGATACGGATTTTGGTTTTGGATATTTGGATAGTTACAGACATAATACTTTAGAATATGCAACTGAACCAAATGGTCCGGATTGGCCAAATCCACCATGGGGAACTTTACTGTTAAGAAAACTATTAGAAAATGAAACATTCAAAAATCAATTTGTAAATAGATTTGCTGATTTAGGGAACACAATTTTTAAACCGGAAAATCTTTCTAAAATTCTAACAAGTATTTCTAAAAAAATTCGAAATGAAATCCCGGACCATATTGAAAAATGGAATGCTTTCGATTTTTCAACTTGGGAATACAATATTTCAGTAATTAAGAATTTTGGTGATTTAAGATTTTCATTTCTTAGTACTCATTTTGAAAATTATTTTAGTTTCAATGGAAAACAAGTTGTAGTAATAAATAATAACGATATTAATGGCGGAAAAATTAAACTGAATTCATTGACTTTAAATCAAAATACTTGGTATGGAAATTATTTTAAGGGCTCAAAAATAATTGTAAAAGCTTTGCCAAATCCGGGTTATGAGTTTGCCGGATGGAGCGGTTCTGCTAATTCAAGTTCTGACAGTATTGAGATTTTGGTAAATAGTACAATTGACTTAAGAGCAAATTTTAATAAGAAAAATAACTTTAAGAATATTGTAATAAATGAAATAAATTATAACTCAAATACAAATTTTGATACTGAAGATTGGGTTGAAATTGTAAATAATTCCGATGAAATTATTGACATAAGCAATTGGATTTTTAGTGATGAAAATGATACAAACATTTTTGTAATTCCACAAAACACAATTCTTCAGTCTCAAGAATATTTAGTATTAACTTCGGATTCAACCGATTTTAAAACTTATCATACAAGTGTTAACAACTTTGTTGGGAATTTTAATTTTAATTTAAGTAATGGCGGAGAATTAATTCGATTATTTAATTCTCAAATGGAAATCATTGATAGTGTTAGATATGATGATGTAAATCCTTGGATCTCAATACCAGACGGTTCTGGGAGTACTTTGGAATTACTGAATCCAAATTTAGAAAACAGTATTTTTTCAAATTGGGGAAGTTCTGCGGGAAATGGAACTCCCGGAAAACAAAATAGTAATTTTATCACTTCAGTTGATGAAGATGAAAAAATAATTTCTAACAAATTTGAACTATTTCAAAACTATCCAAATCCTTTTAATCCAGTAACAACAATTAGATATTCTATTCCAAGTAGCTCCAAAATTCATAGCCAGTCTGTACAACTGACAATTCATGATATATTAGGAAGGGAAATAAGAAAGCTAGTTGATGGAAAACAAAATGCCGGAAGCTACAAAATTGAATTTAATTCAGAAAATTTATCAAGCGGAGTTTACTTCTACAAATTAAAATATGGTAATTATATAAAGACGAAAAAAATGATTATTCTTAAATAAGATAAATTTAAATGAACATAAAACTTTATTAATTTTGTTAAAAGAAACTAAAATATTTCAACAAAATATCTTCATTCTAATAATATTTATTTTTTCATTTCACAATAACATTTTTGCACAATTTACTTCATTGGCATTTGAAAGAATTTCGATTGATCAAGGACTTTCAAATAATAGTATTAATTGCATCCTGCAAACGAGTGATGGTTTTATTTGGATTGCGACTAAAGACGGTTTAAATAGATTTGACGGTAATTCATTTAAAGTTTTTAAGCATGATTTTTCTAGAAAAAATTCGTTACCGCAAAATTATGTGATGTGTTTGCTGGAAGATAAAAGCAAAAATTTCTGGATTGGCACTTGGGGCGGAGGACTTTGTAAATTTAATTTTGAAAAGGAAAATTTCAAATCATATAATACTATTGAAAAGTATGATGATTATGTTCAATCACTATACGAAGACAAAAATGGAATAATATGGTTCGGAACCTTAGATGGCGGATTGAATAAATTAAATCCGCTAAATGGAAAACTTGAAAATTATTCAACTTATAAAAATGCTCAACATTATTTTCCTTCAAACAATGTAACGTTTACTTTGCAGAATGAAAATTTGCTTTATATTGGAACTTGGGAAAAAGGTTTATACAAACTGAATTTGAAAAATAATTCATTTGAAAAAATTGTTCTAAATCAAAATTCAAACTCACCAAATGGGAATTTGATTTGGCACATTTCTGAAATAGGAAAAGGTGAATTCCTGTTAAGTTCAGATAATGGAATTATTACTTACAATTTATTAAATGAGAAATCTAAATATTTTCATACAAATGAAATATTTAGAACAGTTCTTTGCGATTCCAAAAATAGAATTTGGGCAGGCACATATAATTATCATGGAATTTATTTGTTTGAAAATTCTGAGAATCTGAATGAACAAAGTTTAATATTGCAATATTCAGATTACGATCCAACAACGTTAACAAGCAGTAGAATTAGATGTATGTACGAAGATAAATCCAAAAACATTTGGATTGGAACCGAAGACGGATTAAATAAATTACCAGCCGCAAAAGAATTTTATCAGTTTAAATATTTTCCTGTGAAGAATTCAACAATATCTGGAAGAGTTATAAGCAGTATCTATGAAGGGAAAAATAATATCCTATATGTAGGTTATGGCGGAGACGGATTTAGCAAAATTGATTTTGCAACCGGAGAAAGTAAAAACTTTAAAAGCAACAATTCAAATAATTCTTTAAACGCAAGCGATGTTGTTTGTTTATTGGAAGACAAATTTGAGAATCTATGGATAGGTACAAGTTACGGTGGACTAAATTTTTACAATCCCAAATTAGATAAATTTGAAAAATTTTTACATAATCCAAACGATGCATTTAGTATAAAATCTAATTGGGTTCAGCAAGTTCAAGAACTTAATGATGTTGAACTTTTAATTGGCACAAATGAATCACTAGAAATATTTAATAAAACTTCAAAAAAGTTTGAACTGTTTTCTAAAAAATATTTGAAGCAAAAAAATATAATCCCCGATAGTATTTCAGTAAATTCCTTATTCATTGATTCCAAAAAAAATATTTGGATTGGTACTTGGCTAAACGGTCTTTATAAATATAGCTCAAAAGATTCATCGGTTTTACATTTTCTTCCAATTGATGGAAATAACAAATCGATTAGCTCAAATAAAATTACGTCTATTACAGAAGATTCTAAGGGCAATATTTGGATTGGAACACACAGCGGAGGATTTAATAAATTCAATAATGAAGAAAATAATTTTACAAACTATAATACACAAAATGGATTGCCGAATGATGTTGTATTTGGAATTTTAGAAGATAGCGATGGAGCACTTTGGATAAGTACAATGCAGGGGTTGGTAAAATTTATTCAATCCGAAAATAAATTTAGAATTTATGATAAGTCAGATGGACTAATTAATAATCAATTTAACTGGCATGCATATTATAAAAATAAAAACGGAAGATTATATTTTGGTGGAATAAATGGATTGGTTTATTTTAATCCCAATAAAATTAAACAAGATACAATTACGCAGAATGTTAAGTTTATTTCATTTAAAATAAATGATAGAGAATTTTATAATTCATATCTATTAAATAAGTTCAATACAATAGAATTAGATTATAATCAAAACTTTTTCACAATTGAATTTTCTGTTCTGGATTTTGCACCATCAAACAGACATAAATATTTATATAAGCTTGATGGAATAGATTACGATTGGATTAGTTCTGAGTCTAAAAATTTTGCATCATATACTGATATTGATCCGGGCGAATATAATTTCTTTGTAAAAGCTTCAAACGCCGATGGATATTGGAGTAAAACTTCATCATTGAAAATTATTATAAATCCATCATGGTGGATGACATGGTGGTTTAAAAGTTTAGTTATCGGATTAGCAAGTTTGTTAGCTTATTATATTTACAAATTAAGAATTAAGCAATTATTGGAAATTGAAAGAATCAGATTAAATATTTCAAGAGATCTTCATGATGAAATTGGAAGTAATTTAAGCAGCATAAGTGTTGAAAGCCAAGTTTTAATGAATACGGAAAATATTCCTTCAAATATTAAAGAACAGCTTTCAATAATTAAAAAAACTTCTGTGGAAACTATGGAAGCCATGCGTGATATAATTTGGTTTATAAATCCAAAGAATGAATGGAATAATGATTTAATTTTCAAAATGAGAGAAGCCTCATCAAACTTACTAGCTGGTATTAATTGGAACTTTGAGAGTTCTAAAGATATTAAAATTGATTTGCTGAAATTGGAAGTTAAAAGAAATATATTTTTGATTTATAAAGAATCGCTGAATAATATTGTTAAACATTCACAAGCAAAAAATTGCAAAATAAAATTTATTGAAAACTCATCCGCTTTTTATTTAGAAATAATTGATGACGGAATTGGTTTTGAAATTGAAAATTTAAAAAGGAAAAATGGATTGCTAAATATTCAAAATAGAGCGGAGCAGATTAATGCAAAGTTTAAAATAGATACAAATATATATTGCGGAACTAAAATTTCAATTGAATTGGAAAAATAAAATTAATATGAAAAAAAATACAAATGTTTGGTTAATTGAAGATAATACTGCATACAGCAAAACAATTTCCAACTTGATAAATAAAACGGATGATGTAAAATGTTCGCAGGTTTTTAATTCATGCGAAGACTCATTAAGTAAAAATATCTTGGATGAATTACCGGACGTTGTACTTTTAGATATTGGGTTACCCGGAATTAATGGAATTAAATGCATTGAGAAATTAAAGCAATTATCAAATGAAATTTTAATAGTAATTCTTACGGTTTATGATGATAATGAAAAACTGTTTGATGCGCTCTGTGCCGGAGCTTCAGGATATTTGTTAAAAGATTCATCACCCGAAAAAATAATTTCTGCAATTAAAGAAGTTCAACTTGGAGGCGCTCCAATGAATATGTCCATTGCTAATAAAGTTTTAAAGCTTTTCACAAGATTTAAACCAATTAAAAATGATTATGGACTTACGGAAAGAGAAACAGAAATACTTCAACTCATTGTTGATGGACTTACAAAACAGCAAATTTCAGAAAGACTTTTTTTAAGTTTTCATACAGTTAATACACATATTAAAAACATATATAATAAACTTCACGTACACTCTAAAAGCGGTGCGGTTTCCAAAGTATTTAAAGAAAATTTAATCTAAAAAATTTTTAGCTAAATACCACATTCATGCTATTGAAATTAAATTTGTTAAACAATAATTTAATTTATTATTCAAGCAATAAATAAAATTTAAGTAGTGAAATAAATTTTCTTTAAAAAGAAGGAGGCGCAATGAAAAAAGCATTTATATTTTTATTAATGCTGTCAGTTCAAATATTTTCTCAAAATTTTAAAGTTATTAGTCACAGAGGTGGAGCAGCTCTGGCACCGGAAAATACTCTTGCGGCGTTTGAAAAAGCCGTAGAAGTTGGCGCACATTATTTTGAGCTTGATGTAAGAAAATCAAGTGATGATTCGCTAATTATCATGCATGATGCATCAATTGATAGAACATCGGACGGAACCGGAAATGTGAGTGCATTAACATTTCAGCAATTGAGAGAGTTTGATGCAGGCTCATGGTTTGGAGCAGAATTTGCGGGAGAAAAGATTCCTCTACTTTCCGAAGCTCTTGATATTGCAATTTCAGCACCTTATGACATTGGTGTGGTAATTGAAATTAAATCAACAGAAAGTGATATTGTCGATAAAGTTCTTGAAATTGTTCATAGAAAAAATTTAGATAATCGAGTAATAATTAGCAGTTTTACTTTTAGCCAAGTTTCAAGATCAAAAACTTTAGCTCCGGATATTGAAGCACAATTATTTGCGAGCCCTTTCTCAGAAACAATGATCAACAATCTTGCTAACATTGGAGCAGAATGGGTTGGAACCGGAAGTGATCTTTCAGCTCAGCTTCTCGAACTTGCTCATTCAAAAAATCTTAAGGTAAATAGGTGGACAGTTAATTCGGCTAATACAATAAAAACCTTAATAGAATCAGGTTATGATGCGGTAACTACCGATAATCCAATTATCGCAATTGCAGCAATGGATTCTACTGCGCCATCAAATGTTATTCTTGAAGATGCAGAAGTTCTGGGAACTAAAGTAAAATTAGTTTGGACGCAGGCAACAGATTTAGAAAGCGGTGTTTCACATTACGAAATTTTTAGAAGTTCAAATCCAGATGCTTCAGAAATAATTGCTACTGTAAAAAATGAATTATTTTATATTGATGAAACACTTCAAGAAGAAGCTACATTTTATTATAGAATTAAAGCCGTAAATTTTGCCGGAATTAAAAGTGAAATTTTCAGCAATGAAATTATGATCACCACTGGTTCCGATAAAAAAGCTCCCAAAGTAAATAAAATTTCTTCATATGGGTTAAATAATAAAATTATTATTGAATTTAATGAACGAGTTGATAAAACCACGGCAGAAAAAATTGCAAATTATTCTATCAATAACGGAATAAATGTTACGAATGCTGTATTATCAGTTGATTCCTCCTCTATTTTACTATTAACTTCTGAAATGATGGATGGAACAGAATATGAAATTTCTTTAATTAACATTGCAGATTTAGCAACAATTCAAAATGTAATTTCAGATACTTTGAAATTTAAATTTATACATAAAAATTATCTTTCCGATCTAATCGGTGCTTGGGATTTTGAAGAAGGCACGGGAACTACTGCTTATGATTATTCAGCTAATCTTAATAATGGTACTTTCAATGGTGGAATAGAATGGGCTTCGGGTATTACTGCAAATGGAATAAAATTTAACGGAACCGATAGTTACGTTAACATTCCGGCTTCTTCTTCGTTAAATATTAACGGAAGTGCAGTTACTATTTCCGTTTGGACAAAATTAGTATATCTTCCTGCAGATTTACCGGGAGCATTTGGACCAATTTATGATTCTGAAACAGATCAATATGTTATATATGAAGACAAAGCTAACAATGAATTAAGATTTAAGGTTTCAACAAGCGGCGGTGCAGAAAGACCGGGAATTCCTGCAGCACAATTAGAAACTGACGAGTGGATTCATATTGTCGGAGTTTATGATGGTGCAAATGCAATGGTTTATCTAAATGGCCAATTGATGGATACTCATCCATTAACCGGAACAGTAAATACCGGACAAGTTGCAAATATTGGAAAAAGCGGCGATAGCTATTTCCAAGGATCAATTGATAATGTTCAAGTTTTTGCAAAAGCATTAACTCAAGAAGAAATAAATTATCTTCATACTGAATTTGTTCATATTTTTATTGATTATGATTCACCAGAGATTTCTTCAGTTAGTTCGGCAGGTGCTAATAATATTGTTTTTGTAAACTTCAATGAAGAAGTGGATAAATTAAGTGCGGAAAATACTACAAACTACAATATTGATAATGGGATCAGCGTAAATTCTGCACAAATTACGATTGATGGAAAATCTGTAATTCTAAAAACTTCAGAACTTCTGGAAAATAAAACTTATAATTTGACTGTGAACGAAGTAAAAGATCTTGCCGATATCCCAAATACTATTTTGGAAAATTCGACAAAAACATTTTCTCACAAAACTTTTCCAAGTGGATTAGTAAGTTATTGGAGTTTTGATGAAGGAGAAGATACTTTAGCAAATGATTGGACAAATACAAATACGGCATTTTTAAATAATAATCCTGAATGGACAATTGGCAAAACTGGAAACGCTTTAAAATTTGATGCAGTTGATGATTTTGTAGAAGTGCCAAATTCAGAAAGTTTAAATATTGATACAAACGGAGTAACAGTTTCTGCTTGGGTAATTTTGAATGTACTTCCGGCTGATATGGTTTATCCGTATGGACCAGTTTATGATTCCCCAACAGATAATTATGTTATTTATGCTGACAAGGGAAATAAGGAATTGCGTTTTAAAGTCACAACATTTAACGGCGCAGAACGACCCGGAATTCCGGCAGATTCTCTTAAAACTGGTGTTTGGCATAATGTAACGGGAGTTTATGATGGAGTTCATGCAAAAATTTATTTGGATGGAAAATTAATGGATACGCATAATTTAACCGGAAATGTAAAACCCGGACAAATTGCTCACATTGGTCAAGACGGAACTTCTTACTTTAACGGCACAATTGATAATGTTCAAGTTTATAATAAAGGATTGTCTGAACAAGAAGTAAAGTTTTTATATTCGGGAATTAAAACTTCAACATTAAGTGTTGCAAATATTGATGAAACTATTGTTAACTTAACATGGAACGATGTTCATGATCCACTAATGGGTATTTACGCTTATGAAGTTTATAGAGATACAACTGAATTCCCAAATAAACTTCTTGCCGTTGTGAAAGATACAACCGGTTATTCCGATCAAACAAGAGTAGAGTTAACTTCATTTTATTATAGAATAAGAGCTTTGGATGCTGCAAAAAATCCTTATCCTTATTTTAGCAATGATGTTTTAGTTACAACTGAAGCTGATGAAACTGCACCAAAAATTTTAAGCGTAAGAACTACAGGCGAAAATGATAAACTTTATATTAATTTTGATGAAAAACTTGAAGAAAATTCTGCTACCACAGTTTCAAATTATTCTGTTAATGGAATTGAAATAAACCAAGCTGAACTTTCTGCAGATCATAAGAACGTTATTCTTACCTTAAATCAATTTACATCGGAAGGTAATTATACTTTAAATCTAAATAATATTAAAGATGTTTCTTTGGCTGGAAATATTATCGAATCAAATTTGCAGAAGAATTTCAATTTCAGTAATTATTTGCAGGGATTAGTTAGTTATTGGAAACTTGATGAAACTGAAGATACAACGGCAATTGATCTTGTAGGAACAAACAATGGCAAAATTGTAAATTCACCGCTAATAAATGATGGTCAATTTGGTAATGCAATATTTTTTGATGGTGTTGATGATTATATTGAAATTCCAAATTCAACTTCTTTAGATATTGCCGTTGAAGGTGTTACACTTTCTGCTTGGGTAAATTTAAGTTTTCTACCAACTGAAATGCCTACTGGTATTGGTCCTATTTATGATGCTCCACAAGACAGTTATGTTTTTTATGAGGATAAAGGAAATAAAGAATTAAGATTTAAAGTAACAACAGCTAACGGTGCGGAAAGACCTGGAATTCCGGAAGCTGAATTAATTAAAGGTGAATGGATAAATATTGTTGGTGTTTATGACGGAACTCAAGCTATGATTTATATGAACGGTGAATTAAAAGATACTCATCCAAATATAACCGGAATTGTAAAAGCCGGACAAGTAGCAAGAATTGGTCAAGATGGTACTCATTATTTTAACGGATTGATAGACAATGTTCAAATTTATAATCGCGGTTTAACTGCGGAAGAAGTAAAATCTTTATTCAACGGTGATTTATTAACTGATATTGAATCAGAAAAAGAAATTCCTATTATTTATAGTTTAGAGCAAAACTATCCAAATCCGTTTAATCCAACTACGAAAATTAGATTTTCGTTACCACAAAAATCTGAAGTTACATTGGAAGTCTTCAATGTAATTGGTGAAAAAGTTGATGAACTTATTAACACAACATTGAACTCCGGTTTGCATGAAGTAGAATTTAAAAATGAAAATTTATCTTCCGGAATATATTTTTATAAGTTAAAATCTGGTAACTTTGTTGAAATTAAAAAAATGGTTTTACTTAAATAAATTATTCCATCAATTTTGGAAGTCTGTTTAGGCAGACTTCTGAATTATTTAACAGAGATAAAAATGAAAAAAATTACCGCAATATTTGTATTCCTTTTTTTTGTTACAAATTTAATTGCACAAAATTCGCAATGTAGAATTATGACTTACAACATCAGATACGCAAATAATAATCCCGGCGAAGAATGGCAAGTTAGGAAAACAAATGTTGCGGAGATGATAAGATTTCACAACCCTGATATTTTTGGAGTGCAAGAAGCTTTATTAGAGCAGATTGAATATTTAAAAACAGAGTTTGAAAATTATAAGCAGATTGGTGTTGGAAGAGAAGATGGAATAAACGGCGGAGAATTTAGTGCATTATTCATTTCTGATAAATTTAAAATAGTTGAAAGCGGAACTTTTTGGTTATCTGAAACTCCGGATGTTCCCTCAAAAGGCTGGGATGCAAGTTTAAACAGAATTGCAACTTGGGCAAAAATTAAAAATAAATTTTCAAGTGAAATTTTATTTGTAATCAACACTCATTTTGATCATATGGGAATTATTGCCAGAATAGAAAGTTCAAAATTAATTGCAGATAAAATAAAAAATATTCCAAATGGAATTCCATCAATATTGATGGGGGATTTTAATTTTTCCAAAGATTTTGAAGGGTATAAAATTTTAAATGAATCCGGAATTATTTCTGATGCACAATCTAAAGCAAATTTCAAATACGGTACAGACATTACATTTAATGGATTTCAAGATGATTTAACCGGAAGAGAAAAAATTGATTTTATTTTTGTCTCCAAAGAAATTGATGTTTTGCAACATGCAATAATTGGTGAAAAATTTAACGGAAAATATCCTTCGGATCACATGCCGGTAATTATTGATTTGAAACTCAATAAATAAACCAAATTTATTTTGCCAATAAAATTCCTCTGAAATTAAATATTTAATTAAATTTCCGGGGATTTATTTTAAAACTAAAATTTAAAAAATTATGATTTTTGCAAAGCCGTATAAACTTATTCCCAAAATTCAAAATTATGCATGGGGAACAAAAAATGAAAAAGCATTTATTCCCAAATTGTTAGGATTTAAAGCTGAACCAAATATTCCTTATGCAGAATTGTGGATTGGTGCGCATCCAAAAAATTCTTCAGAAATTATTATAGAGAATTCCCAATTCCCTTTAATAGAAATTATAGAAAAATTTCCCAAAGAAATTCTTGGCGAAAAAATTTCTAAAAAATTTAACAAGAAACTGCCGTTTCTTTTAAAAATTTTATCAATTGGTAAAGCGCTTTCTATTCAAGCTCATCCAAATAAAAACACAGCAAAATATTTAAATAAAATTGATCCGATAAATTATCCCGATGAAAATCACAAACCTGAAATTGCAATTGCAATCGATAAATTAAATGCTATTGTTGGTTTAAAGAATATACATATGATTAAAAAAAGGTTTGAAGAATTTCCAATATTGTTTGAATTGTTAAATGAAAATTTAAAAAAGAAAATTCTACTAAATAATTTTACTAAGAATGTTGAAAAAGAGATTTATAAACTAATTATGAATTCTCAAAATTCCGTTTTGGAAAATGTTATTGATGTATTAGTTAAAGATATAAATTCCAAAAAGAAAAAAAGTAAAATTGAAAAACAGTTTTTAGGTGAATTTAAAAATTATGGAATTGATGTTGGGTTAATATCTTTGCTATTATTTAATTTTATCGAATTAAATTCTAACCAAGCAATTTTTACTCCAGCTGGTATTCCGCATGCTTATCTTGGCGGAAATATTGTTGAATGTATGGCGAATTCTGATAATGTTGTAAGAGCTGGACTTACAAATAAATTCAAAGATGTAAAAACATTATTAAAAATTATAGAAACAGATTTAAGCAAAACAAAAGTTAAAGTTTTAAATAAAAAAAATATCACTTACTATAAAACTTTTGCTGAAGAATTTGATGTAAAAAAAGTGATTTTGAATTCTGATTTTAATACTTTCTCTTCAAAAAATTATTTACCGGAAATCCATTTGGTAATGAAAGGGAAAGTAAAAATTTATTACGGGAGTAAAATTTCTATTTTCAAAAAAGGTGAAACTTTTCTTAAACCGGCAATTTTAAATTCTTATTCTATAAGTACAATTCATAAAAATTCGGAAATTTTTATCGCTTCGGTAAAAAGTTAGAAAAAGAAATATTTACACAATTTTTAATTCAATAGAATCAATTTGCTGAACGGGATTTATAATCAGCGGACTTGAAAAATCCGAAAAAGTAAAAGTATCTTCACCGGGAAAAATTTTTAATTCGAAATATTTATTAACTACCGATTCATTTGGGAAAACATAAATTTTGTTGCTTTCATTATTAGAAAAAACTTTAACAATATAGTTGGAATCTTCATCAGAAAAAGTTATCGGAGAATAATTTATTTCAGCTGTTGGTTTACTTGCTGCCGCTAAAACTAATTTTTTTTCTGAATTAGTTGGAATAAAATTTTTTTTTTGAAGAATAAAAATTTTCGGCTCGGCAATATTGTTTATTTTGGTTTTAATTTTATTCCATACTTGTGGATTTAATTTAGATGAAATTTCATTCATCATTTCCTTTAAAAAAATAATTTTTTCTTTAAAAGTATTTGTGTTTTCAATTATGTAATCACATTTAATTTTTGATAAATTATTTCTAAAGAAAACAAATGTAAAAATATCTTTTTCTGTTATAATCATATCTTTCTTTCAAATGTTATAATTCTTCTATAATCCAACTTTTTGAATTTTTGAATTTATTTTTATAAAAAATTAAAAAAATTCAAATTTGTATAAAAATATTTTTAAGAATATTCAACTTTTGACGGAAATATTTTCTAAATCAGAAAAAAAAATCCAAAAAAAGAAAAAATTAGACTATAAGTAAGTTGTAATACCCCCTGACCCAGGTCCCTATTAGATTTTCCTTCAATCTTTAGGGACCTATTTTATATACGGAAGAATTTCTTCAATTGTTACGGGTTTTTCTTTATCATCGATTTCGAAAACAACTAAAAAACCTTTCTTTTGCTTTGTTGAATTAAATGCATTAATCAGTTTAATTTGATCACTTTCGGAACATTTGCCATTTCCTTCATCCCAATTTTCTTTGGAACTTAAACATCCTTGGGTTGGAGTTAAAGGAAAGTAAGGTTCATTTTTATAATAATTTATTTCATCTGTGGAGCCATGAATAATAATTAATTTTCTTCCAATTTTACCAGCATGATATGATTGATATATTGGCGAATATTGTTGCCAAGATTTTGGAAGCAGATTTGTATAATTCTCTTCACTCCAAACATTCTTCATATTTGCAGAGTGATAAAATTTTTCCGGTGAAACTTCAAACGGAATTCTTGATAAAATATTCGGACTCGGTCCAATAGTTTCAGTCGGCGATACGTAAATTCCAATTACCGAATAAATTCCTTGAGGCGTATTTCCATTCGGCAAATAATATGGTAAATTTGAATAGGAAAGGGCCAATTGTGGAATATAAAAAATTGTGCCGTCTTTATTTTCAGAAAAATTTCCATCCGGTTTTTTTATAATTGTAATTCCATGAAATTTTCTGTTCTTTCTATGAATTGAATAAATTATTGTTTTACCTTTTTGAAATGTATGATTAAGCAAATCTTTTATAGAAGGAATTGATTCGGATTTTGTTAGTTCTAATTCATTATACAAATTTGATAATATTATATTTTTATTAAACTCTGGGAATTTATTTTTCAATAGTGATAAATATTTATTTCTAAAAACCGAATTGGAATTTCCGCTTTTTAATAAATAATTTATTGCAATCGCAAAAGAAATTTCATCATTTGTAAATTTTATTAATTCTTCAATTTCATCATTAAAATCATTTAGGTAAAGAGCAAAAGCAGTTTCTAACGCAGATCTCTGTAATTTAAAATTTTTATCTTTTAAATTAGTTAGGATATTTTCAATTGCAGTTTTTACAATTTTGCTTTTATAAAAAATTGATTGCGAATTTGTAAACACCGCAATCCATTTTTTTTCATCGATTTCATTTAGATTTGAGAGTGTTTTGTCAATTTCACTAATTAGATTTTTGTAATATTTTTCTTTATTAACTTTTTTAGCAAACTCACTTTTGAAATTTTCTACTTTCAAATATTTTTGTGAATAACTCAGATTTATACCGAATAATAATATCAAAATAACTAAATTTACGCGGGTTTTAATTCTCATTAATTCAAATCCAACTTTATTTAAATCCAATTTAATATAATAATTTTTAAAAACTAAAATGTTAAAACTGTTTTTTTTATCAAGCATATTTTTAGCAATAAATTTATTTGCACAAAACGGAATTATTAAAAGTTATTATGGAAAAGGAAAAGTAAGCTCACTAGTATCTTTTGTAAATGATGTTCTGGAAGGCGAATCTATTTGGTATTATGAAAATGGAAATATTAAAACGATTAAAAATTATTCAAACGGAAAATTGGATAATTCAAATAAGAGTTTTTATGAATCCGGTTTGCTGAAAGAAGAAATTCATTATTCGGATGGAGTTTTAAATGGAATAAGCAAATTTTATTATGAAAACGGTGGATTGAAAGAAGTAAGAACTTATAATAACGGTAAATTAATTTCAATTTCAAATGTTGATTATGATTCAAATTATGCTGCGCCGTTTTCTGCATACGAAGCTGGTATAAATAAGAAAAATTATAATAATGAAGATATTCTTTGTGATGCTGAAATTTGTCCGCAGCCGATTGGAGGAATAAAAGAAATTGAGAAAAATATTGTCTATCCCGAGCTTGCTAAAAAATTCAATCTTGAAGGCAAAGTTTTAGTTTCTGTAATTGTTGGCGCAAATGGCGAAGCAAAAAATATTACTGTGCATAAAGGTTTAGGTTTGGGTTGTGATGAAGCCGCAATAGATGCAGTGAAAAAAACAAAATTTATTCCGGGTGAAAAAAATGGTGAAGTAACTGAAACTGAAATTTTATTTTCTTTGAATTTCAAATTATCTGAAAATAATGAAACAAAATTTGTTACTTCAAATGAAGTTAAAACAGAAGAAATAAAACAAGTTCCGGAAAAGAAACAATTTATAATTTGTGATTATGATGTTTGTCCCAAGCCAGTTGGTGGAATTAATGAGATGCTGAAAAAATTAAAATATCCAGCTCAAGCAAAACGTAATGAAATTAGTGGTGAAGTTGAAGTAGAAGCAAAAATTAATGATTTGGGTTTTGTAATAAGTGTGAATGTTCTAAAGGGAATTGGTTACGGGTGTGATGAAGCTGCAAAATCCGTAATTATAAAATCAGAATTTGAGCCGGCAATTGAAAATGGAAAAGTTGTTGAATCAACAGTAAAAATTATTATACCATTTATTTTGGAAAACTAAACCACAAAGTACACAAAGGTTTTTCACAAAGAAACACAAAGTAGATCAATTTTATGTTCTTTGTGTATTATTTTTCTTTATGACCTTTGCGGTTAATATACTTAAAAATATGGATAAGTTCTTTTTCTAATTCTATACCTTTATTTCTTGCATACCACAAATGAAGTTCTTTGTTAAAATCTTCTTTTGAATATCCCTCGGCTTTTAACTCATTTACTAAATCTTGTGCAAATTTTGGTCGTGGTCCCCAAATAAATAATTCATTTCCGTTTTCATCAAATCCAATAATTTTTGGAATTGCGCGAGATGTTTGAGAATTAAAATAATTATCAATTGCTTCTAAATTATTATCACGCAAAATTACAAATACTTCAATATTTTTATTTGTTTTCGCATAGTTTATAAAATACGGAAGATTTTGAGCAGAATCTCCGCACCAATCTTCTGTAATGATAAGCCAAGTTTGTTGAAAATTTAAACTTTGAAATAAATCAATTAACTGCTTGTTTGGAGAAAAAGTTTTATTAATTCTATTTGTTCTTTGCAAATTTATTCTACTATATTCAAAATAAATTCTATCATGTTCAGATAATTTTTCAAAATCAGTATTTGCAACTTTTTGTTCATAATATTTTACATATTCTTCATACGAAAATAATTTATCACATTTGAAATTTTGAAAAAATTTTTCGATTGCAATATTCATTAAAAATAATTCCTATAAGATTAAATCAAAAATTAAGTACACAATTTAGTATATTTTCATAATAATTCTGAGTTCAAAAAAAGGATGAAATTTTGATTAAGAAAATGGTTCACTATTTATTTTTTTTATTTTTAATTTTTATATCTACATCAAATGCAAATGATAAGAAGGAAAATTACATTTCAATTGTAATTCCAGAAAAGGAAATTACATCCACAACGTTAACAAAGTACCGACTTGCCGCAAACACACTTCCCGGAAGCACAGTAACAATTAATGATGAAAAAATTAAAGTTTATCCTTCTGGTGCAATTGCAACTTTGTTGAATTTAGAAATTGGTGAAAATATATTTGAAATTGTATCATCAAAGGATGGAGAAAAAGTTTCAAAAGAGTTTAAAATTATTAGGGAAGAAAAGAAGTTGGAAACTACAAATTCGGATGTATTAATAATCGAAGAAAATTTAATGCTTCCGAAAGATGATTTGTGGTTGAATGATGGTGATATTTTAGAAGTTAAATTTAAAGGAACTCCGGGCTGCAATGCAACATTTATGAATGGAATAAAAATGATTGAACTTCCCGAAAAAGAAACAAAAGGAATTAAGGGAATTTACACGGGAATTTACAAAGTTACGGATAATGATAATTTGGAAAATTTTCCAATAACTTTTACTTTGGAAAAAGAAGGCGAAATATTATCAAAAAATTCTAAAGCAAATGTATCCTTAATTCCATCGAAATTGCCGAGAATTGCAATTACAAAAGGTGAAAGACCTTCACTAAATTATGGTTTGGGAACTGATCGATTAGGCGGATCGAAATTATCTTTTTTGGAAGAAGGAATAAAATTAATTATTGATGGAATGCATGGCGAACAATACAGAGTTAGGTTAACTGATAATTTAGTTGCGTGGATTGAAAAAGATCAAGTTGATTTACTTCCTTTAGGAAATCATCTGCCGCTTTCCTTAACAGATTCTTGGGCTGCTTACGGCGGGAAAAAATATGATAAAATTATAATAAATCTGAATGAAAAATTGCCGTTTTCTACACGACAAGAAATAAATCCCACAAGAATTATTGTTGATATATATGGAGCAACATCGAACAGTAATTGGATAACTCAACATTTAACAACTGAAGGAATTAAAAATTTAAATTATGAGCAAGTTGAAAATAATTTATTCCGAATAACAATTGAACCAAAAAGAAAACAAATTTGGGGATATGAAATTGGATATAATAATACTTCTTTAGAAATTGAAATAAAAAAACAGCCGGAAATTTTGAAGTTTGATAAATTATCTTTTGTACTCGATGCCGGTCATGGCGGCGAAAATAATGGTTCACTTGGCGCAACTGGTCTTTTAGAAAAAGATGTTACAATTGATATTGTAAATAGACTTGAAAAAATGTTAATTGAAAAAGGTGCAAAAGTTTTTAAAACTAGGGAAGATGATACTTACTCACAAAATAGCGAAAGATTGCAAAAAGTATTTTCTTTTAACGCTGATATTCTTATTAGTATTCATGCAAATTCAATTGCATATAATGCTGACCCTGTGAAAATTAGTGGAACAAGTACATATTATAAACATATTGCTTTCAGACCAGTTTCTGTTAAAATTTATGAAAGAATGTTAGAACTTGGACTTGAACAATTTGGAAATGTAGGGAATTTCAATTTTTATTTAAATTCGCCAACAGAAATTATGAATGTTTTAGTTGAAACTGCCTTTGTGAGTAATCCAAATGATGAAATGAAACTAATGGATCCAAAATTTAAAGATGAAATATGCAAAAAAATTATTCAGGGAATTCAAGATTATCTATACGAATGTGAAGATAATTGGAATTAAATAAATAGTTTATAAATATAAAGTTCTTGTGTGTATCAAAATAAGACATTATATTTAGTTATGTGATCCACAGCACAATTTAGACATCAAGTATTATTTATATTAATTATCAAATAAAAATTTCTTAAGAAAGTTTTTAAATGGATATATTAAATAACATCCCGCAGTCAAAATTCAGTCAATTTGTTGATAAATCAAATAAAAATGATATATATCTCAAATCTAAAGCCATAAAATGGATATCAATAATAGCTTATTTAGCTGTTATTATTGGTTCATTATTTACTTTTTAATAATTTTAATTTAATTCTTTTTCTATTTGAAATTCCGGTTTTATATCAACTGGTAAATTCGATAATTTCTTCACCAAAATTTTAATTGAATTTGTTTCTTTAGCGTAATTTGTAATTAATTCAATTGATGCATTATAATCGCCAGTTGCTTGAATCATTAGTACTTTATTAGCTAATTCCTTTAATGCAGAATAAATTCTTTCGAAATTTACTTTAACTTTTTGAGTTTTTTCATCAAATTCATAACCGCCTTTTTCAAGAAGATAGTTGTAAATTATTGCAGTTCCACTTCCATGCGCTTCATTTATTCCAAATCTAATACTTCTAAAAACACCAGCTAAAAATGTAATCCACATTTCATTTTCAAATTCAACAGGTAAAATTCCTTTTTCAATCATCAATTTATTGTTAAACATTCCTAGAATATCAGCTTTACATTCTTCAATTTTAGAATAAGTTTCTTTTAATTCTTTTTTAACTTCAGTTTCTTTTCCATTTATTGTTATAAATCCCGGGCCAATTCCGTGTGACATTTCATGCATTAATGTGTGAGTGAAAAATCCATTGAATGTAACATATTTTTGTTGAGATTGATCAAGAACAGTTTTCGCAATTGGTTTTAGTAATTTGTCAAACTTTGCTTCATGAATATTTTTTAGCATAACCTTTTTAGAACCTTTTAATTTCCTTACATTTTCATCATTTGGTAAATTAAATGCTAAAGTTTGAACTCCAGCTTTTGAATCGCCGGCACTAAAAATTTCTTGCACAACAACAATTGGCGAATCACTTCCTCTTTTAAAGTTTTTATGTTCTTCCGGTAAAGGCAAATTTGCTTCCATTTCAGTTAGATATTTTGAAAATGTTTCTAATTTTTTTGTTTCTTCTGGATCAACAATAGTTAAAAAACATTCATAACTTGCTTTGTAATTGTATAGTTCATCTTCATAAACTTCATATGGACCAATAACAATTTCAATTGTATGATCTTTTAAATCCATCCAAGCCATATCACTTTTGAAATAATCATCAGTTTCTAAAGCTTCGGCACGAAGTAATAAAAAGTTTTTAAGTGATTGATTCTCGGCATAATCAGCAGCTTCTCTAAGTAGTTTTGATATTTCTAAAATTTTTTCTCTGTGATAAATAAAATATGGAATGGATCTTAATTTATTTCCATCTCTTTTGATTACTGTAAATTCACTTGTAAATCCTTTTTGATCTTCTGGATGTTCTTTAATCCAATTTTCAAATTCTTCTTTAGTAATATTATCGGGATAAAAATTTGCTCCAAGTGGTTTTTTATCATTTCCAATAAAAGGATTATTATGATCTAATCTATCAAAAGGTCCAAAATTTATATTAAAATATGCTAATTTAAGTTTATCTAATGGTTCATCAGAATTTACTAATTGTTGTTTGATGTCATAATTTTTTGAATAGACTTGCTCAAGAAAAATTTCATCAATAATTTTTGCGGCTTTATAAAGTTTTTCAATAATTATTTTCTGATTCTCATCAAGAAGATTTTTATCGTATTTAATATTTGTAACTGCATATTGCGAAATTTTTTCTTCCATATTTTCCAAATCCTTATTTTCTAAATTACTTTTACATGATGATATCGTAATAATTAAAGCGATAATATTAATTATGCTAATAATTTTCATATAACCTCTATAAATATTTTCTGCTTGAAAAATTAAGAAATAAGAAATTAAATTGTGTAAAATTCTAAAACATGATGTATAAAAAAATATACACAATTAAATACTTACCGTTCAAAATTAAGCAAAACAAACATTTCTAATTTGGCACTAAATGTGAATTTCTAATATTGTAATTATCAACGAGGTGTAAAATGAAAAAGACGTTATTTTTAACAGCAATTTTATTTGGATTATTTTTAACTAATCTGAATGCTTATGATTATCATAGAAATATTCGTGTCGAATATTTTTTCAATTCCTTAGAACCATACGGTGAATGGATTGATATTGGATTTGATGATTATGTTTGGAGACCTTATAACACATACCGAGATTGGCGACCTTATACTGATGGAAGGTGGGAATGGACTCACAACGGTTGGTATTGGGTTTCTTACGAACCTTTTGGATGGGCAACATATCATTATGGAAGGTGGTTTTTTGACGATTATTACGGCTGGGTTTGGATGCCGGATAGTGAATGGGGACCAGCTTGGGTTGAATGGAGATATGATGATTATTATATCGGATGGGCTCCACTTCCGCCTTATGCAAGATTTTACCCAAAACATGGAATCAGATTTTCAATAAGATGGAATTCGGGTCACTTTTACTGGAACTTTGTAAAATACAATCACTTTGTTTCTGTTGATATTCATAAACACTATATTTTTGGAAATAACGCAGAGAGAATTTATAGAAGAACAAAGCACAGAACAAATTATTACTCAGATAATGATAGAATTGTTAACGGTGGTGTAAACAGAGAATTTGTTGAGAAAAGAATAGGAAAAAGAATTTCTGCAAGAGATATAAATTTCAGTGAAAAAAAATATGATTCAAGGGAATTAAGAAACAAAAGTGAAATTAGAGAATTTAGACCAAATGAAATTGATGTAAATAGAGAAAATTCTTTTGATAGATCAAAAGTTACAAAAGGAAGAGAATTGAAGAATTTAAGATCAGATAAAGTTGTAATTACCAGAAAAACAGAAATTAAAAATTCAGATGAAAAATCATTTGAAAAGAATATTGAAAGAAAAGTTGAGAATAGAGATGTGAAAAAAGATGTTGAAATTTCAAGAAATGTAAATAAAAATTATGATGAGAAAATTGTTAATAGAAAATATGATAAAGAAATTTCGAAATCGGAATCAAAAAGTAGAGTAGTTGTAAAAAGAGAAAGTTCGAAAAGTATTGAAAAATCGACACAAAATAATCCCGAACGAAATACCGTTAAAAAAGAATCAAGAGTTGAAGTTAAAAGAGAAACTGAGAAATCGAGAAGTTTTACAAAAAATAATGATAAAGAAGAAGAAAAAAGAACTGTAAAAAGTAGAAAATAATCCACTGTAATGAACCGATATTTAATTCACAAATTTTGAGAAGTATCGGTTCAAAAATTAAATAAAAAAGCCCATCAATTTGATGGGCTTTTTTATTGCGAAACCAATAATATTTTAGGAAACTTTAATTTTCTTTTCTTGAACCATTTTAGCTAATTCTGAAGTTCCATTTTTTGCCAAAGTTTTCAATGCTTTGGAACTAACTTTAACAGTTACAAATCTATTCAATTCTTTTACCCAAATTCTTTTTTTCTGCAAATTTGGTAAAAATCTTCTTTTTGTTTTGTTATGAGCGTGAGAAATTCTGCTTCCGCCAATTGGTTCTACGCCAGTTAATTCACATCTTCTTGACATTATTTACTCCAAAGTCTTAAAATTTAAGATTTCTAATATAGCTAAAAAAAAATCAAAAGAAAATACTTTTTAACGCAAAATCCTAATTTTCTTCCGATGCTGAAGTTCGAGATCCTAATTCGCGATCAAGCATAAATAACCCGCTTTTATCTTCGCCAATTAAATTAAAATTCTCAACAATTTGCAAAACTGTACTTTCTTCTTCAACTTGTTCATCAACAAACCATTGAAGGAAACTTTTTGTTGGATGATGACTTTCAGAAATTGCTAAATCAAAAAGTTTATGTATACTTTCCGAAATAAATCTTTCATGTTTTAGAGAATTCTCAAAAACTTCGCGAGGCGATTTCCACTCTGTTTGGGGCGACTCCAAAGTTTCCAATTTTACTTTCCCTCCTAAACGAAGAATAAAATCATAAAACTTCATTGCATGCAAATATTCTTCTTGTGATTGCATTTTCATCCAATTAGACATTCCGGCTAAATTTTTATTTTCAAAATATGCCGCCATTGATAAATATAAATATGAAGAAAACATTTCTTTATTTAATTGATCATTTAATGCTTGTTCAATTTTACTTGATACCATTTTATCCCTTTCAACTTTTTTGTAATTAAATGTAATAAATTTCTTTTAAATTTTTCATTCTTAATTTAACTAAAGTTTTATAAAATTCTGAAAAATTGGAATTGTAAATTCTCATTTTACATTTTAATTAGGAGCTTTATCCAACAAAATAAGGATGAAGAATGATATAAGTAATATTTCATAAGTTTCTTATATTGAGTTTATAAAAATTTTGGACTGCAAAAATGTTTAAACAAAATATAATCATTATTTTTTTATTAGTTACTATTCCCATAATAAATGCACAGAACTTTAAAGGAATTCATCAAATTGATCAAGAAAAAAATGAACCGCAAATTATTGAGAAAATGAAAAATTTCCAGAAGAAAAATTTTTCCGAATCTATAGTTCCAATAAATAAAAAAGCAACTAAAAGTTTGAGTAAATCAGTTTTTGGATATTTGCCTGATTGGGAATATTTGGAAAATGCTCATCAAAATTTTAATTATGATTTACTTTCTCATATTGCAGTTTTTGATTTCCCTGTTTCAAAAACCGGGGCAATTTCTGAACCACCAAGTTGGCCATGGACCGATTTAATGAATAGCGCACATGAAAGCGGAACAAAAGTAATTATGGTTATTGTTAATTTTTCTGCAAATGATATTCATGAAATTTTAACAAGTTCAATTGCAAAGTGGATATTTTTCAGCGGAGTAAAATCCAAAATTATAAATTATAATTTGGACGGAGTTAATATTGATTTTGAAGGTTTAAATACTGCCGATCGAGGAACCGTAATTAATGATTTTATGAAAGAATTAACAGATACAGTGCACGCAATTTCTCCGGATCTTGAGGTTTCTTTTGCCGCACCGGCAGTAAATTGGGGAGGATGGAATTTAACCGGATTAGCTCAAAGTTGTGATTATCTTTTTGTAATGGGCTACGATTTTTTTGGAAGTTGGAGTACAACAACGGGTCCAACAGCTCCGTTAATAGGCGGAAGTTATAATATTACAAATACAATAAATGTTCAGTATCAAACGGTTACATCGTTTTATCCGGAAAAAATAATTTTAGGAGTTCCGTATTACGGTCCGCATTGGGAAACTTCAACTTCGCAAGAAGGTTCTTCAACATTGAATTTTGTTGAATCAAAAAGATACCGCGATGCAAAACCATTAAGTGAAAATTATGGCGTTAAGTGGTCTTCAACATATAAAAATTCTTGGTTTAGTTTTACTTCTGATTCAAAAAATAATCAAGTCTGGTTTGATACAGATTCCAGCCTATCACTAAAATATGATTTAGCAATTTCAAAAAAATTAAAAGGAATTGGAATGTGGGCGCTTGGTTATGACGGCTCAAGAGACGAACTTTGGAATTTGCTTGATAAGAAATTTTCTGTAACGGTAAATGTTGAAGATAATAAATTACCAAAAGATTTTATACTTGGGCAAAATTATCCAAATCCTTTTAATCCAACAACAACAATAGAATATATTATTCCGTCAATCCTAAAAAGTGAAGTGTCAAATGAAGTCTCAGATTTTAGTCTGAATTATGTAACATTAAAAATCTATGATATTTTAGGTAGTGAAGTTGAAACTATGGTTAGCGAAATAGGAAAACCAGGAAATTATAAAATTCAATTTGATGGAAGCAAACTTCCAAGCGGAGTTTACTATTATCAAATGAAAACTGGTAATTTTTCTCAAACAAAAAAAATGCTTCTTTTAAAATAATTGAGTTAAAAATGAGAAAAATAATTTTTATAATGATGATATTATTCATATCAAGTTGCAAACAAGAAAAAGATAAAATTATTGAAGAAAAAAAATCTATTCATCAACATGATTTAGAAAAGGAGAAAACTGATTTTGCGAATTTTAAATTAGAAATTGTTGAAAACAAAATATTAGTTGATAAATCAATTGGTCGATTTAGAAATCCACAATTCAGTATTGATGGTAAAAAAGTATTTTTTACCACAGAAGATTTTAATGAAATATGGTTTTACGATTTAAGTAATGATGCAATAAATAAATTAGTGAGTTTGCCGCAATGCGGATTTAATTTCCAGATTTCAAAAAATGGAGATGTTCTTTATTTTAGGAATAAAGTTACAAAAGGTAAAAAATCATTTTCAATTTTAAGTTATGAAATTAATACAAAAAAAATTGATGTAATTTATAATTCAGATTTTAGATTAAGCCCGCCGATATTGGCTGATAGTCTTATATATTTTGTTGAAAATGAAATTCCAAAAAATGTAAATTTGTTAAACAAAACAATTAGTGATGCATTTAATAAACCTTTTTTCTTTGTTGAAAATAATGTATTAAAAAAAGTTGATAATAAAATTGATACTTTAAACATTCCGAATAACATAAAACCAATTGAGTGTTTCTATTCTAAAGATTTGGAAAATATTTTTGTTCTTACAAATACAATTGGATTTTTACTATACAATAAAATTGGTGAACCAATTAATATTATTAAAGATGCTGGATTTATTTCAAAATTATTTAAAAGTAACTTACTTGTTTTTACTAAAGAAAAATATGATGATCAAAAGTTGAGTTATTCAAAAATGTTTATTGGATTTATAGATAGTGATAAAGAATTTGAAATATTAACTGATGAAAAATATCAAAAACTCTATCCGGATTGGTCCCCGACAAAAAATAAAATTGTTTTTGCAACAGAATATGGCGATATAAGAATTATCACTTTTAACATAACCAAAAAATAAAATTATGATAAATAAGGTTTCTTTAATAATTATTTTACTTTCTTCAATTTATTATTCGCAGAATATTAAAATCTCTGATATCAATAAAATTGAGATGAAGCAATACTCATCGGCATTTTATCCACGGTTTTCAAAAAATGATAGATTGATATTATTTACTTCAGAAAATTATGATGGATTATATTCTTATAATGTTGAATCAAAAAAAACTGAAATTATATCTAACGCTTCCGGAGCCGGATATAATCCCTTAATTATCGATGATGAAAATATAATTTTCAGAAAATCTAAAATTGAAAATGGAAAAAAAATATATTCAATTACTTCCAAGAATATAAAAACTAATATTGAAAAAATATTAGAAAACGATAAAAGACAAATCTCAATTCCAAATCAAATTGTTAACTCAAATATTTACTTTATTGAAAATTCCTCAATAAATATCAAACCATTATCATATAATAATTTTCGAAAAAACAATCAAAATTCAAAAGTAATTTACTCTCAGAATAATAATTTATTTATAACGGAAAATGATAATATTATAAATGTTAGTCCGATGGGGAAAGGGGTTTACGTTTGGGAATCATTTTCAAACGACGGAGAAAAAATCCTATTTACTTTTGGAAATCAAGGTTCATTTCTCTGTGATAATAATGGAAATATTCTGCTAAACATAAAAGATGGACATTATCCAAAATTTTCTCCGGATGGAAAATATATTTTATATATGAAAGACAAAGACGATGGAGAGAAATACATTTCTTCGGATTTATTTGTTTTTTCAATTGATGAAAATAAAGAATATCAAATTACAAATACCGAAAATATTATTGAAATGTTTGCGGAGTGGTCAAATGATCAAACCAGTATTGTTTATAATACATCATTGGGTGAAATTTACCTAGCTAAAATTAGTTTCGAAAATTAAATGATACCAATTAAAAAAATATTATTATTTCTATTTATAATAACATTTGAATTATTCTCGCAAGATTTTTCCGGAATAAGAATTTATATAAATCCAGGTCATGGCGGACATGATTCTAATGATAGATATAATGCTGCTACTGGATTTTGGGAAAGTGAAGGAAATTTATCAAAAGGAATTTATCTAAAGGAAATATTAGATTCACTCAACGCAGAAACTAAATTAAGCCGAACAACAAATAATTCATCGGATGATTTAGCGCTTTCCGTAATAGTTGCCGATGCAAATAATTTTGATGCAGATTATTTTCATTCAATTCATAGTAATGCATATAATGGTCAATCAAATTATACTTTAGTACTTTTTCAAGGCGGAGATAATTCTCCTACTTATCCACAAGCAAAAATTATGGGCTCATATTTAGCAGATGAAATTTATAAAGCTCATAGAACAACAACAAAATATAATAGAGGTGATGCAGATTTTTATGGAACTGGTCAACCATACTTAGGTGTGCTAAAAGGATTAACAATGCCCGGCACGTTATCAGAGGGATCATTTCATGATTATATTCCAGAATCTTTTAGATTAAAAAATGAAGCTTATTTAAAACATGAAGCATGGGCAATCACAAAATCATTTATAAAATACTTCAGTTTGGAAATTTTGCCATTTGGTGAGATTGCCGGATTTGCTAGAGATAATTTTGAACCTGTCGATTACTTTTATATCAACGGAACAAAGGATAAAAATAAACCGGCGAATTTAGTAAATGCAGTTTTACTTCCGGATAGTATTGTTTATAATGGTGATTCGTATAATAATGGATTCTTTTTTTTCGATAGATTGAATACTGGAGAATATGATATAATTTTAAACGCAGAAAATTATTTGGTTGATACAATCCATGTAAATGTTCAAGAAAATCAAACAACATTTGTTGATCAGTATTTGGTATCAGCTCCAAACTATTCACCTCCTTTTGTTACAACATTTTTACCAAGTGATTCGGAAAATGTAAGATTAGATTCAAAAATTATTTTGAATTTTAATGTAAAAATGGATAAAATAAATACTCAAGCTGCATTTAAAATAATTCCAACTGTACAAGGAACATTTACTTGGGAAAATAATGATAAACGATTAATATTTTCTCCGAACAACTTTCTTTCGGGTGGAACGCAATATGAAGTGAGTTTGAATATTTTTGCAAAAAGTTATTATGATATTTTAATTGAGCAACCATTTATATTTTCATTCGATACGCGATCAGCATTAAGATTATTTGAATCTTATCCAGAAAATAATTCTTCAGATATCAGTAAAAGCGTAAAAATTAAATTACAATTTGATGGACCAATTGATCAAAATACATTGGGTGGAAATGTATATTTCCATAATAATGAAAATAATGATGTTGATATTTTAATTAACGAAACAAATTATGAAAATGGTGAAATTATATTTGAACCTATGTATGAATTACAACCAAATTCTGATTATAAAATAAAACTACTTAATGGAATTAAAGATACAGAAGGCTCAAATTTAATATCTGATACTACAATAAATTTTAAAACTGAATCACTCACAGAAACAGAAGGAAATATTTTATTTGATTTTGAAGAAATGGGAAATTGGATTCAACCATCACAAAATATTTCTTCATTTGGAATTAATATTGCAAATACAAATTTTTCAATTTCGAAAAGTAAATTTATTTCCGGATTAAATTGCGGAAAGTTGAAATATAATTTTTCTGTAGATTCCTCCGGAATTTGTAAATTGGAAAATAGTAATCTATTTCCAATAAATTTAAATCTGCAAAATAATTTTGGCTTATGGATTTTTGGCGACTTGAGTTATAATTATTTAGAAATATGTTTTTATGATTCGGACAGTAATGAATATAATTATAATATTGGAAATATAAATTGGACGGGGTGGAAGTTTAGAGAAATTAATTTGGAGAATTCCGATTTGTTTTTTAATTCGTTAAAAATTATTCAGAATGAAAATGGAGAAAAATTTGGTGAATTATTTTTTGATGACATACAATTTAATATAATTACAGAAATTGAAAATAATATAATTTCGAAACCAAATTTATTTTATTTAAAACAAAACTATCCAAATCCGTTTAATCCAACAACAACAATTGAATATTCGATTCCGAAAAATGAAAAAGGTAAAACGCCCAATGTGAAAATTTTGCTATTTGATATTTTGGGAAGAGAAATAAAAACGTTAGTTAACGAAAGTCATAAACCGGGGAATTATAAAATTCAATTTGATGGAAGCAATTTACCAAGCGGAGTATTTTATTATCAGTTAAAATATGAATCTTATCTATCAACAAAAAAGATGATGCTTATCAAATAATTTATTTCTTAAATAAATCCAGCAATGCCATTCCCAATTCCGGAAATTTAAATTTATATCCCGCATCAATTATTTTTTGTGATGAAACTTTACTTCCATATAAAATTATGTTTGCCATTTCACCAAACAAAAGTTTCATTATAAATGATGGTACATTTGGCATAAAGAATGGCTTATTAAAAACTTGTGCTAAATTTTTTATAAATATTTTATTTGTAACCGAGAAAGGCGCTGTAACGTTGTAAGCTCCATTAATATTTTCATTTTCAATGCAATGTAAAAAAATACTTAATACATCTTGTATATGAATCCAGGGCATATACTGATTTCCGTTTCCTAAACCAGAGCTCATTCCTAATTTTACGGGCAGTAGCATTTTTTTGAGGGCTCCACCATTATTAGAAAGAATTACGCCCAATCTGAGTTTAACTGTTCTCATTCCAAGTTCATCAAATTTATTAACTGAATCTTCCCATAATTTACAAACATTTCCAAGAAAATCATTTGCCGGCGGATCGTCTTCATTAAATGTTTTATCAGAAGTAATTGCTCCATAATATCCTACAGCTGAAGCTGATATAATTGCCTTTGGTTTAATTTTCATTTTGGAAAAACTATTGAATAATAATTCAGTAGACTTAATTCTGCTATCAATAATTTCTTTTTTTCTTTTTTCAGTCCAACGTTTATCGCCAATACCGGCTCCGGAAAGGTGAATGACGTAATCAATATTTTCCAAAGCTCCATTTTCAATAAAACTTTTTTCAATATCCCAAAGGAATATGTTTGGGATATTATTTTTAGTGCGTACAAGTTTTACAATTTCGTAATTCTTTTGTAAAAGAAAATCAGATAACTCACTTCCAATGAGGCCACTTGCACCGGTAATTAAAATTTTATTCATAAGTCCTAACAAGATTAATTTTCTTACAAAAGAAAACTTAAAATATGTGATATTTTCTCTTAAATAAAATTAGTAGTTTTTAATTTTGATAATTTCCGCCGCAATACTAATTGCAATTTCTTCCGGAGATTCTGCATTTATTTCTAAACCTACCGGTGTATTAACTTTTTTAAAAAGTTCTCTGTTAATCCCCTCAGATTCCAAATGTGTAAAAATACTTTTTGATTTTTTATCACTTCCCATCAGACCAATATATTTAAGATTTAATCCGATAATTGATTTTAGTGCCTCTTTATCTCCATCGTGATTTGGTGTTACAATTACAGCATAAGATTTTTTTGATTCTCTAATAAACTTATTTACATCTTCATATTTTGTAATAATTTTTTTATTTGCAAATGTATTTTGTTTCATTGTAATTATATCATCTCTTTGATCAAAAGTTACAATGTAAAAATCTAAAGTTGCCATAACTCGTGAAACAGCTAATCCAACATGACCTCCGCCGATAATGTAAACTGTATTTAATAAACCAATGTTTTCTTCGTACTGCCAATTTTGTTCATCTTCATAAAATAAATTTATATCTTTTTCATTTTCCTTTCTTGCGGTGTAATCAAGTCCAAATGGATTTAAACGTAAAATTCCATTTATTTGTTCTTCGAGATTATCAATAATATTTTTTACTAAATCTCTATACTCTATTGTTAAAGTTTGAACAATTAAAGTTTGAGTACCTCCGCAAATTAATCCGGAAGAATGTCCATCCTTTGTTTTGCTGTGATGTAACTTTCTTATAAAGTTAACCGGTTCTGCAAGATTTAATGTTCCGCGAATTTCATTTAAAATATCAAATTCCATAATTCCGCCGCCGATTGTTCCATAAGTTTCAACATCTTCGGAAATTGCCATTTTAAATCCGGATTTTCCCGGTGAAGATAGACTTGAATCTGCAACAATTAACAAATTAACTTTTATATTTCTATTTAATTTGTTGTAAATAAAAATCCATAAATCAACTTCTTTCATAAGTTTCCAATTTTATTAAAGAATAATTTAAAATTATCAATCGAAAAAAATTTTTACTTTTTGAAATTTATGAATTGTTAAATCTAAACACTTCTTATCACGATATTTCTTTGTTGAAAATTCAACCGTTCATAACTATTAACAAATCAAAATTATATTACTTATGATAATTGTGAAAGTAATAATTTTTAAAATTCATCTTCAACTAGAAAAAAAATATTTAAGCAAGATAAAATCAAAGTATATAAATGTCCCAATAAAATACAGAAAAGAATATCCACAGCAATTTGAAACAGCAGGAAAATCCAACTCCTATAAATTATTAAGATTATGTAGAAATTAGCAATAATGTGATCTGGCACACACTTTGAATTTTTATATCAAAAATTAATTTCAACAAATCAAAAGGGAGTATTAAATGTACTTAAAAAAATATCTTATTGTTTTAGTTGCACTTATTTTTTCAACAAGTGTGATGTTTGCTCAAAGTTCTGGTAATGCATCATCAAATGTTCAAATAAGCTTGAAAAAGGGACTAACAATTACAAATGTAACAGGTGCATTACAATTTGATGAAGCTGTTGTTACATCATCTGCTCAAGTAATTAGTCCAACAAATGTTGTAAATTTTCTTATATCTGGTCACAGTGGAGCTACAGTTAATATAGGTTTCCCAAGTACACTTAGTTTAATTAGTGGATTAAATAGTCTAACCTTTACTCCGTCATTTACACAAACTGGTGAATCTGATTCACCAACTGGTGGAATAAGCGTTTTAGCTTCAGAAACTCTTGGTTTAAATGGTGAGCTTAATTTATGGTTAAGTGGCAGTATTGCAGTTCCAGCAGATGCTCCTGCTGGTATCTATGGTGGTAGTTTAACAGTTACTGTTGCTTACTAAAACTTTAAACGGGAATAACAAGATTATTCCCAAAACTTTTTTGAACTTAAATGTTAAAAAATATATTTGTTCTTTTAATAATGATATCTTCATGCAAATTATTTGCACAATCTAATTTTAATGCAACTGTAGATATTAACATTTCACTAAATAATGGATTGGCTTTAAATAAAATTAAGGGTGATTTAGATTTTGGTGAAATAATATATACTGGCAATAATTTAACTTTATCAAAAATACCGGAATCTGGAATTGAATACGAAGTAACCGGATTTAGACGCAGATATGTTACAGTTTCTTATTCCAGAAATGTATATTTGAATAATTATAATTGGGTAAATATAAATGGCGGAACAAATGGAACAATCAGATTTAGAACTGTTGCACGACACACAAACGGAAATATTAATTATATCGGTGCAACTAATTTAGGAAATGATTCAAGAGTTAGATTAAGTAACACTAATCCTTTAGGAAAATTATATATCTGGATTGGCGGAAATTTGACAATAAATAGTAATCAGCCGTATGGAGATTATAACGGAACATTTTCATTAACAGTAGAATATTGAGGAAACTTTGTTATTTAAATTAGATATTTTCTTTTTAGATGAATTAAAGTTTTTTATAATAATTTATTTAGATATTGAATCAGAATAAAATTAAAGTTTTTAAATTTTGTACCGATAATTGATAAGAATTTAATTTTAACATCCTCATGGGTCCTCAGTGGCGTTAGATAATAAGAAAATTGAAATCTAACGCCATTTTTTTTTAATCTTTAAAAATTTCAAATCTATGCCTATTTTTTACTATGAAAAAATTATTCATAGTAATTATAATTCTATTAACAAAATCCTTTTTTGCGCAACAATCCGGTTACATTAGCGGAAACGCAACTGCAAATCTTATTCAACCTTTATCAATTAAATCCGGAAGCGGAGAATTAGACTTTGGGGAAATTATTCTAACCGGAAGCACTTTTACCGAAAGAATTAAACCAAATTTAGGGAAACAATTTATTGTAACCGGTCACCCTGGGAAAAATGTTACAATCAGATTCAGCTCAGTTCAACTTACAAATTATGAATGGGTTTCAAAATATGGAGGAAAATTAGGAACTCTAACTTTCATTCCAACTTTAGAAGCAAAAAATGCAAAGCAAATTTTTGATGGAATTTCACTACCGTTAATTCAAAACGGACTTATTGGCGAGCTGCAAATTTACGTTGGCGGCGAAATTACAATAAATCCAAAACAAGAAATTGGCGATTATGTGGGACTATTTATACTTTCCGTTACTTACTAATTTGTGATTTGCAATAAACAATTTTGTTTGAAAATTCGATAATTTGAAAAACTTCAATCACATTAAAATTTACATTGCAGAAATATTCAAAAATATTGATAATTCTTTTTTTATTTGTTTCAGCAAATATATTTTGTCAATCTATGCAATCTGCAAATGTTGAAATAAGAATAAAGTTGGTAAAAAGTAATTTATTAACTTCCGAAAATTTTATTAAAAATGGAGAAAATTCGGAGAAATTTATTTTCTCAAGTGATGATTTTTTGAAAAAAAGAAATATTTTAATCAACTATAATGATAGAGTAATTTATAATTCGATTAAAGAAAATTCGCAAAAATTAAAGCTTTTCCCCAATTCAGAAATTTCTTCGAAAATTGTTGAAAGAAATCAAAAAACTTTTTTAAAAAATAATTATGATTTACAAAAGGAATTATTTGTTACCGTAATTTATTAATTCAACGTATTGAAATTCACTGAATCAAAATAAAACTTCAATTTCCCAATCTTTAAAGATTACTTCAATTAAATCCGCTAACTGATTGTTTTTCAACATATTATTTTTGTAAATAATTTAAAAATTATCTAATTTGAAATACCAAAAAATTGATTTATGAAAGAAGCAAAATCATACTTTTTCATTTTATTTGTAATTGTATTTGCTGAAGTTAATTCCCAATCAATTGTAACTTATAAATACAATGATTTGGAGTTTGGCGATATTTTTATTGGATACACAGAAACAATTTTAAATTCAGATGAAAGAGCGGCGCAGTTTTACTTTTATCATAATAAATTTATAAGAGCAGATTTGTTGGTAACTTTTAAACTCCCAAGTTTTTTAACAAACGGAATTCATACAATTCCAATAAAATTTGCAAGTAACAGCGGTGCTTGGTCGCGTTATAACAGACAAAGTGGTAGAACTATTTTTAACCCAAATTCACCTTTGGAAATAAGAAACGCACTTTTTTATATTCCGATTTACATTTGGCTTGGCGGAAGTATTTCATCAAATTCCGGAATAAGTCCCGGAAATTACAACGGATCAATAACTTTAACAATTGAGTTTTTATGAAAAAATTTTTTCTGATATTTTTATTTTCTTTACCGATTTATGCACAAGTAATAATTTCACCTTATGTTGTTTACATGGATGAAAATAATAAATTCGGAAGTATGATTGTGCAAAACGAATCTTTTGATCCGTATGAAATTACAATTTCTTTCATTTTCGGATTTCCGATTTCTGATTCACTTGGAAACAGAACGATGAAATATTTAGAAAATCCGAACGAGGAATATCCTTCATTAAATAATTGGATAACAGCATTTCCTAAAAAATTTGTGCTGAATTCAAAAGAGCGACAAACAATCCGTTTAATGATTAAACCTCCACAAAATGTTGAAAAGGGAACTTATTGGACAAGAATTGTAACTTCTTCAACTCCAACAAATAATGATACAACAACAAGTGATGGAACCGGTGTAACTGCAAAACTTAAATTTGTACTAAATCAAGTTACAACCGCAATTTACAGAACGGATTCTGTCTTTACAGATTTACAAATAGAAAATGCAAAAATAATAAAAGATTCTACAGAAACATTTCAACTTTTATATAAAATAAATCAATTGGGAAATTCTCCATATTATGGAAATTTTAATCTTTCTGTTACAAATTCCAAAGGAGAAATAATATTAGAAGAACAAGATTATATTTCAGTTTATTACAATATTGTAAGAAATTATATTTTACCAAAGGAGAAATTTCTTTCGGGAAATTACACCGCAAAATTATTAATTAAGTTTAATGAAAAAGAAGATATTCCGGAAAGTAAATTGGTTCCGCCAAATGATATTTCAAATAGTTTTGAGTTTACTATTCCTTGAGAATTTTTTGCAAAAAAAATATATCGTTTTTTTTACATTTTAGAAATTTTCAAAAATTATTTCTAATCTTAACTTTTTTTTTATTCTCAATTAATTATCCGCAAACAAAAAAAAATATTAAAGAATCCGAAAATAATATTTTAACAGATTCCACAAGATTAAAAACTCCGCAATTATTTTTCCCAAGTTCTGATTCATTTTATACAATTAATACTATAACACCATTTTTCAAATGGAAAGAATCTCCAAACGCAAATGGATATGTAATTCAAATTGAAAAGGAGAATGAGGTAATATTTTTTTCACCCGAATTTTGTTTAATAGAAATAAATGAATTTCATTTTCCGGAAAACATTTTAGAATATGACAAGAAATATTCA